>SDWO01000052.1 GCA_004195325.1 Candidatus Izemoplasma acidinucleici | reverse complement strand
AGATGTGTATAAGAGACAGGTAATATAATTAGTGTAGGAAAGAGTCTTAGAAGTCTAAATGAATATGTAGAATATGGATTTTATGGATTGAGTGCTTTCCTTACATACTTCCTGATAATTAATCCATTAAGAATTATATTTTTTGCTCCTGTATTTAGTGTGGATCAAATTTTAGATGATGAACATAGACGTCATAAAGTATATAAAGATGCTGCTAAAGTGTTACTTAAAAATGATACATTAACAGATGAGGATAAAAAACGACTTAGAGCCGTCCTTAAAGATAAAAAGAACCTTAAGTTGGAGTTGACTCATATTTTTGAGACTACAATGAAAGACGGAATAAGGGAGCTTATCATTAAGAATTCTAAGACCGTACTTGTATCGACCGCTTTATCACAAAATGGAAATCTTGATATGTTGAGTGTGGTAGTGATAAATCTTAAAATGATTAAGGAAATTACAACATTAACTGGATTCAGACCATCACTTCCTAGACTGATGAAACTCATGCTTAATGTAATGACAACATCATTAATCGCTGAAGGATTAGATGATGCTGAAATCAGTGAATTACTACCAAATAAAGTAAGTGAAGTACTAACTGATTTACCATTTATTAAAACAATTAGTAATAGTATTCTTAGCGGAACAGCAAATGCATTATTAACATGTCGAGTTGGAGTTGTTACTCAAAAGTACTTATTTATGGACAACGAATTAATAGATAAAAAACAAATAAGAAGAATGGCTGTCAAGGAAACAATCAAAATGATGCCAACAATAATAGCTGGCGGATTGGCTGCATTTCCAAAAGGAATAGCGGGAATCTTCAGTAGACCATTTAAAAAACGTACTAAGGACAAAGATGATGAGTAAGCTTTTTAAACCATTACTAGTTATCGTTGTACTCGGTGCACTTGTATTTGCTTTTTACTATTTATTAATGAGACCAGCTGGATTTACGACTGAAGAAAGTGTAGTAGAGGCTTTCTTAGCCGATCTAGACGAGTCAAATTGTGAAGATTATTTTATCGAAGAAACACAAGATGTCTGTATTCAATTTGTGTCTTTGCTAGAAGGTGAAGTAGTAGCCATTACTGATGTAACTAATTCAGGAGGGACAGTCACTGTTGATTTAACAATCAATGACCTTGAAGTTACCTTTGTATTTGAAGTTGTCAGTGTTAGTCCTACAGGATTAAAAGGAATACTTACCAAAAATTATTATTATATAGATACAGTCCAATAAAAAAAGAGAGGGAAACCTCTCTTTATTTTTTTGAATAAATAATTAACGGAACCATCATTTCATCTCTTGAAAGACCAGCGTGGTGCGCTTTATATGATTTATTATCATTTACTGAGAATAGATATTTATCTACCGCTACAGCGATATAATCCCCAAGGAACATATCTACTAAAGGGTGAATATCTCCAGTACCAAATAACTCAGATTCATATATATCTTCTTTAGACATTAATAAATAAATGTCTTTGAAGTGCTTATTGAATTCTTCTTTAAATTCATCTGCAAAACCATCTTTAAGAAAGAAGTTAATCGCTCGTGGTTCAATTGATGGTTTTCTTTTTAACATATTTGTAAGTTTCTCGTACTTGAAAAGGTTTAGTTCTTCAACATCAGTTAAACCATGATCCGCAATACAAACTACCAATGTGTCATCACTTATATTCTCGATTAATGATTCAAAGTCTTTGTTTAGACCTTGAAGCATTTTTTTTACGGGTTCACTATAGATACCTTCTTTATGTTCTATAAGATCAGGTTGGGTCCAGTATACATAGTTGAATGACTGATCAGTATTATGTGTAATCATTAATACTTTTTCTATCTCATCCGCAAATGATTCTCCCGTTCCATCTTCAATAAATGCAGGAAAGATAATGTTAGTTGATAAATCAGGATTCAGTTCTTTTGCCTGTTGTAAAATATCTTTGTAATTTAAGTATTTCTTTCTTACAATTTCACTTGGTTCTTTGTCTGTATAAAAGTCTTTGTTTAAGAATACAGTTAAATCTGAATCAATATGTTCGAAGTATTGTACCCATCCTAAAAACCCAGTACTTATAGGTGGTTTACCACTTAGCACAGCATTTGTGGCTGCGACAGTTGTTGGTGGGAATACACTTGTGATTTCTTCTACCATATACTTTTTCAAAGCGTCGTTATCCTTAAGATGATGATTAACGATATTACTTCCCATTCCATCTAAAAGGATATAAATAATATGGTTATATTTTGTCTCTAATATACCATCTAATGTTCTTTGTGAATTATAGGTTGTGGGTACGTTATAGTATTTTAAAAATGAATTTGAGACATTTAGTATTGAGTTGGTATAATCTGGTCTTTTTAGCTTCATAATAACACCTCTTTAACAATAAATTATATCAAAAAAAAGAGTGAATTACACTCTTTTTAAAATAATATCTCGTACAGGAACCATCCAATTGCAAAACCGATTCCCATTGATATGATTTGTACCCACCATGGTTTTTTCTGTTTCATAGTTTTCTCCTTATTTAGTTATATAGTGAAATAGTAATTCCATTGTTGCTTCAATTCCTTGATAATGTGTTCTTTCCATACCATGACTAGCATGAACACCAGGTCCACAAAGTCCACCTTTGATATCATTTCCAGCTCTTATTGCTGCCGATACATCAGATCCGTAGTATGGATAAATATCAATCGCATGTCTTAATTTGTTTTTCTTTGCGATTTCTACTAGTTTATTAGTTAAATTGTAATCGTATGGTCCACTTGAATCTTTTGGACAAATTGATACATCAAACTCAGTACAAGTTAAATCGTCCCCGATACAACCCATATCAACTGCGATCATTTCGTCTAGAACAGGGATAAATGATGCCCCGTGACCAACTTCTTCATATGTACTTATAATGATTTTAATTGTTTGTTTTGGAGTTATATTGTTGTCTTTCAGATATTTAACTAAACCAAAGATACTAGCTACATTGATTTTATCATCTAGGAATCTTGATTTAATGAATCCAGAATCAGTAATCGTTGTTTTCGGATCGATGAAGATAAAGTTACCTGTTTCAATACCAAGTTTTTCAACATCTTTCTTAGTTTTAACAATTTCATCTAATCTAACATACATATTCTCAGGATCTCTTTTTTTAGTAGACGCATCCTTAAATACATGAGCAGCAGGACTCGTTGATAAAAAGGTACCTGTGTAGATTTTATTATCTCTTGTTTTAATTGTACAATATTCTCCGTCAAGTGTTGGCCAAATTGGACCACCAATTGTGGTGAATTTAATTTCACCAGTTGCACTGACACTTCGTACCATAGCGCCTAAAGTATCAACATGGACACTTAACCCTACCTTGTAATCAGTTTCTCCTGGGATAGTAATTATTAAGTTACCTTTATTAGTTTTTTCTGTGTGTAATCCGTATTTTTTTGCTTCTTCAGAAATTCTAGGAATAATTTCTAAACTGTATCCACTTGGTGAAGGAATTAATAAAATTTCCTTAGCAAGGGATAAGACTGTCTCTTATACACATCT
>SDWO01000024.1 GCA_004195325.1 Candidatus Izemoplasma acidinucleici | reverse complement strand
TTCCTGAGGGATACATAGACAAGGATTTTGCTGTTAAAGGTATTGAAGTAGATCTAAATATCGACAAAAATAATTTTTTGAAATTAAGTGATAAAGCTTTGTCTAATATAGAAAAGGGTATATTTAAAAGCGAAGGTTTAACCTATATTGTTGTGGAAGATCAACTTATATGGGCTATGCCAATAGAGGTATTGAATTTTTCAGGTGAACAAATTGGTTCGTTGATATATTATAAAAATGACAATGTCTTATATGAGATGTATCGTCATAAAAAATTGCAATTAAATTATGCCTATATCACACTGTTTGTATCGTTAACATTGATGTTACTTTCTGTGTATATGTATATCAAAGTAGAACATAAGGCAACTATGGATTCTTTGACAAAACTACACAATAGACACTATTACAAAGAGAATTTATCAAGTCATATCAAGAATGGTGTTATTTTCATGATAGACATAGATGATTTCAAACACGTCAATGATCTTCATGGTCACAGTGTAGGAGATAAGGTTATTGCAAATCTGGCACAAATCTTAATGGACAACATTAGAAAAAGTGACTATGCGTTGAGATGGGGAGGAGAAGAGTTTTTAATTATCCTTAGAGATGCTGGTATAGAAGAAGCATATACGAAAGCTTTAACCATCAAAAATATTGTTAAGAACCAAACTTTGTATGGTATTTCAATTACAATATCTATTGGTATTAGCATTTTAGATCATAATTTTGAAGAAGCCATTAAAGAAGCTGATGAAGCCATGTATTATGTTAAAGAACATGGTAAAAATAATGTACACATACACAAAGGATCTAATTAACATTAGATCCTTTAAATATGTCGATAATTTGATTTGATTTTTCAGGTTGTTGTAAATAATTACCTTGATATTCATCACATTTCATCTCTAGTAAAAGGTCGTAAGTTTTTTCGTCTTCTATACATTCTGCAACAACGATTAAACCCATTTGATGAATCATATAAATGATGCCACGAACCAATTGTTTTGTTTGCTTGTCTGTACTTATCTGTTGAATCAAGGCACAGTCAACTTTGACCTTCGATAATGGTAATCTTCTTAATGAATTTAAAGAAGCCTCACCAGATCCAAAATCATCTAGGATAACATCTACACCTAAAACTTTCAAGGC
This sequence comes from Candidatus Izemoplasma acidinucleici, assembly GCA_004195325.1. GTDB lineage: Bacteria > Bacillota_I > Bacilli_A > Izemoplasmatales > Izemoplasmataceae > Izemoplasma > Izemoplasma acidinucleici. The sequence continues at coordinate 2,537 of SDWO01000024.1, read as the reverse complement.
GTTAAGTTTCTTTAAAGTAGCTTCAATATCGTACTGCAAGATATGTTCTGTTATTTCAAATCCTAATATATCAATCGGCAATTTTTTTTGTCTTAGTGCTGCCAATGTGTTTGAAATGAACAGTGGGTTAAGCAATTGTCGTTGAGATAAATTAACATAAATCTTATTAAAGTAGAGTTTGTTTTCTTTAAATGAGATGTAATCATCGCATACATGTTTCAAAACCAACTGACTAAAATCATTGATTAAAGCAACCTGTTCGACTAAATGCAAAAATGTTATAGGTAAAAGAACACCATCTCGAGGGTGATTCCAACGTACCAATGCTTCTAAAGAGATGATTTCATTTTTCTTGTTGAATATAGGTTGATAATGCATAAAAAATTCATCTTGCGCTATAGCATGTTTTAAATCATCCAACATAATTACATTGTTGGTATCTTCTGAAGGTGAAAATCTAGAGAACAATTTGAAATTGTTCTTTCCTTCTCGTTTAGCATTTGTAAGAGCTGTATGAGCACAATCTATCAAACCACCGCTTAGTGTTACATCATCTGGATATTTTGCAATACCAATAGATGTTGAAATAGCGATGTTATGAGCGGTACTAAATGCTAATTGTTTAAAGAGATTGATGATATAGTCTGCATTTTCAGTAATTAATTGAAGTTCAGGATCAAACTCAAGGAAAGCAAACTCATCTCCAGATGTATGATAAATATACAGATTTCTATCTTCAGCATCACGTAATTTCTTGCTGATTTCATTGATAAATTCGTCACTTTTCTGCTTACCTAATAAATCATTTATAGTTCTAAAGTTATCTAAATCGAGTAGATACAATGCCATATCACGATTAGCAAATAATTTAAGATCACTTTTTAACTTTTCAAGATTTGGTAGACTAGTCTGTGAATTATAGTAACACAACCTCTCTAGTTTTACATGATCATGACTGATGGAGTCAAAAGTTTGATTCATCGCTAGAGCTAAGGTGCCTATTTCATCACGGCTATCAACTGGTAACACATCAGAAAAATTGCCACGTCTCGCTTTATTTAAAATGACGATCATATGATTTATCGTACGGGTGTACTTTTTAGTAAATAATACAAGCACAGTTATCAATAGACCCATAAACATGATAAATACGATGAGTGTTTTTCTTAGGATGACTAATCTTTCTTCAAGTATACTGGCTTCGTTTATACTACTGATAAACGTCCAACCATTGCTCGTAGTAGAGGTGTAATGACGGTACAATTCACCGTCTATTAACTCCTCAAAATAATCTGAGTTCTGTATTGTAGTAGTCAAAGGGTTCATCGTACCTTCTTTTAATATAGGATGGTAGATGATTTCATTTTGATTATTCACAACCCAATAGTAGTTATTTGGAAAAATACTATTGGTAATTTTAAAGAACTCCAAACCATCAAGAAGAAAACAACATTTGAGTATTTGGCTCCTTTTTTTATCATGATCATTGCAAGTGGAAATGCAGCTATTGTTGGTCCGGCACTAAATGCACCAAGCAAGAATGCCAGCGTCATACCTTTGACACCACTATTTGCTCCCATTAATTTGATAATCGTTTCTCTAGGTATCCATACATCGAATAACCCTATTAACAGAAAAATAGGTGGAACAATATATAACATTACTTTCAATTGTTCCCAAGTGTTCTCAAATGATTTATATGTAAGATTAATATCAATAAATGAAATCACAATTAATGCCATTATTGAGATTACTAGGAATTTATTCTTCTTAAGGATTATCATTTATACACCACCATCACAATCAAGACAACTATAATCGCTCCGACTAAACTTACTAGATTTCTTAATAACGCTGATTTCGTATGGAATAATTTACTTTCTGCTGCGAAATATACTAGACCTACACTCATAAGTGTTACTAGAAGTCCGGCGACCTGTGCATATCCTGCACCATTACCAATTAGTTCCACACCAAGTGGATAGGCAACAAATGGAGGCATAAATGTTATACTTCCTACTGTTAATCCAATGATAATACCAATGATTCCACTACCCTCACCAATTAAACTTGATATGAATTCTGGGGTAACCACAGCTAATAAAATTCCGATAAACAGGAATAATGGAATTAAAACAGGTAAAAGTTTTACAAATGCTTTATACCCCTTCTTGATTCCTTTCAATGTTTTTCTCTTATCCTTTACAAAAGATACTATTGTTAAAATTAAAGTAATACCGTAAATTGCATACGTTTCTGGACCCATTAAAATCACTCCTCAATGTATTATATAGTTTCATGTAGTTTGTGTCAAAACTAATGAATAATTAAATGTATTAAAAATTTAATCTATGGTAGAATAGTAACAGTTAATATAGAAATGAGGTACTTTTATGTCAATCGAAAATCATAAATCATCGTCATATTGTAAAGTATGTGGTTCGGATACAAGTACATTAGAAGACCTTCAACATAAAGTATCATATTCTGTATGTAAACATTGTGAATTTATATATAAAGATATAAAGCATCATATC
>SDWO01000114.1 GCA_004195325.1 Candidatus Izemoplasma acidinucleici | reverse complement strand
AGATGTGTATAAGAGACAGACTCAATGGTACCTGTTTCAAATAAGGTCATCGAACCACCTACCGAAACAGTTGAACCATCAGGAATCAAATCATTTATTTTAGCATATAAATCTTCAATATTTTCAATATAATAACCATTCATATTGCGATTTTCTAAACTTTTAATCGTTTTCTCTACTCTTTTTTTAAGTACAACTTTTAAATTATTGTCCATCATTACCTCCGAGTAATTTGAAATTTGGGAAATACCTAAACATCACTTTCCCCTTAATAGCATCTGAACTAATAAAATGATCATCCCAGAAACGAGAATCATTACTCTTGTTTCTGTTATCACCTAACATGAAATAACTATCCTCAGGTACTGTAATCAGTTCGAAATCATCATTTGTATCCACGGTTAAGTAATTCTCGGTTAAGACTTCACCATTTATAATCACTTGGTTGTTGTTAATTTCAATGGTATCACCAGGTGTTCCTATGACTCTTTTTACGAGAAGTTTTTCCTCATAGTTAGAATCAAAAATTACTATATCTCCCCTAGTTGGTTCATCTAAGAGGTAAGATAACCTAAAAGCTATAAGTCTATCATTTATTGAAATTGTATCTTCCATTGATCCTGTAGGAATTATTGCATTTACAATAACAAATGAATTTACACAATATGCAATTAATATTGCAATTAATATTGGTTTTACCCACTCTAATATTTTCTTCATGAACACCTCGGTTAACATAATATTATTATGTTATATCTATCAACTTATCTTCTACTAATTTACTAATTGCCTTCATAACACCAAATTTTGAATGGTCATAAGTTACCCCACCTTGGAAGTAAACTATATACGGTTCTCTTATTGGTGCATCAGCACTGAGTTCTATTGAACTACCTTGCACAAATGCGCCTGCTGCCATAATCACTTCAGAATCATAACCTGGCATAGCCCACGGTACCGGTGTAACATATGAATCAACTGGAGCTGCTGCTTGAATACCTTCACAAAATGAAACAACCTTTTCTTTGGAACCTAACTTGATAGATTGAATAATATCGCTTCTTGCATCATTTGGTTTTGGATTAACTTCATAACCTAATTTTTCGAATGCTTTAGAACAATATATTGCACCCTTTATTGCACCCGCAACTGTTTGCGGAGCGATAAAAAGACCATGAAACATCGTTCGTGTTTGACCAAACATCAAACCGCATTCTTTACCAATACCAGGAGATGTCATTCTATAAGATACTTGTTCCACAAGAGATTTAGTCCCAACAATATAACCACCAGTTATCGCTAATCCACCGCCAGGATTTTTTATTAAAGACCCTGCCATAATATCGGCTCCTACTTCTGTAGGTTCTTTATAATCAAGAAATTCACCATAACAATTATCTATCATAACAATAACATCTTTTTGAAGAGTCTTCACAAAACTTATGACTTCCTCTAATTTAGTAATTGTTAATGCCTGTCTCCAAGCATATCCACTAGATCGTTGTATGTAAATCATTTTTACAGGATCCTTCATTGCTTCTTTGATTGCATCGAATTCGAACTCACCGTCATTTGTTAAATCGATTTGTTTATAATTTATATCCATTGCCTGATTGTATACGTTGCTGATACCAATTACTTCGTCTAATGTATCATACGGTTTACCTGCTATAGATAATAACGTATCACCCGTTTTTAGGATCCCTGTTAGGCATAATGTTAAGGCATGAGTACCATTAACAATAATAGGTCTTACAATAGCATCTTCTGTTTTGAAAATATCAGAATAGATTTCTTCAATTTTTTCTCTGCCAGGATCGTCATACCCATAACCGGTATGCCAATTAAAATGGTTATTAGCTAATCTACCTTGCTGCATAGCATTTAAAACTTTTAGTTGATTGTAACTTGCAATATCATCTATTTTGCTAAACTCACTAGATATTTCAGCTTCAATATTTTCTAAGTATTTTAGCACATTTGATTTGATTCCAAGTGTATTGTACATTTTTTCTATAATCATTGCTTCTCCTCGCACGAAAAAGCTCTAAAAGTTAACTTTTAGAGCGATTCTGATGAATCTGTAAAGGCTTCAACCTTCTTATTAAAATTTACCGATTTTGCTGGAATAATAGTAGAAATAGCGTGTTTATAAATCATTTGTTGTTTACCATCACTATCTAATACAATCGTATAATTATCAAAACCTTTAACATAACCTTTTATTTGATAACCGCTAATTAGAAATACCACAATGCTAACGTGATCTCTCCTTACATCATTCAAGAATATATCTTGTAGATTAAGTGCATTTTTCATAAACCCCTCCTAAATATTTAAGATTGGATTAGACGTATGATTTCGGCTTTCATATCATCATAACTAGCATATTGGTCGTAATCGAACCAATGTATATCGTCATACCTTCTAAACCATGTCATTTGACGTTTTGCATAACGTCTTGAATTCTGTTTGATCATAGAAATCATAGTTTCCTTGTCATATTGACCATTCAGATACGGAACCACTTCTTTATAACCTATACCCTGCATAGAAGTGTTTGACGCACTTAATCCCATATTTTTCAAATTTTCTACTTCTTCTAAAAGACCATTTTCCATCATGATTTCAACTCTTTTATTAATTCTAACATATAATCTCTTTCGATTGCGTGTTAAACCAATTAAAACATAATCATAATCTTTTGTTTTAGTTAAATCAGATCCAAAATCATCAATGGTTTGTCCAGTAACGTGTAAAACTTCTAAAGCTCTGATTACTTTTCTTAAGTTATTAAAATGTATTTTATTATAAGACTTTTCATCTACATCCTTTAGTAATTCGTGGATATATCGATTACCTTGTTCTTCAGCAAGTTTCTCTAAGGATTCTCTATAGGCTGGGTCAGATGCAGATTTTGAAAAGTCCATATCATACATCAATGAATTAACATAAAGTCCTGTTCCACCTGTCACAATAGGTGTTTTTCCTTTTTCAAAAATATCTTTAATATACCCTTTTGCTTTTTTTTGATAATCAGATACCGAATAGTTTGCGAATGGATCAATTTCATCAATTAGATAATGAGGTATACCATCCATTTCTTCTAATGTTGGTTTGGCACTACCAATATCAAAGTGTTTGTAGATTTGCATAGAATCAGATGAAATTATCTCACCATCTAATGCCTTAGCTAAATCAATTGAAATATCGGTTTTACCAACTGCTGTTGGTCCTACCAGAATAACAACTTTATTAATCATAATACTCCTTTAAGTTCTGTTAAACTTCTTTTCTATTTCTGCTTTAGAAATTTTTATTATTATTGGTCTTCCATGTGGACAAGTGTACGGCTCATTTAATCCTTTAAGTTGATTAACTAATCCCGAAACTTCTATATCCATTAACATATCATTTGCTTTTATAGCCGCTTTACAAGACCTAGAAGCCAGTTCATCAAGCGCTAATTCAAATCTTTCTTTTGGCAGTTTAAAATCTAGTTCTTCAATTAAATTTTCGAAGATGAGTTTAGATGTTTTAATGTTAAACCCTAATGGAATTTCTCTAATGAGTAAAGCATCATCACCAAAGGTTTCAATACTGAAACCAAGATTTAAGAACAATTCTGCTGTCTCTTATACACATCT
>SDWO01000122.1 GCA_004195325.1 Candidatus Izemoplasma acidinucleici | reverse complement strand
AAAATATCTTGGAGGAAATCATTATGAATAATATGATTGGAAATAGCCCTTTACTATATATTAAATATAGTTACAAAGGTGAAGAGAGAGAATTATACGCAAAAGCTGAATACTTTAGTTTGACTGGAAGTATTAAGGATCGTATGGCCAAACATATAATTGAGGAATCGTATAAGACTGGTGTTCTTAAAAAGGGACAACCAATCGTCGGAGCAACTTCAGGAAATACAGGAATCGCTTTTAGTGCCCTTGGGGCTTTAAATGGACATGAAGTTCACATTTTCATGCCTGACTGGATGAGTCAAGAACGAAAAGACATGATTGTTAAGTATGGAGCTATTCTTCATGAAGTTTCAAAAGAAGAAGGTGGATTCATTGGTAGTATCAAAAAGGCAGATGAGTTCGCAAAAGAAATAGGTGGATTTAGACCTAGACAGTTTTCAAATACATATAACTCTGATGCACACTATGAAACAACTGGACCAGAGATTATAGCTCAAATGAAAAAACTAGGAGCAAACCCTGATATGTTTGTTGCCGGTGTAGGAACTGGTGGAACTGTTATGGGTGTGGGTAAAAAATTCAGAGAAGTAAATAAAGATGCCCTAATCTTCCCGTTAGAACCTTCAAATTCACCAACAATGTCAACTGGATGCAAAATAGGTAAGCATCGTATCCAAGGTATCAGTGATGAATTCATACCTAACTTAGTAGATCTTGAATTCTTAGATGAGATTATACAAGTTGATGATGGAGACAGTGTAATAATGACTCAAAAATTAGCAAAAGAGCTAGGAATTGGTGTCGGTATTAGTAGCGGCGCGAACTTTATTGGTGCTGTTATTGCCCAAAATAAATACGGTAAAAACAAATCTGTTGTTACCATATTTAGTGATGATTCAAAAAAATATCTGTCTACAGATTTACTAAAAAAAGAAGAAGTAAAAGACGGATTTATTTCTACAGACATTAAATTAATTAGCGTTGATGGAATCTGCATTTGTAAGAAAAGAATAGTCTCAGAGCTATGTTAAAGTGCGTTTTACGCACTTTTTTTATACAAAGTGAACAAAGAAAAAGATTTTAATAAACAATAAAACTATTATATGATATTATAAATACTGTAGATATTAGGGAGATGATTATATGAAAAAGTTAAAAGGAAACCTATTATATGGCCAATCAGGAGGTCCAACTAGTGTTATCAACTCAAGTGCTTATGGGATTATTACTGAAGCGCAAAAACATCAAGACATTATTGATGATGTCTTAATTATGCGTCATGGTATTCAAGGGGCTTTGAATGAAGATTTTTATTACGCATCAAAACAAGATCCAGACCAAATAGAATTATTAAAACATACTCCAGGTAGTGCATTTGGTAGTGTACGTTATAAAATGCCAGAACTGAACGAAGATGAAACAGATTATATTAGATTGTTATATATATTCCAAAAATATAATATTCGTTATTTCTTATATAACGGTGGAAATGACTCAATGGATACAGCGCATAAAATTGCTGAATATATGAGAAGAGTCGATTACGATGTTCGTGTTATTGGGGTGCCAAAAACAATAGATAATGATTTACCACATATAGACCACACGCCAGGTTTTGGTAGTGCGGCTAAATATATTGCAAATACGATTATGGAAATAAATGCTGATATGTATGCTTACCCAAAAGGAAAAGTAACTATCGTAGAAATCATGGGAAGACATGCAGGGTGGTTAACTGCAGCGTCACATATTGCTTCAACAGAGGGATATGGTCCAGATTTAATTTATCTACCAGAAGTTCCGTTCAGTGTTGATAAATTCAAACAAGATGTTAGAAGAATTTATGGAGAAAAACAACAATGTTTAATTGCTGTAAGTGAAGGACTATTAAACGAAGAAGGACTACTAGTTAGTAGTGCATCAGCTCTAAAAGATGCATTTGGACATGTACAACTTGGTGGAGTTAGTTCTAAGTTAGCTGCAATTGTCAATAATGAAATGAGAATCTCTTCAAGAAGAATTGAACTTGGTTCAATTCAAAGAGCAGCAGCTCATATTCAATCATTAACGGATGTTGAGGAAGCAATTGAAGTTGGTAGACAAGCTGTCAAGCTGGCTACTGCTGGTAAATCAGATTTAATGGTTACTATGACAAGAGAAGATCAAAAAGAATACAAAATAAAATACGGAGCACACCCTTTAAATGAGATAGCGAATATCGAAAAAACGATACCTGTTTCAATGATTAATGAATCAGGAAACGGACTAAATGATGAGTTCTTAGAGTACGTTATGCCTCTTATTCAAGGGATAAACACACCTGTTTATAAAAATGGTACTCAAACATTTACAAAACTTAAAAGATAAACATCAACTTTTGTTGATGTTTTTTATTTATTTAACAACCTTAATGTATTATAATACACTATGACGAGGTGATTATATGAGTTTAGAAACATTCTTTTCTCAAGACACAAATTTCGATTTAGCTATGAAACCATTCACTTGGCAGCACGGAGTTTTGGTATTTTTAGCTATTGCAACAATCTTTCTTACTTTAAGATATGCTGAAAAAGTAAGAGATTCAAAACACATTAAAAAGATTAAAATCGGGTTTGCTATTTGGGTTATAAGTTTAGAAATCATATATCACATTCATTATTGGATGCACGGTATGTTTAGTTTGCCATTGCACTTGTGTAGTTTGGGTGCATTCCTAAGTGTCTATTTATTATTAACAGATTCAAAAAAGGCTTTCCAGTTATTATTTTTAATTGGTATAACTGGTGGATTGATGGCTTTACTTATTCCTGATACACTTGGTTATACATATTTCAATGTAAGATATTATCTGTTTCCACTTATGCACATCAATATAATGATGGTTCCAATCTTTTACTTTAAAGCTTACAAGTTTAGGATTGATAGAAAAAGTATTTATATCACTACAATTGTAATATTGGCTTTAATGCCAATTGCAAATATATTTAATAATGCCTATGATAGAAACTACTTATTCATAGGAAGAGAACCAAGGATATTTGGAGATGCATTGCCTCCATATCCATTTTACTTAATTATTGGAGCTATTGGAGCATTCTTATTTTTTAATATCTTATATTACATTCAGTTTACTGACTGTAAGAAGATTAAGAGATTTTTTGGTTTTAAGCCTTCAAAAGAGGAGAGTAAAATATAAATGGGACATAATTATAAGTTTGTTCAAAACAAGGCATGTGAATTTTTTCCTTGTCACAACATGAACAAAGATGAATTAAATTGTTTGTTCTGTTATTGTCCACTTTATGCTTTGAAAGAAAATTGTGGCGGTAATCCAACATTTTTGGAAGACGGAACAAAAGATTGTAGTAACTGTACAGTAACTCATCAAAAAGGATCAGGATATGATCATGTTATGAATAAAATAATGGATATTCTTGAATTAGGAAAAAAGCAATCAAAATGATTGCTTTTTGTTTGTCTACATGTAGTTAATCTTTATATAATATATCTTCGTATTCATCAGTTCTCGTTAATTTAGCAACGGCGTAAGAACATACTGGTTTAATCTTTATATTTTCACTTCTAGCATACTCAACAACTTTTTGTAATAATTTTCCCGCTATTGATTGTCCTCTTAATTCAGGGGAAACGAAGGTATGTGTTAAAACTATTAAATTTCCATTTCCTACAGTCCATGTTACTCTTGCAATATCATTTTCTTCACTTTCACCAATATAAAAT
>SDWO01000115.1 GCA_004195325.1 Candidatus Izemoplasma acidinucleici | reverse complement strand
AATAGTTATAGAAAAAGCATTAATGGCTTCAAGAGCACGTTTAGCTGCTAAAAAAGCACGTGAAGCAACAAGACGTAAATCACCACTTGATGGATTAGGTTTTGCTTCAAAATTAGCAGATTGTCGTAGTAAAGACCCAGTTAAATCTGAAATCTACATAGTGGAGGGAGATTCAGCTGGAGGTAGTGCAAAACAAGGACGAGATAGTGAATTCCAAGCAATTTTACCACTACGTGGGAAAGTTCTAAATGTGGAAAAAGCTAGATTAGATAAAATATTAGGAAACAAAGAAATATTATCATTAATTCAAGCGTTTGGAACAGGTATTGGTGATGAATTTAACGTTGATACAAACAGATATCATAAAATCATTATCATGACCGATGCGGATGTTGATGGGGCACACATTAGAACACTGTTATTAACATTCATTTTCCGCCACATGAAGCCTTTAATAGAACACGGTTATATTTACATAGCACAACCGCCTCTATACAAAGTACAACAAGGTAGAAAAATTGAATACGCATATATTGAAGAACAATTAGCACCATTATTAAAAGAATTTGGATCTAGAGCAACAATTCAACGTTATAAAGGTCTTGGAGAAATGAATCCTATTCAATTATGGGAAACAACTATGGATCCAACGACAAGAACATTATTACAAGTAACATTAGAGGATGCTATAGAAGCAAACGAAGTATTTAGCATGCTTATGGGAGACGAAGTAGCTCCTAGACGAGATTTTATTCAAAAAAATGCACTATATGTGCAAAACTTAGATGTTTAGGGGTGACTTAAATGGAACTTAATGATTACGATAAAGTAAAAGAGATAAGTATAACAACTGAAATGAAAACTTCATTTCTAAGTTATGCAATGAGTGTTATAGTATCGCGTGCTCTTCCAGATGTACGTGATGGGTTAAAACCAGTTCATAGAAGAATCTTATTCGGAATGGACGAATTGGGAGTATATCCTGATAAAGCATTTAAAAAATCAGCACGTATTGTCGGAGATGTAATGGGGAAATACCATCCTCATGGAGATACAGCAATTTACGACGCAATGGTACGTATGGCACAAACATTTAGTTATAGATACCCATTAGTGAACGGTCACGGGAACTTTGGTAGTATCGATGGAGATGGCGCAGCGGCCATGCGTTACACAGAAGCTAAAATGATGAAAATTACAACCGAGATGTTAGCGGACTTAAAAAAAGATACGATCGATTTTGTAGATAATTACGACGGTTCCGAAAGAGAACCAAGCGTTTTACCATCAAAATTCCCTAACTTATTAATGAATGGGGCTACAGGTATCGCGGTAGGGATGGCAACAAATATTCCACCACACAACTTGTCAGAACTTATTAACGGAATATTAGCTTACATGGGTAACCATGACATCACAGTTGATGAATTAATGCAGTATATTCCTGGTCCTGATTTCCCAACAGGGGGAATCATCATGGGTCTTGGTAATTTAAAACAAGCATACGAAACAGGTAATGGTGCGATCAAGATGCGTGCCAAAGCTGAAATCGTAGAATCAAAATCAGGGAAAAAATCTATCATTGTTACTGAAATCCCGTATCAAGTAAATAAATCAAGACTAATTGAGAAAATAGCGGAACTAGCTAAAGAAAAACGTGTTGATGGAATTACTGATTTACGTGATGAATCAAACAGAAATGGTATTAGAGTAGTTATAGAGCTGAGAAGAGATGTTAACGCTGAAGTTACACTAAACAACCTATATAAATTTACGCCACTGCAAACAACGTTTGGGATAAATATGTTAGCGTTAGTGGATAATCAACCAGTAGTATTACCACTAAGAGATATGTTAATGCATTACGTAAACCACCAAATAGACGTATTAACACGTAAAACAATCTTTGAATTAGCAAAAGCAAAATCAAGAGCTCATATACTTGATGGATTACTAATTGCTTTAGACAATATCGATGAAGTAATAGAAACAATCCGTTCATCATATGACGACTCAGAAGAACAATTGATGACAAAATATTCACTTTCTACAGAACAAGCAAAAGCAATTTTAGAAATGAGATTAAGACGCTTGAGCGGTCTAGAAAGAGAAAAACTAGAAACTGAGTTAAAAGAATTAGTTACATTGATCACTGAATTAGAATTCATCTTGGCAAACGAAGACAAGAAAGAAGATCTAATCGTTGAACAATTAGAATATATCAAAGATAAATTTGGAGATGAGCGTAGAAGTGAAATAAACACAACTCTAGACTTAGACATTGATGATGAAGATTTAATACCAAGAGAAGACGTTATAATTACAATAACTTCAAGTGGGTATTGTAAACGTATGAACCTTGAAAGCTACAAAACGCAAAACCGTGGTGGAAAAGGAATGACAGGTATTAAAACCAATGAAGACGATATGGTAGAACATATCATTAACACTTCAACTCATGACTATATACTATTCTTCACAAACAAAGGAAGAGTATACAAAATGAAAGGGTATAAAGTCCCTAGTTATGGACGTGCATCTAAAGGATTACCTATTGTAAACTTATTAGATATGGACGAGGATGAAACATTAGCTGCAGTAGCTAGAATTGAAGATTTCGAAAGCGAAGACTTCTTATTCTTTGTTACAAAGCAAGGTATTGTAAAACGTACTCCAGTTCAAGATTTCCAAAACATTAGAGTTTCAGGAATTAAAGCAATCAACTTAAGAGATGGTGATGAATTACTTGGTGTTCGTTTAACTAACGGAGACAGAGACATCATTATGGGAGCATCAAACGGTAAAGCTATAAGGTTCCATGAAGAAACAGCAAGAGCTATGGGACGTGTGGCGTCAGGAGTTAGAGGAATCTTATTACATGAAGGAGAATGTGTAGTTGGATTCGCAGTCGTTACCGAAGACATCAAACAAATCTTAGTTGTTACAGAAAATGGATACGGTAAACGTACTCAAATAAACGAATATCGCCAACAAAACCGTGGTGGAAAAGGTGTTAAAACACTACAAATTACCGATAAAAACGGTGCACTTGCTAAACTGAAAAGTGTAGTTGGAGATGAAGATTTAATCATAACAACAAACAAAGGTATGATCATAAGACTTCCAATTGAACAAATTGCACAGTCTAAGCGTTCTACACAAGGTGTTCGTTTAATTAAATTAAATAAAAACCAAAAAGTTGCGACAATCGCAATTGTACCAAAAAGTGAAGAGTATGACGAAGAGGAAAACCAAGAAATTAAAACACTAGAACCTGTATTAGATAAAACACCTTTACATGAAGCAACACTTTCAAAAACAGATACTCAAGAGGTTTCAAAAGACTCAAACACTAATGAAGAACCGGTAATCGAAGAAGTTATTGAAAACAATAAAGAAGTTACTGAAGAACCAGTAATTGAAGAAATTGTTGAAAATAAAGAGGCGATTACTATAGAACCAGTTATCGAAGAGATTGTAGAAGAGCAAAAAGAAGAAGTTATCGAGAAAAAAGAAGAAGTACAAGAGCAAGAAGTAGTTGAAGAAGAATCACCAGATGACAAAAACGTCGATGACTCAGAAGAGGACAAAGATGATTTGGAGCAAATCGGGTTTGATTTAAAATTCTAAGAATAAATCAAAAGGGTAATTGCAAGATTACCCTTTTTGTTTTGAGTACTTTTAGGCAGAGAATTGATCAAACACTATGTTAAAGATTATATATAGACAATGAAAAATTAATAATTATAACTTTATTAACATGAAATCGCAGATACGCTACAAACAAAGACGAATATATCAGATAACTTTATTGACAAAGAAATGGTAGTTTGTTATTATCAAGACATAAATACTTTGAAAAGGCTAAGTAATATAACTGTTTATTAAAGAGAATTAGTGGTGCTGAGAACTAATATAAACAATATATGAAATCTACCTTTGAGTTGGATTAATCATCCACGGGTTGTACCGTTATTTACTTTGAGATCAAATTAAGGTGGTACCGCGACTATGTCGCCCTTTGCTAAGGGCGGCATTTTTTTATTCTAAAGGAGGAAACAGTATGTTAGACATCAAAAAACTAAGAGAAAACACAGAGTATATGATTGAATTATTAAATCGTAGAGGAGGAGACTTCTCCTATTTAAACGAGGTTCTTGCACAAGATGAAAGACGTCGTAAAATCATAACTGAAGTTGAAAAAATAAAAGCACAAAGAAATGAAATATCAAAAAAGATAGGACAATACAAACGAGAAAAGAAAGATGTCAGTGAGATATTAGCACAAGTTGATAATATTGGGGCAGACCTAAAAAGCAAAGAACAAGAATTGAAACAAATAGATGAATACATTAAGGACCAACTATTAAATACACCTAACTTACCTCACCCGAACATTCCTGTTGGGAAAGACGAAGAAGGCAATGTAGAACTCAGAAAAGTAGGAGAACCAAGAGTGTTTGATTTTGAACCAAAAGCACATTGGGACCTAGGTACTGATCTGGATATTCTAGATTTCGAAAGAGCTGCTAAAATAACTGGAAGTCGCTTTACTGTCTACAAAGGTCTAGGTGCAAGACTAGAAAGAGTATTAATTAATTGGATGTCAGATTTACATGCTCACGAACATGGATATACCGAAATTATACCTCCATATATAGTAAATGGAGATAGCATGTTAGCTACAGGGCAATTCCCAAAATTCAAAGATGATGCATTTAAAGTGATGGATGATCGTGACTTATACTTAAACCCAACAGCTGAAGTTCCAACAATTAATATGCATAGAAATGAAACCCTTAAAGGTGAAGAATTACCTATTAAATATACTGCATTTACCACTGCGTTCCGTCAAGAAGCTGGATCAGCTGGTAGAGACACAAGAGGAATCATTAGACAACATCAATTTAACAAAGTGGAATTAATCAAGTTCACAAAGCCGGAAAATAGTGATAAAGAACTTGAAGAAATGTTAATGCACAGTTCAAAAGTATTAGATTTATTAGAATTACCATACAGAGTAGTTACACTTTGTACAGGAGATCTTGGTTTCAGTATGAGAAAAACATACGATCTTGAAGTGTGGTTACCTTCATATAACACATACAGAGAAGTAGCAAGTATTAGTAATGCAGAAGACTTCCAAGCAAGACGTGCAAACATCAAATTCAAAAGAG
The DNA here is from genome assembly GCA_004195325.1 of Candidatus Izemoplasma acidinucleici. GTDB lineage: Bacteria > Bacillota_I > Bacilli_A > Izemoplasmatales > Izemoplasmataceae > Izemoplasma > Izemoplasma acidinucleici. Next base: position 8,615 of record SDWO01000115.1, on the reverse strand, counting down.
ATAAAGACAGTAAACCAGAATTCGTTCATACATTAAATGGTAGTGCACTTGCAGTTGGTAGAACTGTTGTTGCAATCTTAGAAAACAATCAACAAATTGATGGTACAATAGTAATACCAAAGGTTTTAGTTCCATATATGAGAACTGAAATCATAAAATAGGAGGAAATTATGGTAGATATTAAAGAACAAGAGTCATTTGACTTGTTAACAGAAGAGAAAGACATTGTTATCGCAAATCATCCTAATCACAAATTATCGCAAGAGTTAAATAAACTATTGGAAGGTGTATTTGATTCACTTACAGAGCCATTTACAACCATTCATACTTTAGGTAAAATAAAAGCTAAAAAAGTACACGTTGTAAATTATGCAAAACTAATGTGCAACTGTAAAAAGGATAAAATATACAATAAAATCGCTAAATTAAAATCTGAAGTTGTTGTTTTAGTAGATACATTTGAAACAGACAAATACATGCAAATAATGCAAGATTTAAGCGAACGTATATTAACAAAGAACTACACATTCAATACTTATAAATCAAAAAAAGAAGAAAAAAACAAAGATTTCTTCTATTATGGTGAAACGAAAATAAAGGCTGCAGTTACAAAAGGGTACATTTATGGAGAAAGCATCAATAAAGCACGTGAACTTGTTGATACACCATATAATTACTTAAATGCAGAACAATTAGCTAAGTACTCAATGAAATTAGAGAAACTAGATAACATTACAGTTTCTATTCTTGATAAGAAAGAAATTGAAGCAATGAATATGGGAGCGTTCCTAGGAGTTAATAAAGGCTCTTTAGATGAACCTAAATTAATTTATATTAAATACCAAGGACTAGAAAAATGGGATAACCCAACTGCTTTAGTTGGAAAAGGTGTTATGTATGATACTGGTGGATATAGCTTAAAAGGCCCACAAAGTATGCCTGGGATGAAAGTAGATATGGCGGGTAGTGCTGCTGTAATCTGTGCTATGAATGCAATAGCTAAATTAAAAGCTAAAGCAAATGTAATAGCCATTGTAGCTGCAACAGATAATCGTATTGGGGATAAAGCAATAGTGCCTGACGATATATTAACAGCTGCTTCAGGGAAAACTATTGAAGTAATTAGCACTGATGCTGAAGGAAGATTAACGTTAGCTGATGCTGTTTGGTTCGCTCAAAAAGAGGGATCAAAACGAGTAATCGATGTTGCTACATTAACAGGAGCAATGGTTGCTGCACTAGGTAAAGAGTACACAGGAGCATTCACAAATGATAAAGAATTCTTAGCAGAATTTAAAACAGCCTCAGAAAAAACAAAAGAACCAATCTGGGAAATGCCTGTAAATAAGGGATATCACAAAGAACTTGAATCAAAAGTAGCAGACATTAAAAACAAAGGATCAAAATTGGCAGGAGCAAGTCAAGCAGCTGCCTTCATTGAAGAATTCATTGAAGAGGGAACAGCTTGGATTCACTTAGATATAGCAGGTACCGCATCAAATAAAAAAGGTGGTACAGGAGTTATGGTTAAAGCATTCACAGAATTATTCTTATAAAAAAAAGCGCTATTTAGCGCTTTTTATTTGCTCTTTAATTGTTTTTACCAATGATTCAAAATACTCAGGATTATATTCACCATAGTGATTTATAGTATTTAGTGTCATTCCGTCGTCTTCATATCTGGGAATTAAATGAATATGGAAATGGAACACACTCTGTAGTGGTTTGTCGTTGTTATTAATAATATTAAGTCCAATTGGATTAAAGGCATCTTTTAATGCTCTTGCGATCTTAGGAACTACTTTGAAAACGTTTAAAGTTGTTTCCTCATCTAACTCATATACATTTCTAACATGTTTTTTAGGAATAATTAAAGTATGCCCTTTTGTTCCTTGAGTTATGTCTAAGAACGCTAATACGTTGTCGTCTTCATATAGTTTATACGAAGGGATTTCCCCTTCAATAATTTTACAAAATATGCAATCCATATTAATCCTCCTCGATTTCTCTGATAACTCGATAAATGTCTTTCATTTCACTCAACATAAAATCAGGGTTAGCTTCTAATAAATAATCATGACCTTTTAGACTCCAAGACACACCAGCACTGTATATACCAGCATTTTGTCCGGATTTAATATCGCCTTTGTTATCCCCTATCATAATTGCCTTATTGTGATTAGGGAATTTAGATAAAGCCACATCAATAGGGTTTCTATCAGGTTTTGGCGTTTCAACATGGTCTAGGGCTACAAACCCATCAAATATTTTCTCTAGTCCATAATAAGTAAAACTAGGCCATGCAGCTTCTTCAAACTTAGAAGTCACGATACAAAGGTTATACCCCTTTGCTTTTAAATCAACTAAGACTTCCTTTACATCAGGATATATTTCAAAATTACCCATTTCGTAATCAATATAAAATAATCTGTAATCTTTAATCATTTGATCAATAGTAAAAGGACTTTTAGTGTATCTACTAAATGACTGTTGTAATGTTGGTCCGACAAACGAACCTATAATAGTATCATCCAATATAACATCAGGTAAATTCACCTTAAATGTATGTTTAAAACTCTCATAGATTACATGATTTGTGTCAATTAATGTACCGTCTAAATCAAATAGAATTGTGTCTAATTTCTTCATATATATCACCTAGTAATATTGTATCACATTTGATTTGATTAAAATACTTATTATAAAAGAATTGAAATATTATAAAAAAGGTGTAAAATAAGTATCGGTTAGGAGTGATATTATGGCTAATATTATCAACGAGTTAAAGCAAAAGATTGAAGGTAAAGGGCTAAGAGTAGTCTTTCCAGAATCAAATGATGAACGTATTATTGAAGCAGCAATTAGATTAGAAGACGAAGGATTAGTTAAACCAATCTTAATAGGTAAAAGAGAAAATGTACCTAATAAATACGATGTAACAGATTGTGAATTTATCGATCCAAACAGCAACGAAATCTTTGAAGAAATGGTTCAAGCATTTGTTGAGAGAAGAAAAGGTAAAAACACAGAAGAACAAGCAAGAACAATGTTACTAGATGAAAACTATTTTGGAACAATGCTAGTATACATGGGATTAGCTGACGGACTTGTAAGTGGTTCATGCCATAGTACAGGAGAAACAGTAAGACCTGCTTTGCAAATTATTAAAACAAAACCTGGAGTTTCAAGAACATTTGGATATTTCCTGATGGTAAGAGACTCTACTAAATATATATTTGGTGATTGTGCAATAAATCCGAATCCAACAGCAGAAAACTTAGCTGAATTCGCAATTGAATCTGCAAAAGCGGCTGAAATGTTTGGGATTACACCAAAAGTAGCAATGCTATCATTTAGTACAAATGGAAGTGCTGATACAGAAGAAACTCAAAAAGTAATTAGAGCAACAGAAATAGCCAAATCTCAAAACAGTGGGTACGAGATTGATGGTGAAATGCAATTTGATGCTGCATTCGTCCCTTCAGTAGGGGCTAAAAAATACCCAGGAAGCACAGTAGCAGGACAAGCAAACACATTTATCTTCCCTGATTTAAATAGTGGGAATATAGGATATAAAATAGCACAAAGATTAGGTGGTTTTGAAGCAATGGGACCAATTCTTGCTGGATTGAATAAACCAGTAAATGACCTGTCAAGAGGTTGCGATAGCGAAGATGTATATAACACAGCAATCATAACTGCAGCACAAGCATTAATAAAATAAAGAGCCGCTTGGCTCTTTTATTTTGCATATCAACTTAGTTAACATTATGTTATAATATTTTTATTGAGAGTAGGGATACAATGAAAAAATGCGCAATAATTTATAATCCATTTAGTGGACGAAAAGTATTCGAGCACAAACTAGACTATGTTAAAGGTCGTTTACTGGACGCAGGATATGAGATAGAAGTTAGACCAACACAAAGACCAAGGCACGCTACCGAAATCACAAGAGAAATCTGTGAGAAGGAATATGACTTAATCGTTGTAGCTGGCGGAGACGGTACAGTCCATGAAGTAATAAATGGATTATGTAAAAAAGACAAAAGAGTTAGAATAGGATATATTCCTACAGGAACAGCAAATGACTTAGCAAACACATTGAAGATACCTAAGAATGTAGAAAAAGCAATGGATATTATTTTAACTGGAGAAGTAGTGAAAATGGATATAGTTCATTCTAACAAAGGATTCTTCATTTATGTAGCTGCAATTGGGACCTATGTGGATATCTCATATGTAACTGATTCAAAACTGAAAAAAGCAATTGGATATTTAGCATACGTTTTAACTGGAATAAAAGAGTTCTTTACAATACCTATGATCAAGGCAAAAATCATTCACGACAATGGTATTATGAAAGGGCATTTCTCAATGATATTAGTAGTAAACTCTAAAAAAGTAGCAGGGTTTAACATTATAGATAAGCCACAACTTGATGATGGGTATGTTGATGTTGTAACTTATAGATATATACCATTCTTCAATAATTTATTATATTTTATATCGTTTATAATTACACCAATGATTATCCCAGGTGTTCATAAATTCAAAACAAAGAAATTACGTGTTATGACACAACATCATCATCGATGGAACATGGATGGCGAAGAGGAGAATAGCGGTACTTTAAATTTAGAAGTTCAAAAACAAGCAATTGAAATCATCGTATCAAAGGACACCAAGAAAAAATACTTTAAGGAGAATTAATATGGAACTTAGAAAAATACTAGTGAACAAAGAGGAAAAAAGTGCTTCATTACTAGGGTTTGGTTGTATGAGATTCCCAACACTAGAAAATGGTGACGTAAATTTAGAAGAATCAAAAAGAATGATTGATTACGCTGTTAATAACGGTGTTAATTACATTGATACCGCATGGCCATATCATGGTGGAAAAAGCGAATTAATCGTAAAGGAAATTATCAAAGATTATGATAGAGAATCTTTCTATCTAGCCGACAAACTACCTTTATGGGAATGTAAAACAAACGAAGATATAGATAGAATATTTCATGAGCAATTAGAAAAATGTGGAGTAGATTATTTTGATTTTTATCTAATTCACGCTGTAAACAAAGAGCGTTATACACAAGTTCAGGAATTAAAAGTAATTGAACAATTAGAAAAGTATCGAGCAGAAGGAAAAATAAGAAATATTGGATTTAGTTTCCACGATGACCTTGAAACATTTAAAAAATGGGTTGATCTATACAATTGGGACTTTGTTCAAATTCAATTAAATTACATGGATACAGAGCACCAACAAGGATTGGAAGGATATGAAATCCTTACCAAAAAAGGAATTCCAGTTATTATCATGGAACCTGTTAAAGGTGGTAGCTTAGTTAAATTCAATGAAGAAATTGAAGGAAAACTAAAAGCATATAACAATAAAGATTCAATAGCGTCTTGGGCTTTTAGATGGGTTGCTTCATTACCGAATGTCAAAGTTATTCTTAGTGGTATGTCAACAATGGAGCAAGTTGAAGACAACATTAAAACATTCTCTAACTTTAAACCTTTGAACATAGAAGAACTTGAAATAATAAAAGAAGTGAAAAAAGATATACTAGCCTGTAGTAAGGTTGCTTGTACGTCTTGTAATTACTGTATGCCATGTCCACACGGTGTCGATATACCTAAGAACTTCCGTGTGTTTAACACGCATGCAATGTACCAAAATGATGGACAAGTTAATTGGTTTTATAAACAAATGAAAGAAGAAGGGACTTCCGCAGATAAATGTATCGAATGTGGAGAATGTCTTCCAAAATGTCCTCAATTCATTGAAATACCTACTGAATTAGCTAATTTCGAGAAATACTTAGACGACAATGGCATTATTAAATAAAATTAACGAGGTTGTGGTAGTTGAAGGCTATCACGACCTTGCTAAGTTAAAAGAGATAGATCAAAACTTAGACATTATCATCACAAACGGAAGCGAAATCAGTCAAGAAACATTACAAGAACTAAAAACATTAAACAAAACAAGAGGGTTAGTACTGTTCTTAGACCCAGATTACCAAGGAGAGCGTATTAGAAGGATTATCAATGAATTTGTTGGTCCAACAAAACATGCTTTTGTTAAAAAGAAAGACGCAATTAATAAATCAAAAACTAAAGTTGGAATAGAACATGTTGAAAAATCACTGCTAATAAAGAGTTTAGAAAGCTTTTACGCAACTGGTTCACCAACATATCAAATAAACACAACTGAACTAAGAGAGCTTGGTTTACTAGGGAAACCTTATTCAAAACAACTAAGAAAAAAAGTTTGTGAAACACTTGGAATTGGCTTAAGTAACGGAAAAACATTAATCAAAAAATTAAATATGTTTAATATAACATTAGAACAAGTAAAAACCATAATTGGAGGTGAGTAATATGTCAAAAATAGGATCGTCAACAAAAGTTAAACAAACGATTAAAGAACAAGATTTTTATATCAAGAAGAAATTCGGACAAAACTTTTTAGTAGATCAAAACATATTACAAAAAATAGTCTCAACACCTACCATAACTGAAAACACACTAATAATAGAAATTGGTCCAGGTATGGGAAGTTTAACAGAACACCTTATCGAAAAAGGGAAACATGTTCTTGCTTACGAGATTGATAAAGATTTAATACCGATCTTAAATGAAAACTTTAATGATCAGGAATTAACACTTATCAACGATGATTTCCTAAAAAGGAATATTGATGAAGACATTAAGAATCTAAATATGGATTTCGATCATGTTTGTGTTGTTGCAAACCTACCGTATTACATTACAACACCAATTACTATTAAAATATTAGAAGAAAGTACAATGGTAAAAGAGATGGTTCTAATGATGCAATTAGAAGTTGCTAGGAGATTAACCTCTAAACCAAGTACAAAAGACTATAACTCATTAAGCGTATTTATTCAGTACAAAACAAGAGCGGAAATAGCCTTAAAAGTACCAAGAACAGTCTTTATACCAATGCCTAACGTAGATAGCGCTGTAGTGAAACTTTCAATTGAAGATGACATATATGAAAAACCAAACAATGAGGAACACTTCTTCAAACTAGTAAGAGCTTCATTTACACAAAGACGAAAAACATTAGTAAACAATCTTCATTTCAATTTCCAAAAAGAAAAAGAATACTACATCAATGTCCTTGAAGACTTAGGCTTTGATTCACGTATAAGAGCCGAAAAACTGGCTGTAGAAGATTTTATATTATTATCTAACACATTATCTATATCAAATAAAAACAAAGAATAGAGGCTAGATTCTTTGTTTTTTTATTTATACAATATGGTACAATGTATTTGAGGTGATTCAATGGTTAAGGAAAAAGCATATGCCAAAATTAACTTGTTTCTAAATGTCGTTGCAAAGCGATTTGATGGATTTCATGATTTAGAAATGGTTATGGCATCATTGGAATTACATGACGTGTTGGAATTCAGAAAGAATACAACTGATGAAATAGTAGTGATAAGTGATTTGGAGATTACTAAGGACGTAAAAGATAACTTAGTGTATCAAATTGCGATGTTTTTAAAAGACGAATTTGAAGTTAAAGAAGGGGTAATCATCAATATTAATAAGAATATCCCAATTGCAGCAGGATTAGCAGGTGGCAGTGCAGATGCAGCCGCTACTTTTAGAGGCCTAAACAAGTTTTGGAAGTTAAACTTAACACATGATGATATGGCAAAATTAGGTTTGGAATTTGGATCAGATATTCCATTTTGTATATATAACAAACTCTGTATTGCAAAAGGACGCGGAGAAGAACTTGTGTTTCTAAAAACTAAGCTAAAAATTCCGGTCTTATTAGTAAACCCTAATATTCTAATCAGTACAAAAGAAGTGTTTAAACAAGTTAAATCAGATAACATCATTGAAAAAAAGATGTCAGATATGACAAATGCAATATTTAACAAGAATTTTGAGTTAATATCAAGAGAACTACATAATTCATTAGAGGAAATCACATTTAAGTTAAATCCAGAAATTAGAAAACTTAAAAATCATCTAATTGACACTGGACTAAAAGGAGTTTTAATGAGTGGTTCAGGCTCTACTGTTTTTGCTATTGAGAACAAGAAAAACAAACTTCAATATTCCTTAGGAACACTGAGAGATGATTACTATAAAATCATCACAAAGATACGATAAGGGCTTCACTACTGGAGAAAATATATTTTGTAAATCAAAGTTCCTATGTTATAATTATTATAAGTAGAATATGAAATTGCGAGGTGGGAAGATGAATATAACAGACGTTAGGGTAAAAAAATTTAATGGTGAGAATCGCTTAAAAGCGATCGCAGCTATTACAATTGACGAATGTTTTGTTGTTCATGAATTACGCATTATCGATGGGAAGGCCGGATTGTTTGTTGCAATGCCAAGCCGTAAAATGCCTAATGGGGAATTTAAGGATGTAGCACATCCAATTAACCAAGAGACTAGAAACCGCATCGAAGTAGCTGTAATTGAGGCTTACAACAGTCTTGAAGTAGAGGAATAGTAAATAATTGAATGCAACTTTTTATGTTGCATTTTATTTTGCAATTTACTTTTGCAATTTTTAGATTATAATGATAGTGTATATAAGGTTT
>SDWO01000093.1 GCA_004195325.1 Candidatus Izemoplasma acidinucleici | reverse complement strand
AGATGTGTATAAGAGACAGGAAATAATTAGAAATAATGCCTCAAAACCTTCTGAGTGGTAATTGAAACTACTTGAGCTGATCTCAAAAGTTCCAATTCCAAATAATAGATTTAATATAATACCATAAACAAACATTAAAAATAAATCGATTAATAGTGCTAAAAAACGATATCCCGTTGCCTTACTGTACATGTTAATCCCCCTCTTGTTGTTTTTATAATATTGATTGTGAAATGTATCGTGATATTTCTTTTATATCACTTTTACCTCTAAACTCAAATCTTAAACTACCTAAACCACTTATAAAAATGTCTAATTCAGCATCCAAATCAAATGTACCAGCAGTCTCTACTGAGTAGGCATTAATTCTTTTATAAGGTAAACTTGTATAATCTACTTTTTTACCTGTTATACCTTGAACATTAACAACGATAATTCTCATTGTTGTAAATACTACACCATCACGCATAGATTTGTAACTGTTAAGAACTTGTTCTCCTTGAACGATTAAGTCTTCAACTCTTCTTGCGTAGCTGCTATCTTCTTTCATTTTAAGATACTTTTTATTTTCAAAATCAATCATTGTAACACCTCCAAATATAATTATATCATAAAATCATGATATTTAGTTCAACTCCTGAATCAACTAGTTTTGCTTTTAATATATGTTGTTGTTATAATACTTAGGAGATAATTTATCTAATAGAAATTATATGAAGAAAGAGGTACTAATATGGATAACGTTAATAGAACAATAGTATATGTCCTAAATCTATTTGAACAAAGCGAATATTATAAAACTCATCAAGAGGAGAAACAGTATCGTTTAGATCATACATTTAGAGTTGCCTCTATTGGTAAAGAGATAGCGCTAGAAGAAGAACTAGATGTTGATGCAGTTGTAGTTGGTTGTTTAATCCATGATATTAGCTATGTGAATGACTTTACTACTCCAGAAGAACATAAAGGTCACGGAAGAAAATCAGCTGAAATTGCGAAGGATTTTGTAGAGAGTTTAGAGATGGATGAATCTTTAAAAGAACAGTTGTTATATGGAGTAGCTGTACACGTTGATGATAAAGCTGATTATGAAATGGAACGTACAGTTTTAATAGAAACTATTGGCGAGTGTGATAACATCGATCGATTTGATGCGTATCGATTATATGAAGGATTACTATATTCAAAACTGAGTGAGAAAACATTAGATGATCAAATTGATTTCTGTGAAACAAAAATTAATCGTCTTAATGAGCTTAAGAAGTTTAAGTTTAAATCAGTGACATCTAATAGTCTATGGAATGAAAAACTGGATTATCAAATAGAGTACTATAAAAGATTACATAAACAATTACTTAGGTCTAACAGAGATTTACTAACAGAATAAATAAAAAACAAAGCCGAGGCTTTGTTTTTTTAATTTACTACATGTACGAATCTTGTGATTGTTTTTATATTCCCTGAACTATCAGTAGCGGTATATTCAATTTCGTATATACCAGCAAGTGAAGTATTTACTGTTCCTATTACAGTGACGGTTACAGTTTCACCTGAGTTATCAGAGGTCTCTATTCCTGTATCAATCCATGTAGTATTTTTCTCTACAGTATCAATACCTGGATTAAGAGTTGCTTCTGGAGGTGTCTGATCTACGACTATTACATATCTTATTGTTTCATATGTAGTACCTTTATATTCAACTTCATATGTAACTGTATACAGTCCTAGAGTAGTTGTGTCTACATTGTCTAATACAGTTTCACCAACAATGGTAATGTCATCTACAGTCATAACTGCACCCATGTCATTCCATTCATTGTTTAGTTCAACTGTATCCATACTAGATACAGGATGGAATTTAGTTTCAATATTAACATCAACATCGACATCTTCGTTTGGTGTACATCCAATTAATAGAAAACTAATTAATACTAATAACAAGAATAGTTTTTTCATACGATGACACCTTCTTTCTTATCATCAAAGAAGAGTACAAGTTCTTCACTCTTTGTGTACACAAATACATATATTGTATATGTGTATGTTTGATCATCAATTAGCACAGTGTATTCAACTGTGTATATACCGGAAATTGAAGTATTAACATTATTGGTTGATTCACACACAAATGATTCATTGTTTTCTTGTGCTGTACAACTAGGAACTTCAAAAGCATCATTTACTTCAATTGAAGTATTTGTTTTTTCAATATCAAAGATTACAACTGGGTCTAATTCAACTACTGTGACATAACGTTTTACTACTTTGGTAATTCCTACTTCATTTGTAACTGTGTAAGTAATTAGATAAACACCTACTGTGTTTGTATCTACATTACTTACTACATCTAATCTAGGACTTGTGTCATACATATCATCTGCGATAGTAACGGAAGCGTCGTTATGACATCCACCAACATAGATTGTATCAACACTTGGATTAAGTGTAACCACAGGTCTATCAGGTTCATTGATTGTGATTGTTCTTACAATCTCGATTGCTTGATTATCAGATGCATCAATTGCGTTATAGGTAATTGTGTATTCTCCTGCTGTTGTGAAGTCTATAGAGTTAACTACTATAAGATCACAATCATTATCATAATTGTCAGTACACAGTACTCCATCATCTGTATATGTTTCACCATATTCAATAATAATATTTTCTTCACCGATTATTGTTATTAGTGGTGAAGTGGTATCAACGATGTCAATATCAACTGTTAAACTACCAATATTATCTGATGAATCAGTTACAGTGAATACTATTTGGTAGCTGCCAACCATATCAAACACAACATCGGATATCATTTCTGTTAGTTCTTCTAGGTTGAGATCATAGTTATCTGTGACTGTGATGAAATCAAAGAAGTCTATTGAACCAGTGTTAACTTCGATAGAAGTATCCCCTGTATATGCGATGATAGGTAATTCACTATCTATTACTTCAACATTAAATGTTTGAGTATATTTATTATCAGATTCATCTGTTAGGGATACTGTGACTGAATAAGTACCTGTTACTCCATATTCAACCAAATCCGAATCTTCATTCATTGTTAGAACACTTGAAGATAGCTCATATGGATTTAATATAAATGTAGTCCAATCAATATCTGTTTCACTGACATTGATTGTTTGATCTACGATAGTATCAAATATAGGAGCTTCTGTATCTGTTATGTATACTTCGATTATCTTTGTTGTATAGTTTCCTTCAGGATCTGTGGCTCTAACTGATACATCATATGATATTGTAGTTGGATAATCATACACTACAGGATCATTTACTTCTGTTAATGTCATGTCTACGGGATCTCTACCAACATCATTAACTTCAGTAATCATATCTGTCCAGTCGTATCCAATCAGAGTCCCCGTTTCTAATATAATCATTTCAGGAACAGTGAATGTAGGAGCTGTTGTATCTACTACGGTTACGTTAAATGTGTGTTCGGTGTAATTCTCAGCTTCATCAGTAACTCTGAGAGTTACTGTTCCACTTAGATAGGTACCAAGATCGTAATCTATTGTTTGAGTGATGATGAATTCATCACTTGCATTGTCTGCGATGCTTGTAGCAACACTAACCCAATCAATATAGTAATCTGTCCCACCTTCGGTTATTTGATTACTTACTGTGAAAGTTGGAGGTGTTGTATCTTCTAGTATTGTTAGATCATGTGTGGTATCACCATCTGCGTCTACATAAGTCCCATCACTTAATGTGAATCCATCTAGTGTTATTGTGACTTCTCCAGGGCTATAAATGTTAGGAACATCAATTATGATTCTACCACCTATATTGGTGATGTTTGAAACAGCTATAACTTCCCCATCAACAGTTACCGATAGAAGATGTGGATATATATTATATTCAGGATACACAATAAATGACATTGAATCATCTGTTTCAAATATAGTATCATCACCATCAGTATCAATTATAGTTGTGACGTTATTTGGATTTTCTCCTGGATATGTAAAGTTTGTGATTGTGTAGGTATCAAAATCAGTACTCATTTCTTTTGGACCTGCGAAAGCGGAAGCGCCGCTGTCTCCTATTTGTCCGTAGTTATTTGAACCTACTGTATATAATCTACCTTGATCTGTTAAAAATACAGTGTGCACGAAACCAGAGGCTATATCGATTACTTTTTCTCCGTTTTGAACAGGGACATCATTGGAAGTATCATAAACATAATAACTAGATACATTTCCATTTGCGAGTTGCCCGACACTATTATAACCCCAAGAAAACATTCTGTCTTGGTTAGTATAAGCAAGAGATGAGTATCCACCGTTTTCGAATATGATATATTCTCCTGGGTTTAAAGGCATTTCAAGATTCTCCTCTATCCATGGAAGACTATCGTTTGTATGTATCATCACACTATTATAGATGTTAGACCCACATTTATACATTCTACCTTCAGTAGTAATAATAGTTGTGTTGTATAGTGTAGCATTAATGTATTCTACGGATTCTCCTTGGTTAAATAGGAACATATTCATCAAACTTACAGGTTCTAAGTATGGGCCAGAGCCAGATGCACCAACTGCTTGGTCTTCATCATTTCCCCATCCATATATAATACCTAAGTTTGATAAGGCAATTCCGTTTTTAACTCCTAAATCTATCTCTTCAATAACTTCACTCTCTGCGAGTGTGAAGTGGCTTGTTACATCAGTTGGTGATAAGCGATCTGTATAACTGAGATTTCCAATTACTCCATATGCGCCTTCACCCCAAATAAATACTCTATTATCAGATGTAACTACACCAGCGTTTCTTCCCCCGAGAGCTAAATCAATTATTGTCTCTTCAGGGCTCAAAGTGATTGTAACTTCAACTGGGGATAGAATATCTGTAGTTCCCCCATTACCAATCTGACCGTAAAGATTGTCACCCCATATAAATACTCTACCAAAGTCTGATAATACCATTCCATTAAAATCGCCGGCTTCTATAGCGACTATCTTATCACCGGCAGCTAAACCAAAACTATCTGTGATTTCAACAGGTGTTGTTTTATCGACAACTGTTCCATCACCTAATTGTCCATGATTGTTTCGTCCCCAAGTAAATACTCTTCCATCACGTGTAAGCATTATACTAGAGTAAAAACCAGCCTCAACATCAATGATGTCTAGCTTTTGATAGTAGTCGTACCCATCTACATCTGTTTGTACAGATTCAGCTTGGGTAGTTAGTATACTAATACTTAAACATGATAGAAATAGTAATAATACCATTGTAAGTTTCTTCATTTTTTTCTCCTCTCAATATAAAAAGATGTCAACTTGGTTGACATCTTGTGTTTTCTCTCAAAGTAATTATCAACCATTGTTGGTGGTATAAATTACATCTCTTGCTAGTATACTGTGTAGGTATAGACCTAATTTATACTATATACTTAATTATAAATGAATATTCTTAAATGTAAATAAAGAATTACTAGGGATAGCAATCTAGTCATCAATTATATTGTGGACATAGACGACCACAATGGTGTATAATGTAATTGAGGTGGTTGCATGAATAAACATTATAATATGTTAACAATGCTTTCTTTGTTGCAACAACATAAGATAATCAAGATCAACACTTTTATGAGTGTCTTAAAAGTATCTAATAAACAAGTAAGAAGATATCGTGATGAGCTTCTTACCTTTGATATCCGAATTTTATCTACCACAGGTAAAGATGGGGGATATACTCTAATTGATAGAGATGATCAATTACTTGATAATATCTATTCTGATGAGTTAAATAAACTTATAAAGCTGCTTTCTCGTCTGGATAGAGATATAAGTGTTACGTATAACGCTTTACTAAGTTATCTAAAGAATAATCTTAATGAGACAGTATCACTCTATAATATGGAATCAGAGACCTTGTTCTCACTTATTGTAATACACAGCTCAATTAAAACTAAAATGTCTGTTAGAGCGGATATTGTAGTGGATGATAAGACAGTTAAGATATCAATTGATCCATACTTAGTTTATCGGAAATATGATGCTTGGTATATTTATGGGCATAATGATTATCCTAAACTATCAATCCATTTAAGGATTGATAGCTTTAAAAATATAGAAGCAACTAATAATACATTCAAGATTCCTATATCACAAGTTAATACAACTAAGAATATCCTTAGTAGTAAGGTAGGTATATTTATAGAAGAAAAGAAACATAAAGTAATTCTACAATCAAATGCATTGTCTCAAGAACACATTGAACACATATTTGAATGTGATGTAGAAGAGAATGATAATGGTTATGTTTTTAACTCTTATAATCTTGGAATTACAAAAAGCAAAGTATTGAGTTTAGGAGACAGTGTATACGTTAAAGAACCTAAAGAACTTGTTATGATGTTAAAAAACGACGTTAAAGTATTAGAAAGAATGTACATCAAATAAAAAAGATACAATAACAATCGTATGTTATTGTATCTTTTTTTATAGAATTTCTGGTTATGATATAATAGTAACAGGTGGTGATATCCATGTTAATAACAAAAAGGTTAGATATTAGATTCGCAGTAGAGTCTGATGTTGATGATATATATGAGTATGTCTCAGATGAAGAGGTAATGAAATATGAAAGAGAAGACTATCCTACAAAAGATAGTTTTGAAAAAGTGTTTACGTATTTAAGAAAACATGATTTATTGTACACGGTACGCCTTATTGATGACCCTAAAGTAATAGGGCATGTTTTTCTTGGAAAAACAAACCCAGCGGTTAATAATGAGTATAATTTGGGATATATCTTTAATCCATTGTATCAGGGAAAAGGATATTGTACAGAAAGCTGTAGAGCACTTGTTGATTACGGATTCAAAGCATTACATGCTAACCGTATAAAGGCAGCTTGTAATCCTGAGAACATTCCATCATGGAAAGTGATGGAAAAGATAGGACTTAAAAAAGAGGGGTATTTTGAGAAGAGGTTCTTTATTAGGAACGATGAACAAGGTAACCCAATCTATACAGATGAAGTAGTGTATGGAATACATACATCTAAATGGGACATTTAATTATATCGCGATATGTTATAATAGGTTTGGAAGGTATGGGATTTATTTATGTATGGTTAATGTAACCTTCTGATTATTTTAATTTGGGAGGTTTTTATTATGCGAAAAATACTTACAATACTTTTATTATCATCAATAGCTCTTACATTGATAAGTTGTAAGAGGGATGCTGTGGAAGAAGAGGAAACACCTGTTCTTACAATTAATGTTGAAAGTGAGACCTGGATTGGCACCCATGAGTATTTTAATGTTTTTGAAGGTGTTACTGTTACCGATCAATCTGAAATTGATTATACAGAATACTTAACAGTCACATCTGAAAACTGTGAGATAGACGAGGATGGATATGTTAATATTCCATCAATACTTATGGAATGTTTCTTTGTTTATGAAGTGTTGCATGACGGATTATTTGCACGTCAGCTGAGTACTTTATGGATTGCATCAACACATCCATATATACCTGCTGATATTCAAGTTATTAATGAGTGGAATTTTGATGATGAATCAGAAATAGAAGGTTGGAACACACATACTGGTTCAACTGGTTCTATCGATGTTTCAATTGAAGAAGGATCATTAAAACTTGTAGTAACTTCAGGTACTGATTCAATTGATCCAAGAATTGATTATATGGGTATTCCATTTGAAGAAGATGGTTGGTATCTAATTACATTTACAGTTAAATCAAGTACAGAAACTAAAAAAATATTCTTTGATATAGGTGAATTTGATTTAGACACAGGGGAGTATCAAACATATGATAGAGGATACTCTCATAACCTTTATCTCAATGAAGAGATGGTTACATATAATTTATTCTACTTCATACAACAGGATTGTAATAATGGTGGTATTATTATAGAGTTAGGTGATTTAATGAATTCAGTTGGAATAGATGCTACTATATGGATTGATAGTATTGTAATCACTCATTTAAAATATTAGCTAATAGAAATCTAACGAACTTGGGGTGAACATATGAAAGAACTAACAGTAGTTGCAGGAATACTTATTAAAGACAATAAGATTCTTTGTACGCAAAGAAAAGATAAAGGAGAACTAGCACTTAAGTGGGAGTTCCCTGGTGGTAAAGTAGAAGATGGAGAAACAAACCAACATGCGTTATATAGAGAACTTAAAGAAGAGTTAGAGATAGATAGTGTTATTGGGGATTATTTAATGACAGTAGAACATGAGTATTCTACATTTCAGTTAAAGATGCATTGTTATTATGTAGATTCATTCACTGGTGACTTCGTATTAAACGAACATGCGGATATGAAGTGGTTAGATAAAGAAGAATTAGATTCTCTAGACTGGGCAGAAGCAGACATTCCCATAATAGAGAAGTTAAGATTACTTAAGGGGGATAAAGATGTATAGATTTAGAGTTGATGGATTATTTGGAAGTTTAACGGGAGTTGTACTAGCTGCGATGATTGTTTTTGGTGTTATATTTATAGCTAACTTTAGTAAAGATGTATATCAATTAGGGTTTCATACAGCAAAGAAGATGCATCTAATACTTGGGATTGGATTAATAGTAGGTGGAGTAACATTGCTTATCATTTCAAGCATTGTATTAGTCAACTAGAAAATTATTGACATAAAAAAAGCAGAGACCAATAGAGATTATTGGTTTTTTCAATTTCTGGAAAGTATTACTCCTTTAGTATTTTCCGACGGAAATTCTTGACAATTTTATTGTTATTCGATAAAATATATAGCAGGAGGATGATTACTATGAATTTTGTTTCAGGTTTTATTGCAATAATTTTATTTATGTATGTTGCCTTTTCAACTACTTCTATCGATATTAATAATCGAAAGTTTGAAAAGGTTAAATTACTAAAATTTTCTATTAGATTTCTACAATTGTTTTTCATTTTGTTTGTTGTATTATTTATGTATGAAATTTACTCTTATCTAACTACTGGGAGTATGGATATCATTTCATCTGGGTTTATTGATCTCAATTACGCAGAAATGATAAGTGGGTATGAAGTGATTTTAGTAACTTTCTCAATAGTGATTATTTCTATCAATTTCTTTATTATGGAAATTATGTATTCAATTGTGAGAAACTTTGATTCACAGTTTAAATTTAATATGAGTGTACTTAAATCTATTAAGATGGTATCAAATCTTTTCATTATTAGGATACTTGTTCAAGTATTTATGAATGCTATTGTTTTTGGAAGTCTGACATTAAGTATGGAGTATATATTCATATATGCTTTAATGATTCTGTTTATTAATATCTTTATTAAAGCTATTAATCTACAAGAGGATTCGGATTTAGCGATATAATGCCAATAAAGATTAATTTAGATTTGCTTCTAAAACAAAAAGGAATGACTTCCACAGAATTATGTAAACTAATTGGAATGACTAATGCAAACCTTTCTATTTTGAAAACTGGAAAAGCTAGAGCGGTTAGATTTAGTACTTTGGAAAAAATTTGTGAGATACTCGAGTGTCAACCAGGAGATGTTTTAGAGTATATAAAAGGGGAAAATTATGGGGAATAACATTGTATTATCTATAGCAATAGTCTTTATGTTTTTAGCTGGAATCCTAATACTTTGGATAAAATCTTCTGAGATTAACAGTGAAAATACTATATCTAAAATAAAGAGAATATCATTACTACCAAAGATACTAGTGTCCTTGCTGCTTATTTTTTGCATTATGTTTATAGTGACGTATGCCAAAAGCACATATAATTTACCCAAAATTAGTAATATATCAAGTGAGTATTATGACTCAATAGATATTGGAGATGGAATAGTGGTAGTGGGTAGAACAAGACTATCTGTTAGTGACCCGAATGAATCATCTCATCATTATGAGAATACAAGATCATATATTGTTAAATATGATTATGATGGAGAGTTAATTTGGGATGATGTGTATTATATCGAGGATAAGGTCGACGAGTCATCAACATTTAGTTCAGTATATGTGAATGATGATGGTAATATCGTTGCTAGTGGTACCTTTGGTGGTTATTACGATGGTTACTCATTGGGAGAAGTGATATATAGTCCAAATGGGGAAGTTGTTAGCTTCAGCCAAATCAATTATGAAGTTCATTCAATATTGCCAAAGTTATTTAGAAATGGAGATATAATTTCATTCACTTACAGTATGCTTGAGTATGAATCTACATTATCTGAGATAAATGTTAACTTTGATTCAATTGATAATGATAGAGATAACAATTATATTATTCAGTATCAACATGATGTAATAACAGAGTATACTTCATGGGAACCAAGAGTAAGTGTAGTGTATAGTGATGATGATCATGTTGTCGTTGGGATAACGGTCCTTAATGTGAGAGACATTTTAGTATTTAACAATCTTTATATTTTTGATCGATCATTGAACTATGTTGATGAGATAAATTTACCTGATGAAATCCTTGCTGGAGAAATACAAATGTATGATGATCAATTATATATGTTATCAATGGATGATAAGAATAGAAAAAGTTACTTGGTATTATTGGATAATGATTTCAGTGTTTCTGAAATACAACCGATTGAAACAAATTTAGAACATTTCGTTGCAAGAGACATAATATTTGATAATGATTTAATCTATATTGGCGGAAGTGAGTATGAAACTAGAACCAAAGAAGGTTTTGTTGAGTATTTCTCAGGAGTAATAAATGTATATTCTCTTGATTTAGTGCTTGAAGAGCGAATATATATGAAAACAGGTGTTGGAATTAATCAGATGTTAATAGTAGATGAGCAGATATATACAACAGGTTTGTTTAATACTAGTATCGGACTTGATTCAAATGATAATTATGCTTGGTGTGGTGTGTTCAGTGTTGTTGATAGTGATAAGCAAAATTATGTATTAGCATTCACTCACAGAAAGTTAGTTGACTAAATACTTAATAAAATAGAAAAACTCCTTAAATAATAAGGAGTTTTTTTCTTGGGCAATATGTGGTCGGCGCTACTTGTAAATATTATTGAGTTTATACAATTAATTTATGTTTTTGTATCTCGGGTTAAACACCATTGACGATTAACTATCTTGAGGTTTTCTATCTTTAACAGATTAACAGATATATGCATGTCCAGGAGTTATCGGTATTGAGGATTTGGTAATTAGGAATATTGATTCAGGATTTGATTATTTGAAACAAAAAGAGATTTGGAAGAGTCTTATCGATAAAGAGCATTGCAAAGGGTGTTTTACAAGATATGGTTGTGTTGAAAAGACCAAACGATTTCAAGAAGACAAAAATATTACTAATTACATTCTGAGGAATGAAAACATTTCCTTTATGGATATCAAAATGAATCGTAATAATTATGACATTTAGTATGATGAATTCAATAATAAAATGGTGATTTCCAACATCAAAAAGATATTTTCATTATAAAAGAAAAATCTTTTATATGGTAAAATGAGATAGATTCGGGAAGAGTTCTTAGCTAAATTGTATATATAATAGAAGGGTGTGATAATATTGAAATCATATATTGATGAGGAACCAATATTTGATGATGTTTTGAAGGAACACTATAATGAAATATTTGTTTTCATTCTAAAACAAATAGAGAACGTTGAAGATAGCAAAGATCTTACACAAGAAGTGTTCTTTAAAACATTCCAAAACTATCATAAATATGATCCGAAAAAAGCTAAAGTAAGAACATGGTTGTATAAAATTGCAAACAACCATGTCATTAACTATTGGAAAAGTGCATATATTAGGAAAAAAGTGAATTGTGAAATTGATTTTGCTAGAATTGCAGATAGCGAAGATACATTAGAAACTTTAATTAAAGCTGAAGATTTTACAATCATATTGAAATTGATGATCAAAAGTTTAAGTAAAAGAGATGTTAGAATAATGAATCTTTATTTCTTTAGTGAACTTAGTTCAAGTGAAATTGCAATCTCCATGAGAATGAACAAAAAAACAGTCTCAAACATTATTAGCCTTTCAATAAAAAAAATCAAAGATGATTTGAGGGATCAGCATGAGTAAATATAAAAAGAAACAACCAAATTCTGATTTCGATTTAAACAATTTTAGTGAAATTGAAATAAATAGAATTCAATCTAACTTATCAGGAACGCCACCGATTAGGAACAGAAAAAGACGGAACGTCATATTAAGCAGTGTACTAGCTGGTTTCTTGTTAGTTTTTGTTATTACTATAGTTATGGTATCCCAGATAAATGAACCTAATAATCAACCCTTGTTAACTGGTGAAGCTTTACTGATTTCTTCAGCTGGAGAACCAATGCTATTCCCGATTTTTACATCAATAAGTATTGTTGATGATATCCAATCGATAAATGATGAAATAAGTATTACATTTAACTATGGACAAGATTATCCTGAAACAAGTAATACAGATTCACTATGGATGAAAATAGATATAACCATATATGGGAAAGAGGGGTTTGATAATATTCTCTACGAGACTTTATATAGTGAGATATTTACACTAGAGGATTTTATAACTGATGATACTAAATGTGAAAGCTCTACAACTGTAAATGAACAAACAGTATGTGATTATGGACAAACATTCCTGCTAGACTTTTCTCAATTTCCGTATGATAACGGATACCTGTATATATATTTCACTCAAACATCAATGCCAGTTCAAGATGATAATGAGATGATTCAAGGCATAATTATGTTCTTTGAAATTATAGATGATGAAGTCTATTTTAGTGTTTCACCTTAAAAAAGCAAATGAGTAATCAACTGAAGTTATAACGATTATTTACCTAATAGTGTTGGATTAGAAGGAAAGATAAAATAAAAAAAGCCAATTTATTTGGCTTTTTATTTATATTCAATGTGTTCCCCATAAATGTTATGAACTACTGGTTCAATCAGAGTAATTCTCATAATCATATGAAAAGTCGTCTAATGTTGTCAGAGGGTGGTATTCTAAATCAATTGAATATATGATTCCTGTTTTATGTCCGACGACATCATATACTTCTTGGAAATAGTCAGTTAGGTCATAACTGATTTCAAGAAGTGTACCAAAATCATCAAAGATAAAAGTTGTTACTATTGTGATATCGGTTAAATCATATTCTGCTTCTTTATCTTCTTCAAGGTATTCATTGAAGTTAAGTATTAATTCTAATAAATCTATATTAGTTATTACGTTTCCCCCTTTTGTTGTAACTGTATATATAAAACGGTCTTTCGTTACTTCTGAACCATTCAAGTAATAATCAAATAGTAACGAAGATGGTTCTTTTGAACTGTAAGAGTTCCCGGATTTAGTCATTACATTGTTTCTGTAATAGAAACCTTCATAAGATTCAGTGACACATGAGTTTATTTCATTTACGTTTGTTGTTATATCATAAAGACTTCTACAATGTAAAAACGGTGATGAGTTTGTAAAGACAATACCATAAGTGGAGATAGATGCCGTTCTAGTTGAATGATTCTCTTCTTCAGTATACGATATTTGTGCAACGAATAAGTCTTTACTACTTATACTATCCTGGTAGGTTGAAAGTAATTCTATCAATTCGTTTTCTAATTCATTAATTTCTTCTTTATCAGAATCACCATTAGATGTAACTTCACTTTGGTCGCATGACACTAAAAACATAGTTAATACAAATACTATTAGCAATTTTTTCATATTTTCCTCCAATAAAAAAAACCGTTTTGAGGGCTTCTTAGATTTATTCCCTATCTCAGTATACAATATATTATTATAT
>SDWO01000155.1 GCA_004195325.1 Candidatus Izemoplasma acidinucleici | reverse complement strand
ACAACTACTCTTCTTTTCATACTGTTATCCTCCAACTAATTGTAAATCTTTTCTACAGTCTCTTATTATTTCTTTTACTATATTTTCTACAGTATCCATTTTATCAATTAAATACGCTTTTGCTCCAGTAAATATTAACCCGTTTTTGTCACCGTTTGAACTATTACCTAATTGTTCAGTTATGCAATAAGGAATTCCTACCTTCTTACATGTTTTCAAACAATTAACACAGTAACTAACTTTAATATTATGTTTTTCTAGTGTTTTTGTCAAAAAGTTTCTTATTGCACGACCAGGTAATCCAGCAGGACTATCTACTCTTACAATGTTTTCTTCTTTAGATTCTATAATCATTTGTTTGTATTCTTCACTAGCATCACACTCATCGGTTGCGATAAATCTAGTTGCGATTTGAACACCATCAGCTCCTATTTTAATCATGTTAGCCATATCATGACCATCATGAACTCCACCAGCAGCGATAATCGGTATCTTAATTCCGTATTTTTCTTCATATACGGCCACAACTTCTTTAACCGATGTAATGATATCTTCTAGCGAAGTTACATTACCATTTTCAAAGTCTTCTTTACTAAATCCTAAATGTCCACCAGCTAAAGGTCCTTCACAAACAACAAACTCTGGCATATAAGAATATCTTCTATCCCAACTTTTAAGAAGGATTCTACAAGCTCTTGCGCTACTAATAATAAAAGCACCTTTTACTTTTGTACCTTTAAGATACTCTGGTAAATCAAGAGGAAGTCCAGCACCACTAACTATAAAGTCAATATCCTGTTGTGCCAAAAACGTTGCATATTCTCCATAATCATTCATAGCATGCATTAGGTTTACACCTAAAATACCATCAGGATTTTCTTTTCTACTCTTTGTGATTTCATTAATTAGTTCTTCTTTATTGGTTCCTGTTGTATCTTTTTTAAAATTCTTTCTTAAAAACCCAACTTGAGCAGCACTTATAGTAGCAACAATACCACTATTCATACATGCTTTTGCTAGTTTATTAAGACTTATTCTAATCCCCATACCACCTTGTATTATTGGAAACTTAACTTCTTTGCCATTGATTGTAAGAGGTTTAAGGTTCATTAAATCATACCGCCATTTACACTTAGAACTTGCCCAGTAATATAACTTGCTTTACTACTTGATAAAAAGATACAAGCATTAGCAACATCTACAGGAGATCCAAATGTACGTAATGGAACTTGTGAAATGAAACCTTCTCTTACTTCATCACTAAGGACTTGTGTCATTTTAGTATCGATGAATCCTGGAGCGACAGCGTTCACTCTTACTCCACGAGCACCAAACTCTTTTGCAAGAGTTTTTGTTAATCCGATAACCCCGGCTTTTGAAGCAACATAGTTTGCTTGACCAGCATTACCCATAATACCAACAACACTTGAAATATTAATAATGTTTCCACTTCTGTTTTTCATCATATGACGAGTCACAGATTTACACATATTCCAAGTACCTTTTAAATTAACGTTTATTACCATGTCAAAATCATCTTCACTCATACGCATCATAAGATTATCTCTTGTGATTCCCGAGTTATTGATTAGAACATCAACTTTTTTAAATGCTTCAACTGCTTGATCTACAATGTTTTTACAATCATCTAGTTTTGTTACATCACCATAAACAGCTATTGCCTTACCGCCAAGGTTTTCAATATGAGCTACAACATCATTTGCTGCATCTTCATCGAAGATGTAGTTCACAACAATATTGTTTTTCTTTGCACCATACTGTAAACAAATCTCTTTACCGATTCCAGTATTTCCACCAGTTACGATTACCGTTTTTGCCTGTTTACTCATACTATTCCTCCAGTTTCGTTATTGCTTTGCTTAAAGAATTCATATCTTCAACATTCACAATATTCAGTTTTCTATTTACTTTTCTAACAAATCCACTCAATGTCTTTTTTGGACCAATCTCAATAAAAGTATCTACACCTTGTTCAATCAACTTCTCTATCATTTGATAGAATAATACACTACTTGTTATTTGACTTGGCATTACATCTTTTAAATCCTCATGATCAAAAAAATCACCTGTTGTATTTATTAATAGCTTTTTAGATGGTTCATTCAATTCTAAATCTAATAGATAACTCTTTAATTGAACACTTGCCTCTTTCATTAAATCCGTATGAAATGGTCCACTAGTATTCAATAAAATAGCACGCTTTGCACCTTTAGACAATGCTTCTTCATTCACATCTAAAACCGCTTGTTCTTCACCACTTATAACAAGTTGACCATAAGTGTTATAATTCGCTATTTTCACATAACCTTTTGCGTTATTAATGATGTCTTCTAATACCTCAACATCAAGTCCTATAATCGCACTCATCTTACCACTTGTAGCAAGGCAAGCTTGATTCATAAACGCTCCACGTTTTTCCAGTATCTTAAGACCTGTTTCAAAATCAAATACATTACTATGATACATAGCTCCATATTCACCAAGACTTAATCCACATGTATAATCAGTATCAATATTGTTTTCTTTTAACACTTCTAAAGTAGCTGCGTATAAAGTAAACATTGCTACTTGGGTATACAACGTATTATTTAATTTTTCTTCATCATTAAATATGATATCAGATAACTTGTATCCAAGAATTCTATCAGCTTGCAAGAAGATGTTTTTTGCATTCTCAGAATGTTCAAAGAAATCTTTACCCATTCCTACATACTGAGCTCCTTGGCCAGCAAACATAAATGCTGTTTTCATTATTTAAGTTGTCCTTTATATACTCTAGACTCTTTGAAGATATGATCTAGAATTTCTTTTACAGGACGAACTGATTTTACTAGTCCTGCAGATTGTCCAGCCATAATGCTTCCACCTTCCATATCACCTTCAAATACAGCTTTACGTAAACTACCCAGAGTTAGTTCTTCTAATTCTTTAAGTTCAACTTCACCTGTTTTTGTTAGTTCCATGTATCTACGTGACA
Source organism: Candidatus Izemoplasma acidinucleici (assembly GCA_004195325.1). GTDB lineage: Bacteria > Bacillota_I > Bacilli_A > Izemoplasmatales > Izemoplasmataceae > Izemoplasma > Izemoplasma acidinucleici. The sequence goes on along the minus strand of SDWO01000155.1, from coordinate 804 downwards.
TTTTATTCTTAATAACACGTACTGGAGCACCAGTTCCTCTACCTGTTACTACTGTAGAAGTATCTTTTGCTTTGACAACTGAATTCTTGTAATTGATATGAATTGGACATTCTTCACTAGCTAATAATACAGTTCCAATTTGAACACCTTGTGCACCTAAACACACCGCTGCATCAAATCCTCTATGATCAGCAATACCACCAGCTGCTATGATTGGTAAATCTACAGCATCTCTAACTTGTGGTACTAATGTAAATGTAGTTAATTCACCAATGTGTCCACCAGCCTCAGTACCTTCAACAACCAATGCATCTGCACCAGCTCTTGCCATACGTTTTGCTAGGGCAACACTTGGAACCACAGGAATAACAATAATTCCTGCATCTTTCCATTTTTTCATATAGATCCCAGGATTACCGGCACCTGTTGTAATTACTTTTACTTCTTCTTCGATAACCATGTCGCTTATCGCTTCAGCATGGGGACTCATTAACATGATGTTTACCCCAAACACTTTATTTGTTTTCTTTTTTGTTTCTCTTATTTCAAAGCGTACTTTGTCGACATCCCAACCACCAGCACCAATTAGTCCTAAACCACCAGCTTCACTTACAGCAGCTGCAAGTTTATGTGTTGCAATGTTCGCCATTCCCCCTTGAACAATGGGGTACTCAACCCCTAATAATTCTTGTAAACTTTTCATAGTATCCTCCTACAATTCAATTAAAGCTCCGCCCCAAGTAAATCCTCCACCAAACGCTACAGTCGCAAATAAGTCACCTTTTTTAAGTTTCTTTTCTTTGA
>SDWO01000027.1 GCA_004195325.1 Candidatus Izemoplasma acidinucleici | reverse complement strand
TTACTAATAGCATGGAGGATTATATGTTTAAGAAGAATCAACACAAGGTATTTGTAGATTTTATACCTTTTCTAAAAGAAGTGATGCAAAAAGACATCATGGCATCTGTAACCAACTTAAAGGAGTTTATTGCATACGCACCTGGAGATGCACTTGATGTTAAGATACAGAAAGGGATGCCAATTCCTGCAGATGATCCTCTAATGGCGACTATTAAAAGTAATAAGATTATTACAGCAGTTGTTCCAGCAGCGGTATATGGTATACCATTTAGAGCTGTCACATATCCTATTAGAGATGATCAAGGTAATTGTATTGGAGCAGTAGGTATAGCAGAAAGTTTAGTTAAAGAACAAAAGGTTTCTGATCAATTAGCTTCAATAATTGAGAGAATTGTTGTTTCTAATGATTCGATTAAAATAGCTGTCGATGAGGTTATTGAAATGACAGCAGGTATCGATGAGTTATCAGCTACATCTGAAGAGGTCAATGCCACAGTAGACGAGATCACTAACTTATCAACAAATATTTATGCAATGGTTGAAGAAGCTACTTCTGCTAGTAAAAGTGTAATGAATGAAGCGAACAATGGTATAACAGCTATGACTGGGATTACTAATGCTATGGTAGGTGTTTCTGAAGAAATAATTGGAATCAAAGGACAAATTGAGCACTTAAATGACTCTATAAGTAAAGCATATGAGATCATCAATATCATTAATAATATATCAAATCAAACCAATTTATTAGCACTAAATGCATCAATAGAGGCAGCGCGTGCAGGAGAACAAGGTAGAGGCTTTGCAGTAGTTGCTGATGAAGTTGGGAAACTTGCAATACAATCTCAAGAGTCTTCAAAAGAGATTTCTGATATTATGAAAGATATCCAAGTTGAAATCAAAGGTGTTGTAGAAAAAGTAAATGAAACAGCAACTTCCACTCATGAGAATCTTGAAGAAGTTAAAAGTGCTTCAACGAGTATATCTTCAATACTGAATGAAATCAAAAGTGTTGATGAAGCAGTTGAACACATGAAAAGTAGAATAGAAGAGCAGGCAAACGGAACAAATGATATACAACATGCAATTGAAAATCTAACATCTACAATAGAAGATACTGCAACATATGGCAGTCAGATAACTTCTAAATTACGACATGAAGTCGATGTCATGGTTTCTTTAGAGAAAGATGTAAAATTATCAGCAGAAGAAATAGTTAATGGTTAAATTATATCCAATTTGGTTTCATACCAAATTGGATTTTTTTTTAGTCAAATAGCTAGAGAGTACACAGTTCAAATGCTAAATAACTAAGTGGATTTGCTATTAATGTAACCTTAATTGGCATGACAAATTATTAATTTGGCGTTATACTGTTAATGGATGAGAGAACATCTTATAAACTATTGTTATAATTATTGAAGAACAAACAAATAGATGCACTGATTATGTTAAGGAGTTATTATGGAAGTCTACAGTCAGATAAAAAAAGACAAACAAGTCTGGAAATTTTCAGCATATGGGTTTCTTAAGAATCTAAGATTCTTTGAACCCTATTTACTGATATTTTTAATGGGAAATGGTCTAAGCCTATTTCAAATTGGTATTTTGTATGCAATAAGAGAAGCGATTACTTATATCTTTGAAATACCTTCAGGTGTGATTGCAGATTATTTTGGAAGAAAACAGGAATTGTATATGTGTTTTGCATTCTATATTGTGTCCTTTGTATTCTTCTTTATGATTGGTCCATTTTGGATTGCTGCTGTAGGTATGATTTTCTTTGGTTTAGGTGAAGCGTTTCGATCTGGTACTCATAAGGCAATGATTTATACCTACTTGGAAGAAAAGGGATGGGAAAAACATAAAACATTCGTTTATGGACGAACAAGATCGTTTTCATTAATCGGATCAGCGATAAGTTCGGTATTAGCTATAGTGTTAATCTTAAATGTACCTAGTTCAAGATATATCTTCTTAGCTTCGATTATACCTTATATATTGGATCTGTTTTTAATCGTATCATACCCAAACAGTCTAAATGGAGAAGGCATTACTACAAACGAGAGTTTCTTCAAAACAATGAAATCACATCTATCTGATGTGCTTAAAAGACCCGTGTTACGGAAAATCTTGTTAAGTTCAGCTTCGTTTGAAGCTGTTTTTAAAAGTATAAAAGATTACATACAGCCCATCTTGGAAGTTCTGATTATTTCATCAGGCTTTTTACTAATACAAACGATGACCCCAGATGAAAATCTTAAGATTGTACTAGGTGTGAGTTATGGTATGATTTATATCATCAGTGCATTTGCTTCAAAAAGTGCGTATAAACTTATGAAATTTACTAGCTCAGCTAACTTATTAGATACTTTTTATGTTCTATTAGGATTGTGTTTGGTAGGTTTGTTCTTTGTTATTAAAGTGAAGATGTATCTTCTTATCATATTGGTATATGTAATCTTGTATATATTACGAGATATGAGGAAACCTATTTTTGTAGATGTATGTGATGATCATATGGAGAAGCACCAAAGAGCAACTGTACTTAGTGTAGAATCTCAAATGAAAGCACTATTTACAGTAGTATTTGCACCTTTAGTAGGGTTTATAGCTGATCAATTTGGCGTAAGTTATGTGATGCTTGGTCTCGGACTATTTTTACTAATTGCGTTTTTCTTTGTTCGAATTGGATCACTAATAAAAGATTAATTGGAGGCTTAGGCCTCTTTTTTACGCAAAAAAAAGAGTGTTTCCACTCTTAATTTAATTATTTCATTTCTTTCATTTGTTTTACACAACCACCACAAACTCTTTTGCCTTTAAATGATGTTAATTCTTCAGAATCACCACAAATATAGCATAATGGGTTGTATTTTCTTAAGATAATTGTATCTTCTGCTGTAAATATCTCTAGTGCATCTTTAACGTCAATACCTAAAGTTCTTCTTAATTCAATTGGGATAACGACACGACCTAATTCGTCGACCTTTCTCACAATACCTGTTGATTTCATATAAACTCCTTCCAATAGTAAATAATGTAAACCTACTTATATAGTATACTAAAAAATATTAATTGTAAATCGAATTTTGAAGAAATATCAATAATTAATTATTTATCCATATTTTATGCAATTTGATTGACATTTAAAACTGTATTTATGGTTTGTTTTGCTTTTCGGTTTGAAATCATTTATATGATACAGAAAAACATATTCTGGGTATGTATGAATATAAATTATAATTTATTGTTATCAATAGAATAAAATAAGGAGTAATGATGGCAAAACTATGCAAAATGGTAAAAAAAGACTTAAATAAAAATTTTGATGAATATGTATCAATGATAGACAAGGCTCGATTCGTATGTGAAAAATGTGGAAGAGCATCAAATAAAAAGAAGAACCATAATCACCTGTTTTTGATGACTATGGTTTCAACACTATCCAATCTCTATTTCGTTAACAGCCAACATAACTATATCATTGTTGATCTCATTTAAGCTTTGGTTATGAGCAATCAATAAACAGGCATTACATATCTTATTAATAATTCTAGGTATTCCATTTGCTGCATTAACAATACCTTCTAAGGCGCCTTCACTAAATATCGTTGTAAAACATTTAGCACCACTAAGCTTACTTGTAACATAAGTTTTAGCTTCTTCTTTAGTTAAACCCTCCAAGTGATAGTTCATGGTAATCCGTTGTCTTAATGGTTCATGAGCGACTAAACGTAACGTATTATTAAGCTGAGGCAATCCAACCAATAACACAACTGCACGATCTTTCGAGTCCATATCAAAGTTAAAGAGTAACTTTAAATC
>SDWO01000119.1 GCA_004195325.1 Candidatus Izemoplasma acidinucleici | reverse complement strand
ATAGAAAAAGGTAGACAGTAATTGTCTACCTTAATAAATTAATTTTGATCAGCCATATAATTAATAGCATCTATTTCTACAGTATTATAAGAATCTGAGTATTCAGAATTTATTAACATAACACTATCTGAAGGTGCAGTTAATCCATATATACCATAATTTGGGTGTCTTAACCCTAGTCCGTGTCCAATTTCATGAAGTAGTAACTCTTTTTGATGATCTAAAGTCATAGTACTCCAAGAAGCAGGAGTTAAGTTTATTATTGATGCATAATGATAGGTTCCCAGTTCAGGATTGCTTCCCATTATTAAAGGGTCATTGTCAGATATCCATTGTCCAAAAACTAGACTAGGATTAGGTGTTGGTTGATTTATTGAATTCCAATCTCCATTTTCCCATGCACTCTGCGTAACAGGGTTTTTTAGAGAAAATACTAATTCAACATCATGTTCGTCATGAATTTGAGGGTCGAATTCAACAAAAGTCACATCAGTGTTACTTGCAAAGTATTCCACCAACCAAGTTCTATAGATTAGTGTTAAGTCATCAGATTGGAAGATTATTACATCATTATCGTCATCTAATAAATTTGGAACATCATAAGTGAGAATTGTAACATCAAATTCCCATTTTGCATATAAACGCAAAGTGCTTGATGGCATTACTCCTGGAAAAGAATATGGAGTAGTTAGTGAAGAATTAGAGTACCATCCAACAAATACATATGCAGGTTTAGTAGGATCTGTGGGTTCATATACTGTGCTACCTGCTGGTCTAGATATATTGGACATACTTGAACCACCATTTTCATAATAAATAATAGAATAGTATACTGGTTCAGTGTCGCAACCGTCAGGTCCACAAAACTCATATGCATAAACCTGAGTTGAAGCAGTTAAATAAATAATTCCTAGAAGTGCAAAAACTAAAATCTTTTTCATAAAAAAAAACCTCTTTCTACAAGGTTACTTCCTTTTTATCCCCTTGTATTAATATTTTAAGTGATTCAGTACTAAGTATAAAGGTCATATATGAGCCATAAATATCTCTCATAGTTGTAGGATATTGAAGTTTTTATATAAGAAGTATTGTGCATTTGCTAATTAGGACATATTAAATTGCAACACAGGATGATAAAACGAACTGTAAAATAAATAGCTGCAAATAATGATATATACATTATAAAAAGAGGGTTTTTATTACCCTCTTTGTATATATAGTGGAATTTCCTTGAATAACGATAATAGATGAATACTTTAATAGTTAGAACTTAATTTATATTATTTTAATTCGTGTCAGGGTTGGAATCATACCATGTACCAACAATTTTACCAGTTTCACTGTCAATACCAGTTGGAACAAACCAGCCTTCTGATGATCTATACAGGTCGACAGTTTGTCCTGCTGATGAACTTGTTGTAAAGATAACACTAGACGCATATACATCTTCTATAGTCCCATTATACCAATTTGAATCACCTTCTTTTGTCAAAGATAATCCAGGCCAATCATTAGAAATAAGCTCTCCCTCAGAATTATACCAAAAATATAAATATGGTTCATCCCAGTCTACTATACTATTATTAAAAAAATGTACAGTAAGACTTTCAGATATAGGTTCAGGATCTTCGACTATTGGATTGTCAATAATATCTCCAGTCTCAAGTGAAGTATCGAAGTCTCCACGATTAATAACCCTTGAATCAGTAAGTAGCTCAGTTGCTTGATTTTGATTTATTATGGCCCAATTCCAATGCCAAGATATCCAATACGCAACACGTGGGTAGTAATTTGAGATTTGTTCAACTACAACTGTGTTATCCATTTGAAAGTCATTATCTGTGGAACTTGGACCAATTTCAGCCATGCCCATAGGTTTTCCTAATGAAGCATAATAGTCATAATCATGTATAACAAGGTTGTTGTCATATTCAGTTCCTGCAACAACATCGACATATTCATCTCCTGGATATGCCCAGGTGACACTACGATTCCAATCAGAAGTATTATTGATTACATCTGGATAACCAAATGAAGAATTAGGTGAATAAACCCAAATCAGATTATTAAGACCTCTATCATTGGTAAAATAGTCATACATATGGCGATAAACATCTATATATGGTTGCGGATCGTTAGGATGAGAACCCATCCCCCACCACATCCAATTTCCGTTCATTTCCTGCATAGGACGCCATAAAACAATAACACCAGCATCTCTCAATTCTTCAAGAGCGTCAGCAATACGGTCTAGTTTTCTCATCCATGCTTCATTGACATCTTTATCTTCATCAATTAAATCATAAAGAGATGTTACAGCGTTTCTACTATAATCTGACTGAGGAGAAGAATCACCACCAGGTGATCCCGGATTATTCAGAATATCCATTTCATCATTCACCCATGGATTTTGCGGTGATAAATTGATTGTAATTAAACCACCTGCATTAGCATAATCAATCAAGTATTGATTGGCAGCAGAAAGTTCTGCAGGAGTAAAAATCTGATCGTACTCGTAATCAAGTCCAATCATTCCAACCCATTCTCCAGTTTCATAGTATAAATCTTCAACCATTGATATATATCCCTGGCTCCAGGCTTCATTTGTGATTTGATTTCCGTGATAGCAATTCTGACCACTCACTGTACCTATATATTCTGTTGCATTGCCAAAGGACAAGTTAGTTATATAAGCAAGGACTTGTTGTCTTCTTATGTCAATTACTTCAGAAGCAAACCCACCAGTAGTCATAATTTGGGTAATACCGGACCAGTCTGATGAACCAGCACTGTTTACTGCCTTAACTCTAAAGTAATACTCTGTACTCTCTGTAAGACCAAAAACAGATGTTGAAACCACATTTACACCAAAAGATATTTCTGTGGCATCACTAAAGTCAGCAAATATTCCATACTGAACAATAAAATTGGTTTCATCATCAGAATTATCAATCCAGAAGACATCAATTTCAGTATTCGAAACTACAATTACGCTAAGTGTACTAGGTTCATCTGGGATTGTTTCAAGTGAACTAGCTGCATCGGTCATAATTTGTGTAATGTTGGACCAGTCTGATGAACCAACACTGTTTACTGCCTTAACTCTAAAGTAATACTCCGTACTCTCTGTAAGACCAAAAACAGATCCTGAAACCACATTTACATCAAAAGATAATTCTGTGGCATCACTAAAGTCAGCAAGTATTCCATACTGAACAATAAAATTGGTTTCATCATCAGAATTATCAGTCCAAGAGACATCAATTTCTGTATTCGAAACTACAATTACGTTAAGTACATTAGGTTCATCTGGGATTGTTTCAAGTGAACTAGTTGCATCAGTCATAATTTGTGTAATACTGGACCAGTCTGATGAACCAACACTGTTTACTGCCTTAACTCTAAAGTAATACTCCGTACTTTCTGTAAGACCAAAAACAGATGCTGAAACCACATCTACATCAAAAGATAATTCTGTGGCATCACTAAAGTCAGCAAGTATTCCATACTGAACAATAAAATTGGTTTCATCATCAGAATTATCAGTCCAAAAGACATCGATTTCAGTATTCGAAACTACAATCACGTTAAGTGCACTAGGTTCATCTGGGATTGTCTCAAGTGAACTAGTTGGATCAGTCATAATTTGGGTAATGTTGGACCAGTCTGATGAACCAACACTGTTTACTGCTTTAACTCTAAAGTGATACTCCGTACTTTCAGAAAGACCTGAAACAGATGCTGAAACCATATCTGCATCCAAAGATAATTCCAAAGCATCACTAAAGTCAGCAAGGTTTCCATACTGAACAATGAAGTTGGTTTCGTCATCAGAGT
>SDWO01000161.1 GCA_004195325.1 Candidatus Izemoplasma acidinucleici | reverse complement strand
TCTCCCTTTGGAGGGAATAACATATCTGGAGGTGTACCAGGAATACTTAATAATTTAGCTGTTGTATCTAAATCTGGAACACTTGATAATAATGCCCATGTGTAAGGATGTTGTGGTTCGTAGAATATTTCTTCTGCTTTTCCATATTCAACAATCTTACCAGCATACATTACCGCAACACGATCAGCCATGTTAGCAACAACACCAAGGTCATGCGTAACAAATACTACTGATAATTCACGTTCCAGTTTTAAATCTTTGATTAATTTCAAGATTTGCCCTTGAATAGTAACATCCAAAGCAGTAGTTGGTTCATCACAAATTAATACTTCAGGGTTAGCAGTTAACGCGATCGCAATAACGATACGTTGTCTCATACCACCACTAAATTGGAATGGGTATTGTTCAAAACGTTTTTCAGGTTCTGGAATACCTACTTCCGTCATAACTTGGATTGTACGTTCTTTTGCTTCTCTTTTTGTTACTTTGAAAGTTCTAGTAAAATCTTCTCTCATTTCTTCAAGTTCTTGTTTAACTTCATCAATTTTACTTTTTAAATCTTCAGATTGATCTATTTTATAATCAGAGCGTAAATCAGCCAATCTAGATTGAACACCTGATAATTCTACTTTTTGTTTATCTTGAATTTCTTTTTTCTCAACTCGAACAATAGCCTTTGCTTCCTTTTTCTTAGCTAAGTACTTAGCTTTCAAACCAGGAAGTTCCGCTTTTTCAGTTGCTATTAAAGCAACTTTTTCAGCTTTATAAGCTGCGAATTGTTTTTTTACTTCTTCTTTAGATACTTCTTCGTCTTTAAGAAGTTCGAATTTCTTATTTTCAATATCTTCTTTTAAAAGCTTAATTAAAGTTATTTTATTTAAATAATCATGGAACTCATGGTGATATAGATCACGCATGCGGTTCTTAATACGGTTCCCATTCACTAACATTGCTTCAGTGATTTGTTTCCCGATTTTCATAATTGGATTTAAACTTGATAGTGGATCTTGGAAGATCATACCAATTTTGTTACCACGAATTTTATGAAAATTCGCTTCAGATAACTTAGTTAAATCCTGGTTACGATAATTTATTTCTCCACCATTGACAACACCATTACGAGCTAATATACCCATAATAGTACGTAGAGTTACAGATTTCCCAGATCCAGACTCTCCAACGATAGCTAATGTTTCACCTTTTTCAAGTTCAAATGAAACATCTCTTACAGCACGAACTAAACCATTTGGTGTTCTAAATGATACTTCTAAATTCTTGACTGCTAATATTATATCTTTACTCATTATCCATTACCTCTTAACTGTGGGTTTAATGCATCTCTAAGTGCATTACCAAACATATTAAATGTAATCATTAAGATTGACACAATCAATGTTGGGAAAATAACTAGCCAGAGATTACCAGCAAAAATTTGTTGTTGTCCATCATTTAAAATAACACCAATTGAAGTTCCAGTTAATTCTACTGGACCAATTTTTAATGATTGTCCATTACCAATACCAAATCCTAAGTATGATAAGTTAACTTCTAAGAAGATAACAGCTGGGATACTTAAGATAACTCTAGTTACAATTGTACCAAGAGCATTCGGCAAGATATGTTTGAATATAATTCTACGATCTGATGCACCTAACGTACGTGCAGCAAGAACATACTCTCTACCTTTATAACGATAGAATTGAAGTCTAGTTACTTTAGCAACTCGAATCCATCCATCATATACTACGAAGATAAATAAGGCTAAGAATCCGGGACCAATTAATACAGTAATAATACCGATCATTGTAATCTGTGGGAAACTACCCCAAATATCTGTAAATCTTTCCATTAACATATCGACTTGTCCACCATAGTAAGCACTAATAGCACCCCATATGACTCCAACAACGATATTAACTAATGATGCTAAGAACCCTAATAGTAAAGAAGTTCTCAACCCTAACCATATTAAAGTAAATAAATCTTTACCAAATACATCTGTTCCAAATATGAAGAATGGAATATCATCAAATCCTAATGCATAAGATCCATCCATCATTACACGGTAGTTACTATACTCAATTCCACCTAATGTGATAGAATCTTTACTAATAACTTGTGATAATGGGTAACCTTCACCAAATATCCATTTTGAAGTAACAGTTGGATATTCCGGATCAGGTAGCATAGAGTCTTCCATACCTGGATTATTAATTAGTATTTGTAAATACTCTTCTTTACCAATAATTCTTTCTTGAGCGGCAAATAAAGCACCATATACGTCATATGTAAAGTTAGCAACAGTCATTTCAGCGTTACGACGAACATAACGACCATTTTCATCACTAATTAAAACATCTTCACCGTCTACCACTATAGTTGTACCATATGCAACTTGATCAAATATAGCTAAACGATATCCTTCAAATACGTCATCTTCAATTTCAGAAGCATCGCCTAAGCTAACCTCTCTGTTTAAAGTAACAGAATTAAATACAATACGTTCACTACCATCAATACTTGTTTCATCAAGTTCATATTGAATAGCAACTTTACCAACAGTACCTTCTGGAACACCAGCAACACTAATAGTGTGTACTCCTGCTTCAGTGATACTTCCAAGCTCAGTATATTCATCCCATGAAGTCGGTGCTTCTGCATCTGCAATATATTCAATAAAGAATATTGTTACAACTCCACCAGATTCCATTTCCTCAATATCAACAATAAATTCACTATCTGCTTCAATAGTAATTAAATATACAGTTGTTTCCTCAGTTTCTTCATCATAGAAGTTCTCAGGAGAAACAATTGAGAATCTGTCTTTATCATAATTAATATATAATTCATTTGTTCCACCACGGTAAAGTGGACTTGGAATCGAACCAACTAAAATTGCGTTAGTTACTGAATCCATATCAATGTAATCTGTTGAGAATCCAATTGGGAACCCAATGTTTGTCTCAGGATCAATTGTTTCAATATCAACAGGTTGTTCTTTAAATTTTTTCGTACCATCTAAAATACCAAGGTTATGTATCAAAGGCATTCTTGGAGGTAATGTAGATAATGCAGAATTGGTTTGATTATAAAATCGAGCCGGTGTAATCATAGGCACAACAATACTTAATAGAATCATAACCAATAATATAATTGATGCAATTACGTTATATTTGTTTTTTCCAAAGCGTAACATAGCATCTTGGAAATAACTTAATTGCTTTGTTTTCAACGGTTTGTCTAGAAGGCGGTCTGTGTCTTGAACTAATTCAAAATAGTCCTTAGGATAATTTTTATTCATTATTTCTTCGCCCCCATTCTGATTTGTGGATCAACTAAACCATATGATAGATCGACGATTAATACAGTAATTAAACCAATAATACTGTAGAAAGCACTTGAAGACATGATTACATTGTAATCGTAGTTCCCAGCAGTTAACGCTTGTAACGTAACACGACCTACACCAGGTATTGCATACACTTTTTCTAAGATGAACGATCCACCAAGAAGCCCTGCAAACGAACCAACTATAATTGGTAACATTGGAACGATAGAGTTTCTTATTGCATGTCTTAATACTGCTTGTGTATGACTTAATCCTTTTGTTTTTGCTAGTAGTACGAATTCTGATGTTAATACCTCAGATAATTCAGCACGTAGCATTCTTGTAAATCCAGCGATTGCAGGTAATCCACTTGCAACTACAGGAATTATAAATCCTTTAGCTATATCCCAGAATCCTTGAATACCCACGAGTGGGAACAAAGAAGGCAAGAAGTTATCCATCTTATAACTAAATACTATAATTAGTAACAAGATAAACACTAATGCTGGTAA
>SDWO01000163.1 GCA_004195325.1 Candidatus Izemoplasma acidinucleici | reverse complement strand
TAAAAAAAATCGCCCTTAAAACTAAGGGCGAATTATATCCGTGGTACCACCTTGATTCTAGATTTCTCTAGCACTCAGAACTTGTAACGTAAGCATACGGGATTCTTTTCAGATCCTACTCCAAGGTAGTAATTAATAGGGATAAATGATACTTTTCACCGTCAGCATCTCTCTTGTAAATATCATGTATTAATCGTGTCCTCTTCAATGTATTTCATTTTAATTATAAATCAATAAAATTAATTGTCAAATAATATTACATTTCTATTTGAAAATCTTCATTATCATTCTTTGTTAATGAGGTAATTCGTCTAACTATTCTAACTGATTTTGTTTTGTTATTATCTCTAAATTCTGAGAAGTGTAAATCATTAAGTTGCTTTCTAGAATAATTTGAACTAAAGAATGTAGCTTTGTTATCCAAAAGTCTGTATTGAAGGATTGGTCCTAGAACTTCATCACGAACCCAAACACTATCTCCTTCTCCACCGATGTCATCTAACATCAGTACTTCTACCTGTTTTAATTTAGATATTAGAGGTTCAACTGAGTTATTATAAACTCTTGATTTAAACTCTCTTACTAAATCAGGATAGTATGCGATAACAACATTAACGTGACTCTTCATTAATTCTTTGGCAAGTGCACTTAAACAGTATGTTTTCCCAACATTGTTTTGACCCCACAAGTACAAACCTTTTGGTTTTTCACCACGTTTATATTTTGTTAAAAAGTTCATCATTTTATTGTGTACAACTGTTTTATTTTTACCTCTTTTAAAGTCAAAATCTTCAAGACTTGCTTCAAGTATACTACTAGGTAAATGCATTGCGTCAATTAGCGTTTCATCATTAGCTTGATTTACAAATGTATTAAAGAACGTACACTTTTTGTAATTTCTTTTTACCATTGAATTTCTGTAAAAAATAACAGGTTCAAAACCTCGGTTATCTTGTTTACATGTATCAAGACCTTTACACTCAATGCAACGGTTTTTCTCTGTGTTATAGTTCATGAATTCCAGTAAGTTATCTTGAATAAACTCACTTGTTAAGTCATTATCCATAAAGAAATTTCTTAATATTGGAGATTCCATAAGGTCATCTACTAATTTATCCTTATTAATCTGTTCATGCTTGAAATATATTTTTTCCATTATTAGAATTCCTCCCTAACTTTTTCTAACCAATCTGGTTCATTTCTCTGTTTTTTAGGATATTTTTTATATGACCCTTTATTTGTTTTCTTTGTTCTATCTTCTTTATATTTCATAGCTAAGTTATGTGCATCGTCAATTGTTTTAACACCTTGACGAGACCATGAAGTGTAAATTGCCTCTAAGTAATTAAATGCAGGAAGTAATTTTCTTCCTCCATTTTCATTAGCTTGTCCGAAAGCATATATGATTAGATAGTTAAGAACATCACTTGGTAAGTCAAATTCAGTCATTGCCATTACTAATGTTTCTTTTTCTTTTGTGGAAGGTTTTTGTCCGGTAAAGATACCTAGAACATCTATGGGTTCTTGGTTAGCACACAATTCTTTTGCCCATTTATAAGTTACATCAACATCAGTTTCGACTTCTTCCAAAGCGATTTTTGTTTGATTTAACATTCCTGCCCAATACTTACATCTTTTTACTAGTTTATCAAAGTGAATATTACGTTCATTATCTACACTATCCATGAATGCTTTTTGCATCGCTATTTCATCTAAATTATATAAGAAAGATAAATGAATAATCTGATCCTTCACTTTTTTTGTTAACCTTCTTTTGTCCACATAATTTTTACTTAGTCCACTGACAAATAAATCAAAATCAAATTTATGTTTCATATTTATTTTTGATTTGCTTCTAGATAAATATTCATCGTTTGTTTCTATACCTACTGGTAGAGATTTAAACACTTCATCAAAGTGCACAGTTATATTTTTAAACCCGATTTTCTCTACACCACTTATTTTAAATAAACTACTAATCTCATCAAATTCTGCTTTCCCAATTTTATTAAATAAATATGCCCCTAAACTACCATGCTTAATGAATTCTTCAGCCGTTACAGGCGCTTTAATTTCATATAAATATAGATCATCATTTTGATATACAACCATTAACCCAATTGCTTCTAAAACTCTTCTTGCTTTTAAAAATTCCTCAGGTGTTAAACTTAGTAGATCAAATAATTTTCGATGCGTATATTCAGGACTTTTTAGTCTTGAACGATCTATTAACGACCACATTGTATTGTATAAACTAAAAGCTCTGCATCCAATAATAGGTTGGTAAAGAAGCGTAACAACGTTACGCTCATCTAAGTCAATATTTTGATATGTAATTAGCTTAAATTGTTGTGTTCTCAAAATAATCACTCTTTCTTATGGATGTAAACTTACTCCTTTGAATTTCAATGCTTTATTTAAGTGTTCATATAATGATATTATTGTTTTTCTTGGTCTATGCATCCCAAATACGCCATATGCTTGTACTTTGATATCACAAGCAGTTTCTAGTGGTGATACTTGTATAACAGAGACTATAGCATGATATTTAGCTGTTTGGATCAATATTTCACCATGAGTATCATTTATGTTTTTGATGTTCAATCCGTTATTATCACAAAACTTTTCTATTTGCTCTTTCAGTTTTGTATAACTTGTTTTATAGTATCTCGTTCTTAGTTCTCTGTCTGTATGAATTTCCTTTGTTTCACATAATGTTTTTGTAAAATCTAGTAATCCCATTTAGTTCACCTCAAGTTCTTTTAACATCGCATTAAACTGATGTTTTGTTTCTAAGATTGAATGATTATTATTGATGACAAAGTCAGCACGTATAATTTTTGCCTCGATTGTCATTTGTGATTTTATTTTCATTGATGCATATTCCTCATCAATTAAATCTCTGATCATTAGTCTTTCCAATTGCTTCTTTTTAGTTGTATAGATAACACAAACAAAATCAGTATTCTTGTTGAATCCTGATTCATATAGTAGTGGTACGTCCAGTACTACTAAAGGTAGTTTTTGTTTTTTGAATTCGTCGATTTGACTCAAACAAATTTCTAATACTTTTGGATGAACAATTTCGTTTAATGCATCTCTTTTGGTTTTGTTCATAAAAATAAGACGTCCTAGTAGTTTTCGATTGATTTCTTTATCTGTTAATAGTATATCTTCCCCAAAATATGCTAAAACTTCAAAGTATCCCTCTGATCCTTTTCTTAAAACATTCCTCGCAATTAAGTCTGTATCAATTACTGGAACGTTCATATCTTGAAACATTTTTGAAACTGTTGATTTCCCTGTAGCAATTCCCCCGGTTAACCCTAATATTTTCGTCATTAGATTACCCTCCTTTACACTTGGAGTAAATTATAACACAAATTTAAGCAAGTAAAAAGAAGTGAGTCACTTCTTTTTTGTGTTTTTCTTTTGACATTCAGGACAATAATATGTACCTCTACCATTGACCTTTATTTTTTCGATTACTGTGTTGCAAACAAGGCATTGTTCTCCAACTTTTGTATGAACAAATAGTTCGTTTTGAAAACGACCTGTCACACCTAAACTAGAGGTATAACTCCTAATTGTAGTTCCACCTAGTTTTATAGCCTTTTCTAGCACAATAAGACTATTTTGAATTACTTGTTTTAGTTGTTTTTTCGTTAATGTTTTCGATTCAGTTTCTGGATGAATTTTTGATAAAAACAAAACTTCATCAACGTAAATATTACCTAGACCAGTTATAATTGTTTGATCTAGTAAAGCGCTCTTAATTGCGATTGATTTTTTTTCCAATTTTTTATATAAATAAGGAACTGTAAGACCTTTTTCAAAAGGTTCGTACCCCAATTTTGCTACAGGACTTGTTGTAAATAGTAATTCTTCTGTAGATAAATCGAATGTCCCAAATTTCCTAGTATCATTATATCTCAATGTCGTTCCGTCTTTAAAATAAAATATTACATGTTCATGTTTTTCTCTTGGGAGGTCTAAGTCTTTTATAAAGTATTTACCTTCCATTCTGAGATGTGAGATTAGTAGAACATCCTCATATTGAAATACAAGATGTTTTCCATATCGTCTAATATCAGTTAGTGTTTTGTTTACTAATTTTTCCTTAAATGTATCTACATCCACGTTTCTAATCATTTTTTCATAAAAGACATCAATATCTCTTATAGTTTTATTTAGAATTAATTTCTTAAGAGTATTTCTGACTGTTTCGACTTCTGGAAGTTCCGGCATTACTTACCCCATTTATTTCTAAATATTCTAGTTTCATCAAATCTAACAATTACTTCTTTGTCGTTGAGTGGATGCCCAATTGCAAGAATCGCGAATGGTAAATTTTCTTTTGGTAATTCAAATATACTGTTAATATAATCAATTCGTTCTTCTAATGGATATACACCTATCCATACAGCGCCTAGATTTTGATTCACTACTTCTAACAAAATGTTTTCAGTTGAAGCAGCTATATCCTGAACAGTCATTTTTGGAGCAATATCTGTTTCTCTAAGTACAGGGATGATTGCCAATGTTGCTGTTTTTAGAGGCCAAGACCCTTGAGACATTGTACTTAGTTTGTCTAATAACTCTCTATCATCAACCACTATGTAGTCCCATGGTTGCTGGTTTACAGCACTTGGTGCTTGCATTCCTGAATGAAGTATTTGCCTTATTTCTTCTTCGGTTACTTTTATATCTTTAAACTCTCTAATACTTTTACGCTTCATCATTAAACTCATTGTTATTCCTCCGGATTAACATGCACAATTATATGACATATTTTTTCATTATTATTTAATTTTTCAGTTACTTCTTGTGCGATATCGTGACCTTCTGTAACACTGATTGTACCTTTAACTCTTATTTCAACAAGAGCTTGGTAATATGGTCCATATGCTATCATATCTAGGTGATCTACTTTGATAACTCCGTTTACTTCATTTATTAAGTCTAAGTAGAACTTTTGGATTTCTTGTTTTACTGTATGACCTTGTAAAGAACGAATACTACTTAGTATGATTTCGATTCCTATTTTAACGATAAATAGTGCAATAATTATAGAAGCTATTTTATCTCCTTTTAATAAGAAGTCTAATTTAAAATGATTACCTATTAATACACTTAGTATTCCCACAAATACAACGACACTACTAAAGACGTCAGTTAATGATTCTTTACCGGAAGCTGAAATGATTTCACTATCCATTTCTTTCCCTTTTTGAATTAAGTATTTAGCCAAATACAGTTTAATTACAACTACAAGTACGACAATAACTAAACTTATTGTTTGTGGTATTCTCGGAACTTCATTGAAATTTATTATTACATTTTTCCCTAAATTATATGCAATCGTAATGATTGATAATCCCAAGAATAAACTTAAAATATACTCAAACTTTCCATGACCAAATGGATGATCATCATCGGGTGGTTTTACGCTATGTCTAATTCCTAAAATCACGAAGACATCACTTAGTAAATCACTTACACTGTGTATTCCGTCTGCGATTAATGAAAGACTATTGAATAGCATTCCACTAATTATTTTAAATACTACTAAGAAAACATTAACAATGAAACTCTTTCTCATAATTCTTTCTAGCTTCATAAAATCACCTCTATTTTGTTTCGTATAAATTGGCACCAATATTGCTGTCAATTTTCAAAGGAACTTGTAAGGAAATACAAGATTCCATTACATCTTTAACTAATTTGTTCATTAATTCAATTTCATTTTCATCAACCTCAAATACTAGTTCATCATGTATTTGAAGTAACAATTTACTTTTTAGTCTTTGTTTCTTGATTGCGTTTTGGATATCGATCATCGCAATCTTAATTATGTCTGCAGCACTTCCTTGGATAGGTGCATTCATTGCATTTCTTTTTCCTGATTCACGTTGCATATATACACTGCTTTTTAATTCTGGAATGTAACGTCTTCTTTTGTACAATGTTTCAGCAAATCCAGTTTTAAGCGCATGTTCTACTACCTCATCCATATACCCTTTTATACCTGGGAATGTTTCATAGTATTTTTTAATAAATCTATCTGCATCTTTTGGTGATATATTGATTCCTTCACTTAATCCCCAAGCACTTTGCCCGTAAATTATTCCAAAGTTAACTGCTTTTGCTTGTCTTCTTTCTAGTGAAGATATTTCATCTTTACTGAATATTTGCTGAGCAGTTTTTGTATGGATATCTTCATTGTTGTTAAATGCATCAATCAGCACTTGTTCATTTGCCATATGAGCTAATACTCTTAGTTCAATTTGTGAGTAATCTGCTGCGAGTAATTTATTCCCCATTTTAGGAACAAACACTTTTCTTATTTCTCTTCCTTCTTCATACCTTATTGGGATATTTTGAAGGTTTGGTTCGATACTACTTAATCTACCTGTAGAGGTAAACGCTTGTCTGTATATTGTATGGATTTTCTCATCTTTTAAAATAGATTTTTCCAATCCTACAACGTAAGTACTATACAGTTTTGTTAAAGTTCTATACTCCATTATTTTCTCAATAACAGGATGATACGCTTGAAGTTTATTCAATACATCCACATTCGTAGAATATCCTGTTTTTGTTTTCTTCTTAAATGGTAAATCTAACTCATCAAATAAGATTTCCCCAAGTTGTTTTGGACTACCTATGTTAAATTCACGTCCAGCTAGCATATGAATCTCTTTTGTTAGTGTCGCTATCTTTTTACTAATATCTGTATTTAAAGATTGAAGTTTACTTCTATCAACTCTAATTCCCTCAAACTCCATTTCCGCTAATACTGAAGCGAGTGGTAATTCAATTTCGTTAAGTAGTTGTTCTTGATCATTTGCTTTTATTTGTTTCAAACATTCATCTTTTAATTCTTTGATTGCAACTGCTTTCTCAACAGCATACTTTTGATATACATTAGCAACCGGAATACTGTATTTAGCGCCTTTTTGATATACTTCTTCCAAGTAGTTTACGTTAGTATAATCTAAACTAGATACAACAACTCTAAAATCCTCTTTTGTGTTTGCTGGATTTAAAATATATACACCTAAAAGCAAATCAAAGTCTACTCCTTGAATATCATAATTATCTCTCATTAACATTACTTTCATTTTCTTAACGTCAAATACGTTCTTCTTCACATGCTCATCACTTAGATACATTTGAAGATTGATGCTTTGATGAATCATTTCATATGGAATGAAAAAATTCCCTACTTCATTGACAATCGCAAATCCAAGAGGAGTTGCTGAATGATAATTCTCACCAAAAGATTCTAATATGATATTACTATTTGGTTTTAAAACATCATCAATATCATAAACTGAATCAAGCACTTTGAAGTTGATTTCTTTGTGCGGTTTTATCACTCTTTTTTTGCTAAATCTTTTTATTAAGGAATGAAGTTCTAATTCCTCAAAAAATTCAAACAATTCATCTTCATTGATTCCGTTATACTTAACATCATCTAAAGTATATTCAAATTCAACATCTAGTTTAATTGTAGCTATTTGTTTACAAAGGATTGCTGATTCATAATGTTCTCTAATGCGTTCCCCTAATTTTCCTTTGATTTCATCTTTATGTTCTAATACACCTTCTAATGTCTGGTATTGATTTAACAACTTCACAGCTGTTTTTTCACCTACACCTGGTATACCAGGAAGATTATCTGAGCTATCACCCATTAGTCCTTTTAAATCTGTGATTTGAGCAGGAGTTACACCCATAACTTCTTTTAAATATTCTGGAGTATAACTTGTATAATTTTGCATTCCTTTTTTACTACTTCTCATATGAACTTTGTCATTGATAAGTTGAAGTAAATCTTTATCATTTGAGATTAGCTCGATTTCATCAAACTGATCATAATAATAGTTAGAATATGTTCCTATAATATCGTCTGCTTCAATTAATTCTATCTCTCTTTGTTTTACTCCTAAAACATCAAGCGATTTCTTAATCAAACCTATTTGAGACCTAAACTCTTCTGGCATTGGTTTACGACCAGCTTTATAATCTTGAAAATGTTCATGTCTGAATGTTTTCCCTGATTTGTCAAACGCTACTAGAATGTGGGTAAACTCTTCTTTTAAAAGTGAGTTTATCATTCCGACAAAACCATATACCGCGTTTGTATATTGTCCTTTACTGTTTTGCATTAAGTTCCCACTATACGCAGTTCCATAATACGCTCTAAACATAATATTTGAGCCATCTACTAAAATCAATTTCTTCATGTCTTTCCACCTCAATCACTTAGTATCATTGTAACATAATTCTATGTATAAATAAAAAAAATACTCTATAATATTGAGTATCTTTATATTACATTAATGAAGACCTAAAATTACAGTTTATTGATCGTGATTTGTTTTTTGGTAAAAAAAAATACCCGAATTCAGCGAGTATTAATTTTTAACTTTTTCTAAATGATTGACAATATCAGACACTAATTTAATGTTAGTAGCTTCGTTATCATCAATTTGTACGTCAAACGCTTCTTCAACTGCCATAATTAACTCAATTGAATCTAGTGAATCCGCACCTAAATCATCTGCCAAATTAGATTCTAATTTAATCTCATCAGCTTCAATACCTAATTCTTCTGCAATTATACTTTTTATCTTTTCAAAAATCATTATTCCACTCCTTAGTTATTGTTACCAATATTATATCAAAATGTGCTCAAAAGTCAATAAAGTAGGGCAAAGAGTGGTTATTTATTTTTTAAATCGATTGTAAACACAAGAGATTCAGTGTTATCTTCTTCAAAATATGACCTTTGGTACACTCCACCATTTCTCAATATCACTGTTTTTGAACCTATATTATGTTTGAAGCAACTAAATAATCCTTCTTCTACATTGTAGTCGTTATTTAAAATTATTAAACCTCTTCTTAGCATTTCTTTGGCATAACCTTTTCTTCGTTCTGTTGGTCTAACACTATACCCAATATGTCCACTTCCTGAAACAATAAGATACTCATTTAAGTTGTGTCTAATATTTATCATTCCGACAATACGATCACGTGATTCATCTATTACAAAATAAGTACTTGAAGGCACTCTGCCAGTTTCTGGTTTTCCACTGTGTGAGTCTGATTTTCTTGTAACCCAATTGTCATAATCGTTGATATCTAGTCCACCAGTTCCGTTAATTAATGAATCATGTTTTATGAATTCCTTGATATATTCAATCGCTTCTTTTTTTCTCTTTGTTGTAGGCAACTCGAATTTTAAATCCATTTGACACCTCTTTTGTATGAGATTTTTTTTATTGTAGTTATTGTATCATATATTTGTTAGACATTTATATAGAAATAAAAAAAGGATTCAAAATAGAATCCTTTTTATTCAATTGTATAATTCAATACTACAAATTCATCTAAATATTTTTTATAGTGTGAGTGTTTTGATTCTCTCATAAACTCAAAAACATTATATACTTCTTTTTTATCTTCATTAATTTTGATATCTACTTCATTAAAATCTCTTGAGAAGAGACTGTATGCTATTTGAAGTTTTTTTCCTGATTCAATATCTTTAGCTTTTCTTGATGTCTTTTTAGTAATTGATACATATGTTCCGTTATACAATATAAAATGCATTGCACCTTTTGATTGCGATCCTTTAAATTTAAGTATTCCTTTGTTTTTCATATTGTTCCCCTGTCTTTTATCTAATTGTTTTTAATGCAGTTCCCCACAATGTTACTTGTTTATACATATCATTCAGATTATTCGAGTGAATATCTCTTGGTTTAAATGTACTATAATTTTCAAAGTCATCAAATAACGATAGTAATACATGTGATCTTACACTAGCGATTTGAAGTTCAGCCAAGATTCCTCTTAGATGTTCAGACGCTCTAGAACCTCCTGCACTACCATAACTTACAATACCTGCAGATTTATTGTTCCATGAATCTGTTGCAGAGTCTAAAGCGTTTTTAAGTGCACCTGTAATACTGTGGTTATATTCAGCAACCACAAATATAAATGCATCTAGTTCACTTAGTTTGGCGTTCCATTTACCAACGTTTGTCATATCCTCAGTTGTTCCTAAGAATGGTAAATCATAATTTTTTATATCTACTACTTCAAACACTACATCTTTAACATCTTTACTATTACTTAATACCCATTCTCCGACATCTTTACTAACTCTACCATCTCTTGTACTTCCTAATATAATTCCAATTCTCATATTCTTTCTCCTTTTATGAATGTTTTATTGTTTAGTTCTATATATGCATCTTCAATCTCTTGACTTGTGTTCATAACAATTGGACCTCTCCATACGATTGGTTCATTTAATGGAGTTCCTTCACAGAATATGAACCTTAGTTCTTCTTTACTTTTATTCATAAATACATATTCTCCTTCATCTAGGATATACGCTGTTTTATTTTCTAATACTTGTTTTGTATTAAGGACACCTTTTCCTTTGAAGATATAAATGTATCCTTTTTTATTCTTTTCTCTTTGTAGAATAATATCATGTTTAACAGTTACATCTAACATTCTTAATCCAAGATTTGATTTATCTAGTGGACCTACAGTATCTTTATAAATTCCAGTGAGAACTTTAACATCACTACCGTTCTCAATAACATGAGGAAAATCTTTGTTTTGAAAGGCAGCTGAATATGGTTTATCCATTTTGTTCTTCATTGGAATATTAAACCATAACTGAAATCCTTCAATCCCAACTTCAGAAATAGTGGGTACAGATGTGTGATACATTCCACTCCCAGAACTAAGATGAAGAGCTCCTCCTTCATTTACTTCAAGTTCTCCGTTGATCGTATCTTTTTCTTTCATTTTTCCTCTAACAATATATGTGAATGTTTCTATTCCACGATGAGGATGCCATGACCCCATCCCGATTTCCTTTTTATTTGTTTCAAAATGATCTAACATCAAGAACGGATCAACATCGTCGACTGTTTCATGTGCTAGTATTCTTATAACACTCCCATCAAACTCTGGAGCCTTATATCCTTTAATTATTTTCATATCTACCTCCGCTTACTTTAAAATAGTAACTTACTTTATGTAACAACTTTACCACTCTTATTTAGGCCATTCAATAAATATGCACTTATTTTAAGTAAGTTGCTTTTTATTTACATTTATTTGTGTTAGAATACAAATAGGAGTTGATATTATGAATCAAAATTTATGCCCGAAAATGGAATCAACCTTAACTTTGTTAGGAAAAAAATGGGTAGCCTTAATTGTATTTAGTTTATTAGAAGGTCCATGCAAATTCTCAGATATGGAAAAATACATACCTGGTCTTTCAGCAAGAATGTTGACTGAAAGATTAAAAGATTTAGAGGGTCTTGGCATAGTTAAAAAAGCAATATTTAATACTACTCCGATAAAGATTGAATATAGTCTTACAAGAAAAGGGATTGATCTTACAGATACTTTTAAATCTATTGGTACCTGGGCTGAAAAATGGAATTAAAAAAGGAGCTAATTTGGCTCCTTTTGTTTTACTTATTTTTGAAATATTATAACGTTTTTATCGTTGTGCTTAACTATTTTCAAGTTACACTTTTCAGCGATAATTTCAAATGTCTTTGGTGTATAGAAAGCTATATGAGTAAAGTCTCTTCGATACCACCATTTTAAGAATGTATCTGGGTTATTATAGTGGAAACTTGTCATGATTGCTAAATATCCATCCTTTTTTAATAAAGATGCTATATGCTCAAATTCTTCTATAGGGTTAGTGAAATGTTCAGCTACTTCTGTTGAGGTGATTAACTCATACTTCCTTGTTTTGTAATCAGTATTCGGATTGAAAAAAGGATCATAATCAAACATTGTGATTCCTTCTCTTGATAATAACTCTTTTAAAACAGGACCAGGGCCAGAACCATATTCTAATCCTACCCCATTTATATTCAATGGTTTTATGTGTTCATCAATAAATCGTTCAAACATCTTAACATATCCTAAAGATTCAAATGAGTTATTATGTTTCTTATATTCAGTATGTTCCTGTTCAGGAGAGATATGATATTGTATATCTTTATATATAAATTCGCAGTGGTTACATACAGAATATGTTATTTTGTGTTGTGAGTCATCTAGTGTAACTGTATCTGAACCGCATACTTTACATTGTAATGAGGAATTATTACCTTGGATTGTCATAATGGTGCCTCTTTCCTATATTAACTGATACCATTTTAACATAGATTAATTTGTAATTACATTGAATTATTTATTAGTTATGACACAAATTTATATCCGACTAAAACTATCTTCGATAATTAATGTAATGATGCAATGATATTTAGAACAAAGTGATTGCTTACCCTAAAAGTTAAAAAAAACACTACAATTAATGTAGTGTTTTATTTTAACTTAAATGTTTCTTGTGTATATAGTATATAGTCCTTTGATTAGTAAATGTTCATCAAATATATAATTACTATCAAGTATCCCATTCATGAATTTAGAAGCTCCACCAGTAATAATTACTTTTGGAGTTTTTTTATGAATTTTTATCATATCATTCACAAGACCTTCAATCATATGTTTATGACCAAGTAATAGTCCTGAATTCAGTGAATCTATTGTGTTGGTCCCAATTACACTTTTTGGGTTTTTAAACTCAAATTGTGATAGTTGAGAAGCGTTTCCTATTAGTGCATTCCTTTGAGTTACTAGACCTGCACAAATACTTACACCTTTAATGACTTTATTCTCTAATATTGAAACAGTAGTTGCTGTTCCCATATCAACGATAATTGCATTATCGGTATCGTGGAAGCTCATTGCTCCAACAGCGTCACTTACGATATCGCTTCCTAATTCTTTTGGGTTATCTATCATAATTTGCACTCCTGTTTTAACACCAGGCCCTACAAACATTGGTTCAATATTCAAGTATTTTTGTGCTAAGTTTTTAAAGATCATATTTAGTTCTGGAACAACACTTGATACAATCATGCCTGTTGCATCTTTTACAACGTTCTGTAGTAATACATAGTACTCATCATTACTTTTATTCTTATCCGTATTAAAACGGTAGGTTTCTTTGAACCCGTTTAAATATTGAGTAACTACTATGTTGCTGTTTCCTATGTCTATTAATATAATCATATAATCACCTTATTCCTTGTCGAATTCTAACACTGATTCTAATCGTCTAGCTAGTGGTGTTCCCACAACTATTGCGATTGCGATTTCAAGTAATGAATTGACAACTACTATAGTTAATAAGAAACCAAAGAATGATGATCCGCCTACAAAGTACGTAGATACATAACCAATAACTCCTAGTGTTCCTTCTCTTGTTAATTCTTCGCTAATTCCGTAAATATCAAAATACCAGAAGTTTACACCTGCTATGTAAAGCAGTGTGATTACTAATGCCGAGTGAATTATAGTCATTACTCCAAAATATGCTGCAGTTGCAATATAACCTTGTTTAATTTTCCCTTTCAAGAACGTTAATACATCATATGCAAAGAACCCAAATAAGAATCTAGGTAATACAGATACTAATGGATTTGTGAATATTGGATCTAGCATTCCACTTGGTCTTGTAAACGCTACAAATAATGATGTTAGACCAAATACTAATCCTAGAAATCCTCCGACTTTTCTTCCTCCAAAATATGCTCCAACTAATACAGGTATGTGGATGATTGTAAATCCTACCATTGGTGTTAATGGAATAAATCCAAATGCTGGTACTAATCCCATAACTAATACGATTGCTGTTAAAACAGCTGTTAATGTAATTTCTTTTGTGCTAAATGTTTTCATTTCTTTCTCCTTTTTAGGCCTCTAAGGGTCCCATAAATCGAATTTTTGTTACACGTTTCTTTTAATCTCTTCAACTCTTTCTTGATTTAACATTTCTAAGATAGTTACAACAATTTTTTTGACTTCGGCATGATCGTCAATACTAATCATTGAAGTAGTTGAATGTATATATCTAGCAGGCATTCCAATAGTAGCTACTAGTACACCGTCG
>SDWO01000047.1 GCA_004195325.1 Candidatus Izemoplasma acidinucleici | reverse complement strand
CCTATGAATAATGGAATAATTACATGTGGTATATAGAAGAATGATCCTCCTAGATACGTATAAAATATTCCAATTCCAATAATTCCGAAGGCACTGAAGCCATTTACTATCATAAATTCTCGTTGGTATGATGGTTTTAGTCTTCGTTCGTATTTGTCTCTTGTGATTAATAATATTGTTAATCCTATAGTGAAGAAGATTAGGGTAATAATTGAAGCGATGAGTACAACTTTATTAAACGATGTATATTCATGCAAATCGAACATATATGTAATCACGATGAAAATTGGTACCATCATCATACTCATTGCATAAAAGACAATTAGGTTTACTTGGAAACGGTTATAGACTCTTTTTCGTTTCATGTAGTACCTGTTTTCTGTTTACGTAATTCTTTCTTTTCTCTATAGAAGTTAATTAATACTCTAATTGTCGCAGCCATTGGTGCAGCAAATACAACACCTAGTAATCCAAATAAACTACCGAAGAATAAGATACTACCAATAATTAGTAATGGATGCATTTCTAATTGGCGTCCCATGATTACTGGTTGGAAGATATTACCTTCAATAAACTGTAATCCTACGTTTACACCTAAAACCCAGAATGGGTTAACATCATTTGTGATGATGGTATAAGCTAGAACTGGAACAAGTGCAATCAATGCTCCGAAGTAAGGGATTATGTTGGTTAATCCAACGATCAATCCAAATACGAAGAAGTATTCAAGACCAATTAATCTGTATGCAATAGTCGCTGCTGCTCCTATTGAAACCATTAATAGTAATTGCCCTCTTATGTAAGCACCAACAGTATGATTTAATCTGTTTCCGAGGTCGGAGGCATCTTTTTCATACTTGATTGGGATTATTGAACGAATATTATCATTGATTAATTCGTAATCTAGTAAATAGTATAATAATAAGATTGGTAAAATCATTCCAATTGTTATTAGACTAAATATCATGCTTGGTAAGTTGTTTGTAATTGTATCTAAGAATCCAGAAACTGTGTTTTCAATAACACCAGATTCTGAAATTGTTGCTGATATTTGATCATACAAGTCTGTTCCCAAAATGAAATCAACTCTGAAATCAGTTTGGAAGTATATCTCAAGTTTTGGATAATCTACTGCAAAGAATTCTTTGATTTGCTCGATGATTACAGGTGTAATCAGTGCAAACGTGAAATATAGTACTGTAGCGATTAATAGGTACACAATCATTACACTTAGTCCTCTAGGACCTACTCCACGACGTTCAAATACTTTTACAAGTGGATATACGATTAAGCTAATTAGCCAAGCTAATGCAAATGGTACTCCTGCACTTTTAATGGCACCCCAAATGGTTAACCATAAATCTTTGAATTGGCTAGCCATAAATATCACGGCTAAAAATAGCAATATGATTCCAAGTACTTTAAGTACTTTGTTTAGATATTCATCTTTAAAGAATTTGTTATTGTTATCCATCTTATCACATCCTTCAATCCTAAACATTATAACATAATTTGAAAAAAATTTAAATTAAATCAATGTTTTGATTGATAATTCTTCTAATTGTTCATCAGCTACTTTACTAGGCGCTGATGTCATAACACATTGTGCACTGTTTGTTTTTGGGAAAGCGACTACGTCTCTAATGTTTTCAGTATGTACTAAAAGCATTACTAAGCGGTCTAAACCAAATGCTATTCCAGCGTGAGGTGGTGTTCCATATTTCAAGGCATCTAGTAAGAATCCGAACTTTTCTTGTTGTTCTTCTTTACTGATTCCTAAAATGTCAAATACTTTGTTTTGGAGGTCTGTTTTATGAATCCTAACACTACCTCCACCAAGTTCTTGTCCTTGAACGACAAGATCGTAGCAATAAGCAAGTGCTTTTTCAGGTGCTTCATTTAGCAACTCTAAATCTTCATCCTTCACTCTTGTGAATGGATGATGCAGACTGTAGTAACGTTGTTGTTCTTCTCTAAATTCGAACATTGGCCAATCTACAACCCATACGAAATCATAATCATCATTACTGTATAATTCTAATGTTTTAGCGATATGGTTTCTAAGTTGTCCTAATGATTGGTTAACTACTTCTGTTTTATCACTACCGAATAAGATTAAATCGTTTTCTTCAACGTTTAATGCTTCTTTTAATGATACTAATAATTCAGGAGTAAAGAATTTTAAGATTGAACCAGCGAATTCGTTGTTCACAAATTTAAGGAATGGTAATCCTTTTGCTCTGTACTTTTTAACGAAATCTGTTAATTTATCAATTTTCTTTCTACTGAAATCAGATGCTGCGTTTTTAACGTTAATCGCTTTTACAATTCCACCGTTTTCAATATTCGAAGTAAATACTCCAAATGATGACTGTGAAGCGATATCTGTAATGTTAGTTAATAACATTTCAAAACGAGTATCTGGTTTATCTACACCGTATTTATCCATAGCGTAAGCATATGTTATACGAGGGAAATCTTCTTTTAATTCAATTCCTTTTACTGACTTCATTACATGTTTAATCATTCCTTCAGAGATGTTTAAAATCTCTTCTTGATCCATGAATGAAGTTTCGATATCTATTTGTGTGAATTCAGGTTGACGATCCGCTCTTAAATCTTCATCTCTGAAGCATTTTGCGATTTGATAGTATTTTTCGAATCCTGAAATCATTAATAATTGCTTAAAGATTTGTGGTGATTGTGGTAATGCATAGAATTCTCCACCGTTGATTCTTGAGGGTACTAAATAGTCACGAGCACCTTCAGGAGTTGATTTTGTAAGAATTGGTGTTTCAAATTCTAAGAAATTATCGTTGTTTAAATACTCACGAACAGCTTGTGCTGTTTTGTGACGTACAACAAAGTTATTTTGCATAACAGGTCTTCTTAAATCTAGGTATCTGTATTTTAAACGTGTTTCTTCTAACGCATCTGTTTCATCAGCGATGATCATTGGTGTTAAAGCAGCTGTGTTTAAGATTTCTAATTCTTTTACTTCTACTTCGATTTCTCCTGTTGGTATCTTTTTGTTTTTAGATGATCTTTCGATTACATTTCCTGTCACTTCAAGAACGTACTCGTTTTTGATTTCTAGTGTTTTTTTGTATAGAGGAGAATCTGGGTTAAAGGCTAATTGAGTGATTCCTTCTTTATCTCTTAAATCGATAAAGACAAGACCACCAAGGTCTCTTTTCTTAGCAACCCAACCTTTTAAGGTTACTGTTTTGTTAATATCTGAACTTCTTAGTTCTCCGTTATTGTGGGTTCTTTTCATAGTTATTCTCCTATTCGCATGAATCGCATGACTCTTCTGCGCAATCTGTACAATTGCTAGAAGGGTTCATTAATTCTGTGATAATTTTATTATATAGTTTTTCTTTTTTAATTGTGATTTGTTCTCCGGATTCTTGATCTTTTAGATTAATAACCCCTTGTTTTTGCTCTTCTTCACCGTAAATGGCAATGAATCTAGCTTTTAAGTTAGCTGCTAGTTTGAACTGTGGTTTCATTCCTTTGTCTAAGAAATCAATGTCACTTATTAATCCACCTAAACGGCATCTATTAAGAAGTTTCATTCCTTCTTCTTTTTGTTCTTCTCCTAAGACCATCATATATAAGTGTAAGTATTCAGGTTCTCCTAGGAAGTTTATTGATTCTAAAGCAAACATCAAACGTTCCATTCCAAATGCGAATCCAACGCCTGGAGTTTTAGGTCCACCTAATGATTCTACTAGATTATCATAACGACCTCCACCACAGATTGTGTTTTGCGCACCGAGACTATCTAAGTGTGCATTTACTTCAAATACAGTGTGAGTGTAGTAATCAAGTCCTCTTACAAGGCTTTCGTCTACGATGTAATCTATTTCCATCGCTTCTAAGTATTTGATTACGTTATCAAAGTGCTCTTTTGCTGATTCAGTTAAGTACTGAACTGGTTTTGGAGCATTTTTTAATACGTCTGAGTCTTTATCTATTTTACAATCTAATATACGAAGTGGGTTTGTTTTAAAACGGTTGTGACAATCACTACATAGTGTATCAACTTTACCGTCTAAATAAGAGACCAAAGCCTCTCTATATTTTTGTTTAGATTCATCATCACCAATACTGTTTACATGAACAGTTACATCTTTGATTTTTAACGCTCTTAAGATAGAAACAGCGTAACTAATTACTTCTGCGTCTAACATTGGGCTACTAGAACCAAATGCTTCGGCACCGAATTGTAAGAATTGTCTGTATCTTCCTTTTTGAGGTCGTTCGTAACGGAACATAGGTCCTACGTAATAAAGCTTTTGAACAGGGATTTTAGCAGCGTATAGTTTGTTTTCAATGTAGCTTCTAACAACTCCAGCTGTTCCTTCAGGACGTAATGTGTTACTACGTTTCCCACGATCGGTAAACGTATATGTTTCCTTACTTACGATATCAGTTGTTTCTCCTACTCCTCTGTGGAATAGGTTAGTTGCTTCAAAGATTGGTGTTCTGATTTCATTATAGTTAAATATTTTGCTGACGTTTCTTATGACTTTTTCAAGTTGTTGGTATTTACGTGTTTGTTCTGGTAATAAATCATAAGTTCCTTTCATTTTTTGATACATAAAATCACTCCTTTTTAGTATAAAAAAAAGTCCCCCTAAATCTAAGGGCGACATAATATCCGCGGTACCACCTTAGTTCCTAGTAATCTAGGCCCTCGTCTCTTTAACGCAGAGTTACGTGATGACCTACTAATTTCAGTCATTCCCTCGATTGTGTCTAATATGTATGTTTATGAATATTTACACCAGCCATATTCTCTCTTTGAATAAACAATTACACATAATTCAATTTCATCGGTTTACAAATGTGATTATACTATTACATAGTAATATAGTCAATAAAAACACTGATTATTCTGTGCGAAATAGTATTTCTTTTTTGGCTTGGTCTAGCCAAGATAATGAATTATTGAAGTAATCATCATCAATGATACTATAAATTGCCTCATCTAAATGATGACCATCATAGTTTAAAAACTTCTTTCTCATGATTCCTTCAAAGGTGAATTCTAACTTCTCACAAACCCTTTTTGAACGATCATTGAATAAGAAATATGCATATGTCAAGCGTGTTATTTTAAGTAGTTCAAAAGCATAAATAATTAATGCTTTACTTGCTTCTGTCATGATTCCTTTACCCCAGTAGTCTGGGTGTAATACGAATCCGATTTCACCTTTGTGTCCTTTAAATGTATGTACTTCTATTGTTCCAATCATTTTGTTACTTTCTTTATGAATGATTGCGTAGTTACCTGGTTGTCCAAAATCTCTTTTCTTAATACAGTACTGAATAAAGTCGATACTTTCTTTTAAAGTAGTATGTGGTTTCCATCCAGCATTTGGTCCTACCAAAGGACTTGATGCATATGCAAATACATCGTGTTGATCTGATAAGCAGATTGGTCTTAAGACAAGACGTTCTGTTTCGATTGTTGGTAACAATAACATAGAATCACTACTTTCTTACAAGCATAACCCATTTATCAATGTCTTTGAATCCAAGACGATGATAAATCTTTCCTGCTTCAGGATTGTCATAAAATAGACAAAGTGTTTTGTTTCTATTGTTTAGGTATTCATCTAATAATTTAATCATTAATTTAGAAGCATACCCTAGTTTTCTATATTCAGGGAGAGTCGCTACTGCGACTACCATTGCCGATTTTGTTGTGTCTGCTACAGTACTTACTGAGCTGACACATAATCCATCTCGTTCGATCATATATGTTTTAGATTTCTGAATTGCTTGTAGTTTATTTACAACAAATTTCTCTTCAGTTTCTGATTTAAAACTATCAAACTCTTCTATTGTAGCTAGTGAATGAAATAGTAATCTCGCTTGCTCTGTAGTTTTTAATTCTTGGATCAACTCATCTTCAACAAAAAAGTTTTTATTATATTCTGACACTTCACAGAAATACATTGGTTTTTCTTTCATCTCTTTGAAGTGAGGTTTCAGAAGTTCCATAATACTTCCTTTTGCGCTTATGAATTGATAATCAAATGTGTTGATGATGTCAAGAAAATCAGTATTAA
Source organism: Candidatus Izemoplasma acidinucleici (assembly GCA_004195325.1). Lineage (GTDB taxonomy): Bacteria > Bacillota_I > Bacilli_A > Izemoplasmatales > Izemoplasmataceae > Izemoplasma > Izemoplasma acidinucleici. The sequence continues at coordinate 7,938 of SDWO01000047.1, read as the reverse complement.
AGTGATTGTCTTGGCTATAGTAAATGATGTTTTCACGGTATCTTAATAAAACACCTTTTACTTGATCGTTAACATATTCAGCATAGACTTCTTGGAAGTCAACATCAAATCCAAATTGCTCGATATCTCCAATAATGAAGATATTTATTGATGGTTCAAGGTATAAATATTTCAGTACTTCTTCTTGGTGTTGTTTGGTTAGTTTTATTATCATGTTATCACTTGCTTTCTAGTAATATTGTTACAGGGCCACTATTGGTAAGGTTGATGTCCATCATTGCCCCAAACTCTCCTTCTAGTGTATTGATATTGTATATGTTTTTAAGTATTTTCGTTAATTCATGATAGAGAACGAGCGCTTCATCTGGCGCCAAAGCGTTTGTGAATGATGGTCTGTTTCCTTTTTTAGTATCTCCATATAATGTGAACTGTGAAATACTTAGGATTTCATAGTTTTCATCTAAGATAGATCTGTTAAGTTTCCCATCTTCGTCTTCGAAAATACGAAGATTGGCTATTTTTTTAGCTAGGTATTCTACTTCTTTTAAAGTGTCTGTGTGTGTAAGTCCTACTAATAGTAGATAACCATCTTTAATTTCTGAGATGAGTTTATTATTTACTGTGCAAGATGCATTTGTGACACGTTGAACGATGACTTTCATTACTTCATCATCCTTTCAATAGCGTATACATCGGGTATTTTTTGTAGGTTAACAATTATACTTTCTAGTTCTTTCTTACTGTGAACTGATACTTTTAGTTTGATTACGCCTTCTAAACTTTTGTTTGTCGAAGCGGCTACTTGAAGTACTTTTCCACGGGTTGATGTAACTGTGTTGATTATTTCAGCTAAGATGTTGTCTCTGTTTGAAACGATTAATTTTATATTTACACCATACATTTTCAAGGTATCACTACCCCAAAATACTTCGATGTAGCGGTTATCATCAAGTGATTGCAAGTTATTACAACGTGTTCTATGGACTGCGATTCCAGTTCCTTTTGAAACATAACCTGTGATTCTATCTCCAGGGATTGGACTACAACAGTTTGATAATTTAATTGAAGGATTGAGAATTCCCTCAACAACGATGTTTGATTCGGATTTATGATCAAGATAAACAGATCTATTGATTCTTTCAATTAATGCTTCTTCTGTGTATTCAGTTCCACCAATTAAGTTGTTAATTGCGTTGTTTGGTGAAATTGTGTTTTTACCGATTTCGTAATACAAATCGTCAACAGAATTCACACCTTTTTTACTGAATAATTCAGCCGCTCTTTTATCATCAATTTTTACTGCTTCTTTTCTATTATTTAATTCTCTTTGGAAGTCCTCTTTACCCATTTCGATAAGAACAGATCTTCTTTGCTTGTTTAGATAGTTTTTGATTTTTGATCTGGCACCTGAAGTTTTTGCGATTTTTAACCAGTTGTCATTTGGTCCGAAACTATTGACAGATGTTTTCATGTTGACGATGTCACCTGTTTTAAGTTCGTATTCTAAAGGTACGATTTTACCATTAACAATTGCCCCAACTGTTTTGATTCCTACTTGAGTATGGATTCTAAATGCAAAGTCAAGAGGTGTAGAGCCTTTTGGTAAGTCGATAATATCTCCGTCAGGTGTAAATACGTATACATTAGAGTTAAAGATGTCATCACGTAATAATGCTAGAACGTCGTTGTCATCTTCTGATTCTTTTGTGAATTCAACAAGGTCTCCGTACCATTTTAGACGTTTTGATACTTCGTCTGTCATATGTACTTTTTTACCTGTTTCTTTGTAAGCCCAGTGAGCCGCAACTCCATATTCAGCGATTTGATCCATTGCTTCGGTACGGATTTGAAGTTCGTATACTTTACCATTTGCGATTACTGATGTATGTAGCGATTGGTAAAGATTGGGTTTTGGCATTGCGATATAGTCTTTGAATCTATTTGGAATTGGAGTCCATTTTGAATGGATGATTCCGATGGTGCGATAACAAGATTCAATGTCTTTTACGACTACTCTTAGAGCTAAAAGATCGAAGATATCTTCGAAGTCTTTACCTCTATCAACCATTTTTTTATGGACTGAGTATATGTTTTTAATACGTCCTTTGATATCTGAATCGACGTTGTTTTCTGTCAGTAAGTATTGTAGGTTTGTTTGCATTAAAGCAAGGTCTTGTTTTCTGTTCTTTTTGGTATCATCTATTAGTTTAGCGATTTTAAGATAGTTTTCTGGGAAGATGTATTTGAAGCTTGTATCTTCTAGTTCAGCCTTTAAAACGTACATCCCTAATCTGTGAGCAAGTGGAGCATAGATGTCCATTGTTTCACGAGCCATGCGGATTTGTTTTACTTCTGGTAGTGATTTTAATGTACGAATATTGTTTAGTCTATCTGCTAGTTTAACGATGATTACACGAATGTCTTTCGCCATTGCTAGTAACATTCGTTGATGATTTTGTGCTTGGGCAGCGACTTTTTCTTTTTCTTGGTCTCCACCTTTAAATTTATATTGCTTTAATTTTGTTACCCCTTCAACAACTAAGGCTACTTCTTCACCGTATTTCTCTTTGATGTCTTCAAATGTTGCGTCTGTGTCTTCGACAACGTCATGAAGAAGCCCTGCGATGATTGTGGTTGGGTCTGTTTGATATTCAGCTAATGTTACAGCTACATCAAGTGGATGAACGATGTATGGTTCACCTGATTTACGTAATTGTCCTTTATGCATTTCTTCAGCATAGTAAAAGGCATCTTTTATTGTAGAAAGATGCTTTTCATTCTTTATGTATTTGCTAAGGTGTTCTTCTAGTATTGAATAATCAAGTGTGTTCATACAATCACCTCACTAATATTTCATAAGTGATAAAACTTTATAAGCGTCAAGTTTTTTTCTTCCGTTTAAATCTTCAAGCTCTACTAGGAATGCGATTCCTACAACTTCAGCTCCTGATTGTTCTACTAAAGCGATTGTCGCTTCTATAGTTCCACCAGTTGCTAGTAAGTCATCAATGATTAATACTTTAGCAGCAGGTTTAATATCCCCTTTGTGTAAGCATAATTCATTGCTTCCATATTCAAGATCATATTTATAAGAAATTACTTCTCTTGGTAGTTTTCCTGGTTTACGAACTGGGACAAATCCAAGTCCTAATTGTGTTGCCACTGGACAACCAAAAATAAATCCACGTGCATCTGGACCAACGATTACGTCAGCTCCTACTTCTTTTGTGAATTCGATAAATAATTCTGTTGCATGTTGGAATGCTTTTCCATCGCCAATCAAAGGTGTTATATCCTTAAATTGAATTCCTGGGATAGGGAAATCCGGTACGTTTGCGATATAGTCTTTTAAGTTCATTTTTATAAAACCTCCGTTATATGATTATTACTTAATTTATTATAACAAATAATTTAATATTTGATAGTATAATTACTATTTAATTAGATAGTCATCGATTAAGATTTGTTTCTTTGATTTACCAAGGTATGTGTTTATGTCTAAACGACCTAGTAAAGTTACGGGTTGCTTACTTCTTAGTTTTTGATAAAGTGCTTTATTACTAAAGAATATTGCCTCTATATTTTGCGCTAAGATTAGTTTTGTGTGTTCTCCTCGAATTAGATATTTGCTTTGAGGAATAACATCTTCAAATACAAACAGTGCCCCTTTACAATCATAGCGTTCTAAATCAACGATTTGATCAATACCGAGTTTGAAGATATCAATTCTACCTTCAACAAATGATGGATCTGATTGTTTTGCCTGTGGTAGTAATTCATTGAATCTTTGTTTGAATTCTTCCAAGTGTTCTTTCTTGAATTCAAGACCAGCAGCATTGGTATGCCCTCCATGTCTGATTAAAAGACCTTTTAATTCACCAAGGACACTAATGACGTCTGCGCCATTATAGCTTCTGATGCTACCTTTGTAGGTATAGTCTTCTTCTTTTAAAACAACACTTACTTTACCAAATTCGTTTGCCATACGTGAGGCTACAATACCAATAACACCTTCATGCATTTTCGGTGAATGGATGATAATGCTTGGTTTTGTGTTATCTAAGATACTTAGAGCTTCGGTATATAGTGTTTTTGTTAGTTTTTTACGTTTATTATTTATTTCTTCAATTTCACCAATCAGTTTTAACGCTTCCTGGAAGTTTTCTGAGTCTAGTAATTGAACTGCTAGTTTCGCTGATTTCATACGTCCACAAGCATTTATTCTAGGTGCAATCTTATATTGCACATCACTAACGCTTGGTGTGTATATATCAAGAAAAGATATTAGTTTACTAAGTCCAATATTTGATGAAGAACCTAGTTTTCTTAATCCTAAATTAACTATCGCTCTATTTTCATCTATTAAAGGCATCATATCTGCGATTGTTCCAATTGCGACAATATCGATATATTCGAGTGCTTCATCCCCAATTAATGCTTGGATGACTTTAAAGGCAACTCCAACACCTGCCAGAGGTTTAAATGGATAATCTGATAAAGCAGTATGAATTACTGCGAATGCATCAGGTAGTTCATCTTCTATTTCATGATGGTCTGTGATGATAAAATCGACATTGTTTTCTTTGAAAATTAGCGCTTCTTTTTTCGACTTGATTCCGTTGTCAACTGTCAGTACTAATTGGTAGTCATCATTGATGATTTCGAAGGCTTTTGAAGTAGAAAGTCCATATCCATCAATAAAACGATTTGGAATATCGTAGTCAACCAATCCTCCAAGTTCCTTGATAACTTTATACAAAACGTATGTTGACGTTATACCGTCAACATCGTAGTCTCCATAGATTAATATTTTATGGTTACTTTTTATTGCATGCATTATGCGGTCAACTACTTTTTGCATGTCTCTAAAGCGGTACGGATCGTTCAAAGAGGTTTCATCAAGGTTAAATAATTCCTTGTAATTATGAACCCCTCGTGACTTGTAAATCTCTTCTACAAGTATCGTTTGATCTAGTGATTCATTCTTTAATTTCCACATAAATATCCTCCTAAGCAAAAAAAGTGGGAACCCACTTTTTTACATTTTTTCTGGTGCTGATACTCCGACTAAACTTAGAGCATCTTTCAGCACGATTTTTGTTGCGTTTAGCAATGCCAAACGTTCGTTTGTATTTTGTGCATTTTCGGTAATAACATGTTCATCATTATAGAAACTATGGAATGAACTTGCTAAGCTGTTTATGTAATTAGTTAGTTTATGAGGTGCACGTTGTGTTGCTGCTACTTTTATAGCATTAGGATATTCACTTAGTTTTGATACTAGTTCTAGTGTTTTTTCACTTGTTAAAGTTGAAAACTCAGTAGTAAATGTATCTAAGTTAAATCCTTTTTCTACGGCTTGTCTAAAGATGCTACATATACGTGCATGAGCATACTGTACATAATATACAGGATTTTCATTTGTTTGTCTGATTGCTAGATCTAAATCTAAATCCATGTGTGTATTTAAACTTCTCATTGCGAAGAAATAACGGATTGGATCAGGACCAACTTCATCCACTAAATCTCTAATTGTAATGGCTTTACCACTACGTTTAGACATTTTAACTTCAATACCATCTTGAAGTACTTTTACCATTTGTAGTAGTTCTACTTCTAAGGTATCACTATTTCCCCCAACCATTTCAATGGCTGCTTTTAAACGAGGAATATATCCATGGTGATCTCCACCTAAGATATCAATTAGCTTTGTATATCCTCTATCAAGTTTATTTTTATGATATGCGATATCTGGAGTAACATATGTAAATGTTTTATCAGTTTTGATAATAACTCTATCTTTTTCATCTGAGTACTCACTTGTTTTAAGCCATACAGCTCCTTCGAACTCATATGTGTAATCATTGTCTATCAAATATTTCACTGTTTTATTTACTAAGTCTTGATCATATAATGATTTCTCACTAAACCACACATCAAAATCAACACCAAAGTCCTTTAAGTCCTTTTTAAGTTCGTTTAGTAAAGAATCTACTCCATATTGTCTGAAGAACTCAAATCCATCTTCATGGATGAATTTATCGTTGTGTAGTTTTTTGATGTCTTTTGCAGTTTCGATGATTTCTTTACCAAAATATCCATCTTCAGGCATGGTAGCTTCTAAATCGAAAAGTTCTCTGTATCTTGCTTGGATGCTTGCTGCAAGGTTCTTTATTTGGTTCCCTGCATCATTTACATAGAATTCCTTTTCTACTTTGTATCCAGCTTTTGAAAGAATTCTACATAGTGAATCTCCCGCTGCTGCTCCACGTGCATGTCCAATATGTAGTAATCCTGTTGGATTTGCCGAAACGAATTCAATGTTGTAGAATTCACCTTGTCCTAAATCATGATTACCAAAATTATCTTTTAATATATTTATATCCTTAATTACGTTTGTTATGAATGATGATTTGATATAGAAATTAATAAACCCAGGTCCAGCGATTTCAATCTTCTCAATGAAGTGATCTTCGCTTTTTACTTTATTTACAATCTCATCAGCAATCACTCTTGGAGATTTACGAGCAATTCTTGCATATTGCATTGCCACGTTTGTTGAATAGTCTCCATTGCTTTTACCTTTCGGTACTTCTAATGTTATGTTTATATTTTCATCAAAATATCCTAAGTCTTTTAAAATATTTTTGATATGATCTTTGATGTCTAATACTAGTTCTTGTATATTCATATCTTCACCTCTATTTATTAAATTTTAAACTGATGTCCATTGATTTTACTGAGTGTGTTAATGCACCGACACTAATAAAATCTACACCGGTTTCACTTACTTCTTTTATTCTATCTAAAACCATGTTCCCGCTTGCTTCTAATAATTTTGTATTATTCGCAAGAACACATTTTCTAGTTAATTCATTGTTCATGTTATCAAGCATTATGATGTCACATTCTGTTTCAATTGCCTCTAGAAATTGTTCAAAGGTTTCAACTTCAACCTCAATCCGTATATTCTGGTCAACCTTACTTTTCACTAACCGAACTGCTCTTGTTATACTTCCAGCAGCTTTTATGTGATTATCTTTAATCATAACTTGATCAGATAAGCTAAATCTATGATTAATTCCCCCACCATCAACAACTGCCATTTTTTCAACAATCCTTAAGTTCGGAGTAGTCTTTCTCGTGTCTAAAATCTTAGTATGATTGTTAGTGATTTGCTCAACGAATTTTTTAGTAGTTGATGCAATTCCACTCATCCTTTGCATAAGGTTTAGTGCAATGCGTTCACCTTTAAGAATCGAACGAGCTTTACCACTAATTATAGCGATTAAGTCACCTTTTTCAATGAATGTACCATCCGTATTTATCACTTTAACATATACAGAATCATCTACTAATTGGAAGACCCTTTGCATCACTTTTACACCACTTAAAATACCATCTTCTTTTGCTATAAATATACCTTCACTTTGCTCGTCTGTGAACAAGTTATCAGTAGTTATATCAATAGTTGGGATGTCTTCTTTTAATGCATCTAAAATTATTTTATCAATTTGTTTACTCATGCTATCACCTATATTTTTAAGTCTAGTTGTTCATAACTCATTTTCTTCTTCATTGTAGTATACAATTTAATCCATTTTGCAGATCTACCTTTTCCAAGTGGTCGAATTATATCTTCATCCCTCAGTCTCTTTAAAGTTCTATTTATTGTTGAATCTGATATGTAAGGATGAACACTTCTAATTTCATCTTTACTAAAAATATCATCAAGTTTATTTATTGTATTTTCAATATTATCAGACTTGTTCAAGTTTTTATCAAACTCATAATCTCGTATAAATGAGTTAATGTGATCGTATGCAACTAGTGAAATTTTCAATACAAATCTATGAATTGAAATAACATTATTAAATCCTTCTTCCCAGTTATACATAGAACTCATTAGAACTTTATCGAACTCCTCAATATTAATAT
>SDWO01000044.1 GCA_004195325.1 Candidatus Izemoplasma acidinucleici | reverse complement strand
AACAACTAATACAGTTCCTGTTTTAATTTCTTCAGGAAACTTTGCGTAGTACTCATGAGGTTCTAAAGTTACTTCATCACGATACATTCCAATATGTCCTATTTTGACTGTTGGAATAATCATTTGGATTCCATCTACCATACCAAGACCTGCTCTTAAGATTGGAACAACTACAACATCTTTACTAAGTACTTTACATATTGTTTTAGTTATAGGTGTCTGCACTTCAACTTCTCTTGTCTCTAAGTCTCTAGTGATTTCGTAAGTTACAAGCGCTCCAATTTCATTAACATTCTCTCTAAACTTTTTAGTGTCTGTATTTACATTGCGAATTATCGCCATTTTATGATCAATAAGTGGATGATCAAGTATTACTACTTTACCCATAGTTATTCTCCTTTGTACTCATTAATTTTTTGTACTCTTCTCATATGTCTATCTTCATTTGAAAAAGGTGTGTTTACCCAAATATCACTAATTTTAACTGCCTGTGCTTCATCAATCACTCGTCCACCCATAGCTAATACATTTGAGTCGTTATGTAATCTTGTTGCCTCTGCAGTAAATAAATCATGTACAAGAGCAGCTCTAACCCCTTCTACTTTATTTGCCATTATACTCATACCTACTCCAGTTCCACATATCAGTATCCCTTTGTCTACTTCATGCTTACTAACGGCAGTAGCTACTTTTAATGCATACTCGTTATAATCAACACTCCTACTCCACCATGATCTGATCCCATTGCTATTTTCATAATTTACAACTCCTTTTGAAAGCGTTTATATTTTTAATTCGTACATATACTATAAGTATTATACCAAAACTTCTTTTGAATGCAATACCTAATAATAATAAATAAGATAATTAATAATATAACATATATATATATATATAGTTTAATTTTCAAACAAAAAAAGACAAACTACCCCTATAAGTAGATGTCTCCTTGTCGTATTGTTTTTTTACTTTTAACTACAAAAACAGTACTGCTTATATTTAACAAATCTTTACCTTCTACAATAAAATCAACTTCACTAGAAAACTCTAAAGCTTTATCATATTTTAGTATTGCTTCCTCAGTACTAATATTCAAACTGGTTACTGCCATCGGTCCAAAATGATCTAATAACCGAAGTGCTATTTCATCATTGGGAATCCGAACTCCTACTGTGTCAAACCCACTTGTTACGTAGTCTGGCACACTATCACGTTTCTCAAAGATTAATGTCAAAGCTCCAGGCCAATGATTTTTAGCGTATTGCTCTCCCAATTCAAATTCTTTAACAAGTGACTTAACCTGATCTAAATTCGCACATAAAACCGCAAGAGGTTTAACACCTTCACGTTTCTTAATCTCATAAATCTTTTCAACACCATTTTTGCTATTCAGCAAACACCCAATTCCATAAACGGTATCTGTTTGGAAAATAATAACTTGATCTTTTAAATCTCTTTTTAGTAATTCATTTATTCTGATTTCCATAATATCACCATAACCATTATATCAAATTTAAAATCTACTTACTACAATAATTTACTTGTGCTATAATGCTTTTGAGGTGAATATTATGTTGAAGACATTTATCAAGTATTACAAGAATCATAAATTACTCTTTTTTCTAGATCTATTGGCCGCAACAATAATGAGTGGAGTAAACTTACTTTTCCCATGGATTGCTAGATTATTCATCAATGATTTTATACCAAACCAGCAACTTCAGTTAATCTTTAGTTATGGTGCTATGTTGTTAGGTTTATACCTAATAAAAATGTACTGTAATTTCTTTGTAAATTACTACGGACATGTAATGGGTACTCGAATCGAAAGAGATATGAGAATCGATCTATTTAAAAAGATTCAAACTCTTGATTCAGACTACTTCGATGATCATAAAACTGGAAGTATAATGTCCCACATTGTAGGGCATTTAAGAGACATTTCTGAAATGGCTCACCACACACCTGAAAATATATTTGTTTCGACAATAATGATTATTGGAAGTTTCACAATCCTTGCTACTATTCATTTACCATTTACTCTAATAATATCCATCTTCATTCTAATGTTAGTTCTGTTCAGTGCAACAAGACGTAAAAAAATGATGCAAGCATCAAGACGAACAAGGCAAACACATGAAGAAATTAATAGTGAAGTAGAAAATAGTATTGGTGGAGTAAGACTTACTAAAGCATTCACAAATGAAGAATTTGAAATTCAAAAATTCACAAGAGTAACAAATACATATCAAGAATCATTTGGTGATTTCTATAAACAAATGGGAATCTTCAGTAGTGGAACTGGATGGTTCATTGATTTACTATATCTTGCCGTTTTAGTATTTGGAGGTTACTTTGTTTCCAAAGGACAAATGAATGTCGGAGACTACACAGCATACTTCTTATATATTGGTTTTTTAATTCAACCAATTCGTACTTTAATCGGAACAATCGAACAAGTTCAAAAGGGTTGGTCAGGTTATGAGAAGTTTTATAACACTATCAATATACAACCTAAAATTACATCTCCTGAAAACCCGGTTTACTTAGACGATACATTCGGCTCAATCGAGTTCAGGAATGTTACATTCCAATATGAATCATCACGTTCAAATATTTTGAAAGATTTCAGTGTGAAGGTTGAAAAAGGTAAGAAAGTTGCATTAGTTGGAGAAACTGGTGTCGGTAAATCAACAATTAGTAAACTGATCCCAAGGTTTTATGATGTAAATGAAGGTCAGGTTCTTGTTGATAATGTTGACGTAAAAGACTACGATATCTATTCATTAAGAAGTAACATCGGACATGTTCAACAAGATGTATATATATTCTATGGTTCAATCAAAGATAACATCCTTTATGGTAATCCAGAAGCGGATTTAGATTTTGTAATGGAAGCTGCTAAAAAGGCAAATATTCATAAGTTTATAATGACACTACCTGATGGTTATGAAACATTAGTAGGGGAACGTGGAGTTAAACTAAGTGGAGGACAAAAACAACGTGTTAGTATTGCTCGAGTGTTCTTGAAAAATCCACCTATATTAATCCTTGATGAAGCAACAAGTTCACTGGATAATGTGACTGAAAAGCTAATTCAAAAAGCATTAGATAACTTAAGTTCTGGACGAACTACTTTAGTAATAGCGCATAGATTATCAACTATTTCAAACGCAGATGAAATACTTGTTCTAACTGAAAAAGGAATTACCGAACGAGGGACTCACAAAGAACTAATTAATAACAACGGATACTACGCAGAACTATACAATGCTTCATTAGAAATTTAAAAAGAGTGACCCTAGTGGTCACTCTTTATATTTCTAATTTCATTTGGTTTAATATTCTATCTTTAACCGGTTTATACGATTTCCTATGTATCTTACAAATACCTAGTTTATCTAAGGCTTCTATATGTTGTTGTGTTGGATATCCTTTATGTTGTTCAAAACCATAACCAGGATATTTTGCTGCCATTTTTATCATATAGTGATCTCTACTAACTTTAGCAATAATACTAGCCGCTGCAATACTTGCACTTTTAGTATCACCTTTGATAATTGCCTCATGGGGAATATCATCTCCAAGTGGCATAGCATCACTTAAAACAAAGTCTGGCTCAACCGTTAAATCTCCTAATGCTTCAATCATACCTTTTTTTGAGGCTTGATACACATTGATTTGATCAATTTCAGTTTCATATATATAAACAATACTATACGCTACGGCGTATTTTTTTATTTCTACAGCAATTTTTTCTCTTTTTGCTTCTGATAGTTTCTTTGAGTCGTTTAATCCATATATTGTAACATCCGGGTCCAAGATAACAGCAGCACAAACAAGTGGTCCAGCTAATGGTCCACGTCCTACTTCGTCTGTCCCAGCAATTTTACTGTAACCTAACTGATATAAATTATTCTCAAACTCATACATGTTCATCAACCCTATCCAAAATGATTTTTCCGAATTTCTCATGTCTAAACTCATGTAAGAATATATTACTTACTTTATCATAATCAATTTTTTTACCAGGTAGTAAGAATCCTCTTCTTGTTCCAATATCATCAAAAATCTTAACAATATCATCAATATCTACTTTGATATCATATCTTGCTTCAAACTGAGATTTATAGTATTGATTCAGGATCTTAAACCCATAAATTACTACGTCATCAATCGGTAATATATCATCTCTAATAGCCCCTGTTAAAGCTAATCTAAGTGCAATGTCTTCATCATCAAATTTAGGCCACAAAATACCAGGAGTATCTAATAACTCTAAATCTTTTCCAACTCTAATATATTGTGTTTGTCTAGTTACTCCAGGACGATCCTGAGCGACAAGTTTTTTCTTATTCGCTAATTTATTTATTAATGTAGATTTTCCAACATTGGGAATTCCTAAAATCATCGTTCTAATAGGACGTTCTTTTCTTCCTCTTGATTTCTCTTTTTCAATTTTATCTTTTAGTATTTCTTTTAGTAACGGTAGTATTTTATTTACACCCTTACCATTAATAGCATTTACTCTAAGTGCTTTAACGCCTTTTGCATCAAAATAAGCAATCCACTTATCCAACTCTTTTTGATCTGCTAAATCTGCTTTATTCAAAAGAATTACTCTTGGTTTATTTCCTGTCATTTCTGTGATGACTGGGTTTCTCGAACTAAAAGGAATTCTAGCATCACGTAGCTCTAGAACGATATCAATTAATTTGATTTTTTCTATAATTTCTTTTTTTGTTTTGGCCATATGACCAGGATACCATTGTATTTGTTTCATGATGTATCAACTCTCTTTTATGTTAGTCAAAGAAGTTTAATCTAAATATAACTTCTCCGTAAAAATCTTTATCTTCAATCATACCCAAACTTGGTGTTCTTGAATCGGTGCTTTGTTGTCTGTTGTCACCTAGTACAAAATACTCACCTTCAGGTATAACGAATGTACAACTTTCTGTAATATCTTGCCCTGTTCCAGGCAAACAAGTTGTCACTGCATTATTCGGTAAATCTGTCGTGTCGTCCAATAAGAACGTTTCACCGTCTCTTGTAATATATATATTATTATTTTCTATAGTCACTGTTTCACCAGGTAACCCAATAATTCTTTTAATATAATATGAATAGCTGTCTAATGATTGTACTTTTATAATAACTGTATCAAATCTTTCATATTCCCCAATATGAGAAATTACTACTGTATCTCCCTCGTAATAATTCGGTTCCATTGATGGCCCCTCTACAACCGCTGGAGATAATAGGAAAGCGTTAAAGAATACAATGACTGCTACAAACATAGGAATAATACTCACAAGTTCATATAGTTCCTTTTCTCTTTTTATTAGTTTAAATACTTGGTCTTTGTTAAAGTGCTCTTTGAAAAAACCAAGCACAATATTACCTATTGTCATAATCACAGATATTGTAATTAGGACTTTAAAAAACAACGATGTGAATATGACATCAAAATCACTATATTTCTTAAACATCATAGAAACAATTGTAATGAAATAAAACACCAAAACGATTATAGTACGTTTTTTAAGTTTTTTAAACATTATTAATGATTCTGTTTTAAAATCATTATCCAAATTAAAATTTTCTTCCATCTATTTCACCTTAGTCTAATATGTCATCTAGTTCATCCATAGTAACATTTACAGTACGAGCTTTAGAACCAAGATTGGTACTAACTACTCCCAGTTCTGATAAAATTTCAACTATTTTTTGTGCTCTATTGAACCCTACTCTAAATTCTTTTGATATTTTGTTAATCGAACATTCCCCTTGTAGCACTACATACCTAGCTACTTCAGGAACTAAATCATCATCTGATTCACTTTGTGATGCTTTTTTTATTAGTTTATCTTTATCAAATTGATATTCCGCTCCACGCTGTCCACGAATAAACTCATTGACATTGTAAATCTCAGTATCACTGATAAACGCACCTTGAACACGAATCTGAGGTTGTCCAGCTTCACTGAACAACATATCCCCACGTCCTAATAATTTTTCTGCACCTGCACTATCTATAATTGTCATTGAATCTATATAGCTAGCTACACTAAATGCAATACGTGTTGGTATGTTTGATTTGATTGTCCCTTTTACTACATCGGTACTTGGTCTTTGCGTTGCGATAATTAAATGCATACCACAAGCGCGTGCTTTTTGAGTTAATCTCATAATCGCTTCTTCAACACTGTTGGAAGCTACCATCATTAAGTCAGCAAGCTCATCTACTATAATCACAACATACGGCATGATATCTGTGTTCCCTTGATCAATGATTTTATCATTGTATGTTTTAATATCTCTTACTCTCTCATTTGCGAACACTTGGAATCTTCGATCCATCTCTTCGACTGCCCATTTTAATCCTGCGGTAGCAATTTTAGCGTCTGTGATGACCGGGGTTATTAAATGAGGTAAATCATTGTAACTTGCAAGTTCAACCATCTTAGGGTCGATTAGCATCAAATTCAGTTGATCTGGAGTATATTGAAATAACAAGCTCATAAGAATTGTATTTATACAAACACTCTTCCCACTACCTGTAGCTCCTGCTACTAGTCCATGAGGCATTTTAGCAATACTTACATAAACACCTTTTCCATCAATGTCTAGCCCTAAAGCAACATTAAGTAAAGTATTATTTTTAAATTCAGGTTTGCTTAAGATATCAATAAAATGTACAATCTCAGGGTTCAGGTTTGGAACTTCTATTCCTACGGTTGACTTCCCAGGAATAGGTGCTTCAATACGGATTTCTTTAGCGGCTAATGCCATTTTTAAATTGTCACTTATGTTTACAATTTTTTTAACGTTCACACCACTATCTAATGCGATTTCATATCTAGTAACCGTCGGACCTTTTGTATGATTTACTACTCTACCACCGATTTTGAACTCATCGATTGTACGGTTCAATATTTCGATTTGTCCTTGGATCCATTCGGTGTGATCCGTCTCTTTTTTAAGAGGTTTTGTCAACAAACTTAATGGCGGTAATTGATATTCCTTATTGTATTTATTCATTGATTTAGGAACTGTTTTAATTGTTATTTGCTCTTTTTTTGGTTCTATTTTTTTCTCTTCTTTTCTAGAATCAAAGAAGTCAGTTATATTTGTTTTAGGTTTATCTATTGGCTCGACAAAAAGATCTTCTTTAGGTGCTGTGTAAATCTCTGGTTCTGCCTTCGGTCTTTTGGTTTTCTCAGCATTACCTAAAGCTTCATTTAGATTGCTTCCACTAATTAGATCAAATTCATGAAATTCACTACCATATTTTCTCTTTTTATCTTCTTTTGATAATTTAGGTTCTGTTCTAAAAGAATCATATTGTAAATCGTAATCTCCTTTTCGTTCGTATGGAGTTGGTATTACGATTTCATCTTTTGCCTTACGACCAAAAACAGGAGACACAAAACGGTCTCTCTTGTATTTATCTGTTTCCTTTATGATTTCTATTTGAGGTACATCAAATGGTTTAGTATCTTTTGTACGCTTTTCTACAACCAAAGAAATCTTCTTCTTAAAAAGCATAAAATCACCCCTCTAATGTATCTTTTATGAATGCATAAACCTCTTTATAAGATTTGCTGAATTTACTTACAAAGCGACCTGTTTCTTTATTTTTATTGAACATTAAGAAACTGGGAATTCCAAAAATGTTTAAATGTTTCGCCAATTCCAAATCGAGATCTCGATCAAATGAATAGAACATAACATCAGAGAAGTCTTCTTCTAGTTTTGGTAAATAAGGTTTTACAGAAAAACAATCAGGACACCAATTTGTATAAAAATATACAAATGTTGGTTTTGGTTGTTCTATAATTTTGTAGAATTCTTCAATATTACTAATTTTATTCATCTTCTTCTCCCTCTTCTAATAATGACTGCATTTCTTGTTCAACCAATTTGACATCAATTGGTTCATCAAACAATGCTTTAGAATATACTTTAATTGTTTCTTCTCCAACAATTCCAATGACAACAACACAAATTTTCTTAGTCATCGCAGAAACCGATGTGTTAATAACTGCTTTTCTAAACCAGTAAACTGGATTAACAGCATTAATTGCCATTCCTCCATATTTAGCAACTTTTCCAAGTCTCATTTTCTTAGCAGCCTTTACAACTTTGCTTTCTTGAACTTGACGTTTTTTATCAAGCAGTTCCATAACTTTAACAATTTGCATTTTTTTTGTATTTTTAATTACAGGTTTATCAAGTATTTCATTGATGCGATCCGTAATATAATGATTCAAATTTAGTAACTCATTTACATTTAATTCTAGTGTCGGATACTTACTATCAGGGAAGAAGTATTTTGCTATTTCATTTACAAGTTCAAAACTAACATTAAATGTAAGTTTTGCAACCCCCTCTTCTTTAAGTTTTCTTTTTGCTTTGAATTCTTTTTGCTTTGTTTTAATTAGTCCTATAAGGACATCAGGATCAACGTCACTTGTTGGCCTAGTTACTTTCTCAACGTCAATAACTTTCGATCTAATAAACAAAAACACAAATGTTGATGTAATTAAAACCATTCCCGTTAATACGCCAAAGAAGAACGCAGATATGTTCGGTAAATTTATAAACTCCATTTTCATTCCTCCTTACTAGTAATTATTATAACATAATAATATTTATCTTGTGTATAATTGTGCTTATGAGATAATATACAACGGTGATAATATGAAAAAATATTTATTTGTTTTAGATTTAGATGGTACATTGCTTCTTGATTGGGAAACGATATCTCAAGAGTCAGTAGATTATCTGAGATATATTCAAACATTAGGACACAAAGTTGTCCTAGCAACAGGTCGTCCATTTAGATCTAGTGAAGAATTTTACGATAAAATAGGATTAGATACTCCACTAATAAATTATAACGGTGGATTGGTAACTTCCAAAAATGACAGCAATTTTAAAGGGTATAGTTTAACTGTAGATTTAGATTCAGTTTTAGATATATTTGAGAGTAATAAGGAATATATTCAAAATGCATTTGGTGAAGTGAGAGATGATATCTACTTATTAAGAAACACAGAGGAGATTCAACCACTTCTTCATAATTTCAATGGTGCTAGATTATTTGTTGGAGATTTCAAGGACATTTTGAAAACACCAACAAATGGATTCATTATAATTTCTAAAAAAGGACAAGGTGCTCAAATAGAAAACTTTGTTGAAGAACACTACAAGGACAAAGTTCTTCATAGAAACTGGGGAAATGATTATGAGTATATAATTGAATTATTCACTCCAGAAACCTCTAAAGGAAACGCTGTAGAATATGTAAGTCAGTATCTTGGTTTTGAAAGAGAAAACGTAGTAGCTATTGGAGATGCTCATAATGATATTGAAATGCTTCAGTACGCAGGTTTGGGTGTAGCAATGGTAAATGCTCAAGAACGTTTAAAGCCTTTTGCCGACACAGTAACTGAGTTTACTAACAAAGAAAATGGAGCTATTAAATTCATTGAAAAATTCCTAAATAAAAATGCAGAATAATTCTGCATTTTTTTTAATATCTCCAGCGTTTCTTTTTAGTTCCTGATTTCTTTTTAGGTTGTGATTGATTCATCATTGTCATCGGATTCATATTCGCCATTTGCTCTGGATCCATTCCCTGCATCCTTTTAAAAGTAGCCGTCATTTGATCAATTTGTTGAATCAGTCTATTTACTTCTGTAACTGTACGTCCACTACCAGCAGCAACTCTTCTTCTTCTAGTGCTGGATTGTGAGATTAGTTTTGGATTCTTTCTTTCCTTTTTGGTCATTGATGAAATCATTGCCTCAGCATAGACAGTTTTTTTGTCATCTACATCAACGCCCTTCATCATCTTACCCATACCAGGAATTAATTTCATAATTCCACCAAGACTACCCATACGTTTTATCATTTTTAATTGCTTTACATAATCGTTATAGTTGAATTTACCACTCATCATCTTTTCAACCATACCCATCATATCATCTTCATCAATATTATCAGTGACTTTATCAACTAAAGTCATGACATCTCCCATACCTAAAATACGTGATGCCATACGTTCAGGATGGAATACTTCTAGTTGGTCTAGTTTTTCTCCCATACCCATTAATTTGATAGATATATTAGTAACTTCTTTTAAACTCAATGCAGCTCCACCACGTGTGTCTCCATCTAGTTTAGTAAGGATTGCTCCAGTTACTCCAAGTGTATTATTAAATCCTTCCGCTACGTTAACAGCGTCTTGACCAGTCATTGAATCAACTGTCAATAATACTTCTTCTGGTTTTAAATAATTTTTAATTTCAACAAGTTCATTCATCATATCTTCATCAATCTGAAGACGTCCAGCTGTATCGACAATTACTAGATTGTTCCCATTTGAAACCGCGAACTCCATTGCTTGTTTCATTATGTTCAATGGTTTCTCTTTGGTTCCCATTTCAAATACATCTACACCAATTTGAGAACCAATAGTCTTAAGTTGCTCAATAGCCGCAGGACGATATACATCAAGTGCTACAAGTAAAGGCTTCAAGTTATTCTGTTTTCTCAGATGTAATGCTAGTTTTCCAGCAGTTGTAGTTTTACCTGCTCCTTGTAACCCCACCATCATCATCTTTGTAATTCCAATTGCGTTAATAGTTAACGGTTCTGCTTTGTCTCCCATGATACGTTGAAGCTCATCACTTACTATCTTAACTACTTGTTGACCAGGGTTTAATCCTTTAAGGATTTTCTCTCCCATTGCTTGTTCTTTTACATTCTTTGTAAATGACTTAACTACTTTGAAATTCACATCTGCTTCGAGTAAACTCAGACGAACTTCTCTCATCATTTCTTCAATATCTTTTTCAGTTAATCGTCCTCTACCAGTTACTCTTCTTAAGGACATTTGCAAGCGATCGCTTAGATTATCAAAAGCCATAATATCACTCTACTTTCTTACATTCTTCAACTAAATCGATAACCTTTTGATTATCACTAATTGTTATTATTTTTTCATATAATGAATCACGTGTAATTTTATTCTCACGTAATTTCAGTTTTCTTTCTAATTCCAGCAACTTATTTATTGTTCTCTTTATTTGATCATGAACAGCATTTCTTGAAACACTTAAATTTTCACTAATTTCTGTAATGCTCAAATCATCAAAATAATATGATTCAAAATAAGTTTGCTGTTTTTCAGTTAGTGTTTCTTGATACAAATCGTAAAGTTGATTTAATTCGAGATTCTTTTCTAATAGATCCATCAAATCACATCTCCAAACATACCGAATAGATACTCTTCAAAATCAAAACGCTCTAGGTCCTCTAACTTTTCACCCAAACCGACATATTTGATTGGTATTCCCATTTCTTCACGAATAGCAAGAACAATACCACCTTTAGCAGTACCATCAAGTTTCGTTAATACGATACCAGTAATTGTTGTGACTTCATTAAATATCTTCGCTTGTGATAAGCCATTTTGTCCTGTTGTAGCATCTACAACAAGCAATGTTTCATGAGGTGCTCCCTCTATTTCTCTATTGATAACTCTATTGATTTTATCTAATTCATTCATTAGATTTTTTTTATTTTGCAATCTACCTGCAGTATCGCAAAGTAAGACATCAATATCATGTTCTTTGGCATATTTAATTGCATCAAACATTACACTTGAAGGGTCAGAGCCTTCTTCATTACAATAGAACTCCGAATTAACACGCTCACTCCAAATACGTAATTGTTCAATAGCTCCCGCTCTAAACGTATCTCCAGCTACAAGCATAACTTTTTTCCCTTGTTGAATCAATTCATTAGCAACTTTACCAATAGTAGTAGTTTTCCCAACACCATTAACTCCAACAAACAATAAAACATTAATTCTATTATCTTCTATGTTGATTTCATTAACAGCTATATCATCTTTAACATACATTGTGTACATCTCTTCAATGATTAATTCCATTAGCAAGTCTGAACTTGTAATCTTTTTAGTTTTAATATTTTTTCTTAGTTGATCTACAAACTTAACAGTTGTGTTAACTCCGACATCTGCCATGATGAAAATTTCTTCCAATTCATCAAATAAGTCATCTGAATCTAAAGATTTTGTTTCTAATAATTCTTTTACATTTCCGAAAATGGAATCTCTAGTTTTAGACATTCCGATTTTATATTTTTGTGCATTTATTCTACGTTCCTTGGTTTTGAACAGTTTACTGAAAAATCCCATAATATCGCTTCTCTCTAAATAATCAAAAATATTATAACATATATTTAAATATTACTCTATACCTATAAAAAAAATACCCTATAAATAGGGAAAATCCGCCTCTCGGCGGATTAAGGAAGGGGATGTGTGAATAATATAATTATTCACCATGCTATGTAAGGGATAAGTTGCGACATTGTCGCACCTTCAATATAACATATTCCCCTTTTGTTTGTCAACCTTTTAGACAAAATACGCCTATTAACCAGTGATAGTCAAACTATCATTTTATTGGCCCAGTTAAGCGACAAAAGAAAAAAACGATACCCCTGACCAATACTTTTGATTGGACAAGGGATTCGTTTTTAATATCATATGCTAATTTTCTCTTGAATACCCACATGTTTTTGTGTCTTGGCAAATAATTTTACCTGTATTGTCTTCCATTGTAAGTTGTCCACAATCAGGGCAGATTTCACCATTAGGTTTGTAGAACAACATGTTTTTACATTTTGGGAAGTTATTACATGCATAGAAAGTTTTTCCTTTATTCTTTCCACTTTTGGCCATACGTTCAACTATTTCGCCTTCTCCACATTTAGTACATTTAACACCTGTCGTTACAACTTCTTTTTTAACTACATCTTTTTGTTTAATGTATTTACATGTTGGGAAATCTCCACATGCTTCAAATGTTCCATATCTTGAACTTCTAAATACCATGTCATGCCCACAATTAGGACATTTTTCACCAGTAAATTTAGGAGCTAGTTTTTCCATATTTTCATTAGCGTTCTCAACCATTGGAATGAATGCATTGTAGAAACTTGAAACGATATTTGTTTGTTCTTCGTTTCCAGTTGAAATATCATCTAATACTTTTTCCATTCTAGCAGTATAATCCACACTAATTATTTGTGAAAAGAACTCATCTAATTTTTCTATTGTTAATTTCCCTTGATCAGTAGGGATGAATTTTTTCTCAGTAACTGTAACATATTTACGTTTCTTCAATGTAGAAATTGTTTGTGAATAAGTAGAAGGTCTACCAATTCCTAAATCTTCCATCTCTTTTATTAATCTAGCTTCAGTGAAATGAGCCGGAGGTTTTGTGAAATGTTGTTGTTTATCAATTGATTCAGGTTTGATTTTACTTCCAACTTCTATTACTGGTAATTCACTTGTAGGAACTTTCTCATATTTTCCATATACTTTTAAGTATCCGTCAAATACAAGTTCTTGAGCACTTGCTTTAAACGTAACATCGTTAGATTTAAGTTCCATAATTGTACTTCTAATTATAGCCGGTTTCATTAATGAAGCCAACGCTCTATTGTAGATCATTGCATATAATGAATGTTCATCTTTTGATAGATACTTCTTAATTGAAGAAGGTGTATTATGTAAATTAGTCGGTCTAATAGCCTCATGTGCATCTTGAACATTGATACCTTTTTTAGCAGCTTTAACACGACCAGCGTACTTTGTCCCATACTCTTCTTTAATATACTCAATACCTGGAGTACTAAATGTAGTACTCATTCTTGATGAATCTGTACGCATATAAGTAATTAAACCACTAGAC
Source organism: Candidatus Izemoplasma acidinucleici (assembly GCA_004195325.1). Lineage (GTDB taxonomy): Bacteria > Bacillota_I > Bacilli_A > Izemoplasmatales > Izemoplasmataceae > Izemoplasma > Izemoplasma acidinucleici. Next base: position 945 of record SDWO01000044.1, on the reverse strand, counting down.
TCACTATCAAGTTCAATACCTTCATAAAGTTTTTGTGCTAACAACATTGTTTTTTGAGAACTAAAGTTTAATTTATTACTAGCCTCTTGTTGCAAAGCAGATGTTGTAAATGGTAATTTAGTATCTCTATTACGATCTTTTGATTCAACTTTAGTTACTTCAAATTCTTCATTAAGTTTTCTTAATAATAAATCTGTTTCATCTTCGTTGTTCAAAGTTATTTTCTTGTTTTTGTATTTTAAAAGCTCAGCTTCAAAATCTTTAAAGATTGCCTTAACTTTCCAATACTCTTCTTCAACAAACGCTTCAATTATTTTCTCTTTATCAACTAAGATTTTAAGAGTAGCACTTTGTACACGTCCTGCTGATTTTGATTTGATTTTGTTTTGAAGTAACTTACTAAGTTTAAATCCAATAACTCTATCTAAGATTCTTCTTGTCTCTTGAGACGATACTAAATCTAAATCAATATCTCTTGGTTCCTTAAATGCATCTAAAACAGCAGTCTTAGTAATCTCGTTAAAGATAACTCTTTTTGTCGGTTTACTTGCTGCATCCAATACCTCTGCTAAGTGCCAACTGATTGCCTCTCCCTCACGGTCCGGGTCAGTTGCCAGATATAATTCATCCGCATTTTTAGCGGCTTTCTTTAATTCAGCTACTACTTTTTTCTTTTCCTTTATTACGTCGTACTTTGGAGTAAAATTATTTTCGATATCTAATCCTAGTCCGCCTACTCCACTAATAGCTAAATCACGAATGTGTCCTTTTGAGGACAACACAGTGTATTCACTACCAAGATACTGTTCAATTGTTTTACTTTTACTTGGTGATTCCACTATAACAAGTTTGTTCATGACTTCGCCTCCTTTTCTATATATTATATACACCTTAATAAAAACCCTGTCAAGGGTCCCTACTCACTATATATATTACATATATATA
>SDWO01000187.1 GCA_004195325.1 Candidatus Izemoplasma acidinucleici | reverse complement strand
AGATGTGTATAAGAGACAGTATATGCAGAGAGAACGGAATTATGTACACAATAATGGGTGGAACTGCAATTGGAGCAATTAGACATAAAGGATTTATTCCATGGGATGATGATTTGGATATTTTCATGACAATCGATAATTACATAAAATTTAAAAGCATCTTTAATGGCTTAGAACAAAATAGTTTCATTATTCAAGAGTGGAAAACAGATGAGAACTATATTGAGTATTCAAAAGTCCGTATGAATGGGACTACATTCATAGAAGAAAACTTCAAGGAAAGAAAAAATTTTCATCACGGAATCTACGTGGATATTATGATTCTACATAAAGTGCCCAACAAAAAAAGAATTCAATATAAGACCTTTTTATATTCGAAATTTTTAACAATAGTGGGGTTAAGCCGAAGAAATTGGAAACCAAAAACTTTTGCACATAAAATAGTACTGAAAATAGTTAAACTTCTAGGTACAAAAGCCAGAGTAAAAAGATACAACAAGTTCATATACAAGTTTGACAATTTGCAAGAAAACTATAGTTATTGTTACTTTATAACGAAAGGGAACTTAAAAACTGGGATATTTGAGAATGAGATTTTTGACACTTCTTTTGACATTGATTTTGAAAATGTAGTTTTAAAAGCTCCCATGAAGATTCTAGATTATCTGGAAATAAGATATGGGAATTATATGGTGATACCAAATCTGGAAGAGCAAGAGTTATCTATACATGCTATGATATATGATGTTTCAAAAGACTATAAAGAATATATGTAAGTTAAAATCAGAATGGAGTTGAATAACATGAAGAAATATACTATCGGATATACAACTGGTGTTTTTGATATGTTTCATATTGGACATCTTAATGTATTAAGAAATGCTAAGGAGCAATGTGACTACTTAATTGTAGGTGTCACAACTGACGATTTGGTTAAATACAAAGGAACAAAATCTATTATTCCATTTGATGAAAGAATCGAGATTGTAAAACATATCAAATATGTAGATTCTGTAGTTCCACAAGTTAATATGGACAAACTTTTAGCTTGGGAACAGCTCAGTTTTGATGTAATGTTTGTTGGTGATGATTGGAAAGGTACAGAGAAATGGAACAATCTTGAAAAAAAGTTCTCAAACTTGAATGTAGATATTGTCTATTTTCCTTACACAAAAGGTACTTCTTCAACAAAACTTAGACAAGTATTAGAAAAAATAAGCCAAAGTAGTAAATAGAAATATATAAGGAGTGGAAATATGTTTGATAACAAGACATTATTAATTACAGGTGGTACAGGCAGTTTTGGAAATAAAGTGTTAGATAGATTTTTAGAAACTAACATCAAAGAGATTAGAGTTTTGTCAAGAGATGAAAAAAAACAGGATGACATGAGAAAAAAATATAGCAATAAAAAAATAAAGTTTTACATTGGTAATGTTAGAGATTACTCCTCTATACGAGACGCATTTATAGGAGTTGATTTTGTATTTCATGCAGCAGCATTGAAACAGGTACCAAGTTGTGAATTTTTTCCAATTGAAGCGGTGAAGACGAATGTTTTGGGCACAGAAAATGTATTAAACGCTTCCATAAGAGCTAATGTCAAAAAGGTGATATGTCTTTCTACTGATAAAGCTGCATATCCAGTTAATGCAATGGGAATCTCAAAAGCAATGATGGAAAAGGTGTTTGTTGCTAAATCCAGAGTAATAAACTCTGACGAAACCTTAATATGCGGAACGAGGTATGGAAATGTTCTTAATTCTAGGGGTTCAGTTGTACCATTATTTGCAAAACAGTTGAAAAATAATCAAAATCTAACTGTTACAGATCCTGAAATGACTAGGTTTATAATGACTTTAGATGATGCTATGGACTTAGTTCTTTTTGCTTTCAAAAATGGAGAGCAAGGGGATATTTTCATTCAAAAATCACCATCATGTAAAATTGGTGACCTTGCTAAGGCAGTAAAGAAACTCTATAAGTCTGATGTAGACATAGACATTATCGGTGCAAGACATGGAGAGAAAAATTATGAAGTACTCATGACAAAGGAAGAGTCTTCGAATAATCAAGAGTTTGATGAATTTTACAGAATACATTCTGATAATAGAGATCTAAATTATGAGAAGTACTTGAGTAAAGGCGATAAGAGAATTTCAGAATTTGAAGACTATAATTCATCAAATACTAAAATATTAAACGTTGATGAGATTATGAAAAAACTTTTAGAAGTCGCTGAAATTAAGGAAGATGTTAACTTATGGCTAAACAACAAGTGAAAAGAATTCTAGTAACTGGAAGTAATGGATTTCTCGGAAAAAATCTTATTAAAAGATTGAAAAGCATTGAAATGATTGAGGTATACGAATATGATGTAAAAAACAGCTTAAAAGAATTAGAGTGTTACTGCACAAAATGTGATTATATATTCCATTTTGCCGCTATTCAAAGAACAGATGATGAAAAATTATTTGATGAAGTTAATTATGGGCTAACAAAAACAATTCTTGATTATTTGATAGAAAACGAAAATAATCCTAAAATATTGTTTTCCTCAAGCATACATGCATCAAAAAAAAATGCTTTTGGTATTTCTAAATCTAGAGCTGAGAAATTGCTTGAAAATTATGCGTTGAATCAAGAAGCAAAGGTTAATATTATTAGATTTTCTAATATATTTGGTCCGTTTGGAAAACCCAATTTCAATAATGTGGTATCCACTTTTATTTACAACGTAATCAATGAATTACCAATTTTGGTAAATAATCCTTGCGCACTAATTAAGTTTATTTATGTCGATGATGTAATAAAATATTTCATAAATGAATTCATAGTTTACGAAAAAGATGAACATACAAATAAATTCCCATTTTCTACATTTACAAAGTCAGTTGAAGTCAGATTATCTTATGTTTTAGACTGTATATCGCAAGTTCATTTACTAGAAAAAACTGATAAAGAGCACGATACTAAAAACGATTTTTTGAACTCTATTAAAAGTACATATAAAGGATATTTATAGTAAATGTTGAGTATAATTATATTAAATTATAACAATTGGGAACTTACAAAAGAATGTGTAGAAAGTATACTTGATTCGGATACGAAAGTCCACTTCAACATTATATTAGTTGACAATAAATCAACAAGTAGACCCAGTAGCGAGTTACTACAATATCTAGAATCAATAAAGAGATTGGAAATAGTTTATTCCACCTTTAATGGTGGGTATTCATCTGGGAATAATTTGGGAATCAATATAGCTGTTAATATAGGAAGTAAAAGAATTTTGATTACAAATAATGATATAATTTTTTCTAAAAATTCTATAGATAACATGTACCAGTTCTTGGAATCAAATGCTTCTACGGTTGTAGTAGGACCACGAGTTTTACTTTCAAATGGTAATAATCAAGAAATTAATTTAGGAGTTCGGGTGGGTATAAAAGAGAAGTATAAAATTTTAATCGGAAAATTATTCAAGTGGAAAATATTCAGTAAATTTAAAAAGACTTTATATTTGAGTGACTATACATTTAGCAAATCAAGAGAAGTTTTTGCGGTATCAGGATGTTGTTTCATGGTTGACGAAAAAGCTTATAATACTATTTTTCCATTAGATGAAAATGTGTTTTTATATTTTGAAGAATTAATTATTGGTTCTAAGCTATATAATACACAATTTAAGACTCAAATATTACCAACAGCTAAGGTGATTCACTATCATGGTGAGTCCACAAAAGATATAAAAGCATTTTCCTTTTATCATCTAGTAAAAAGTGAAATTTATTACTTAAGAGAATACGGAAAAGCAAAATCTTACCAAATAGTACCATTATATTTGATCAGATTTCTTCAGTATTGCAT
>SDWO01000028.1 GCA_004195325.1 Candidatus Izemoplasma acidinucleici | reverse complement strand
ATGTCACTTGTGTAAAAAACTAAAAAACAGTATAATAATAAGGACAATGCGAAGGAGTGAAGACATGAATGGTTACGATAAAAGCATAGAAGAAGTATTAAAAACATTTAACGTTGATAAATCAAAAGGTCTATCAACTGAACAAGTTATAGAACAAAGAGAGAAATATGGTGATAATCACCTTCTTGAAAAGGGAGGAGAAACATTACTTCATATGATAGTTGGGGAACTTACTCAGTTCTTGAATATCTTATTGATTTCCGCAGCTATAATAAGCATAATTGCTAGTGGACATTTTACAGATGGATTATTTATTGTATCAATTGTAATTCTGAATATTACTTTGAGTGTTTTCCAAGAAAGAAAAGCTACTAGTGCAGTTGCTGCTTTAAAAGATATGTCAGCACCAAGTGCTAAAGTGCTAAGAAATGGACAACTTGAAAATATTGATTCTAAGAAATTAGTACCAGGTGATATTATTCAAATTGAAGCAGGAGATTATATCCCCGCAGATATAAGATTAATAGAGACAATCAATTTAAAAGTTGATGAGTCTACTTTGACTGGAGAATCTGTACCGGTTGATAAAGATTGTAGAGTTATGTTGAAAGAACAAACCCCTATCGGAGATAGATTGAACATGGGATACATGTCAACTATTGTTACATATGGTAGAGGATTTGGTGTTGTATCACATACAGGTATGGATACAGAGATTGGGAACATTGCAACATTATTGAATGAAGTAGACGATGAGATGACTCCCCTACAGAAAAAAATTGATAAACTAGGTAAATTACTAGGAACTATTAGTATCGTTGTAGTAGCTCTTATATTTGGTGTAGGACTATTATGGGGATTCGATATTTTAGATTTATTCTTAATTAGTGTAAGTTTAGCTGTAGCTGCTATTCCTGAAGGGTTACCAACAGTAATCACTGTTGTACTAGCATTAGGAATGCGAAAAATGGCTAAAAAGAATGCAATTGTTAAAGAGTTAAGTGCTGTAGAAACATTAGGTTCAACAACTGTAATTGCTTCTGATAAAACAGGGACACTTACTCAAAACAAAATGGTTGTTACTAGAATATTTGATAATGTTCGAATGATTGAAGTAACAGGTACAGGATATAGTTTTGATGGTGAAATTATAGGTGAAAACAACAATATTGAGAAACTTGTACAAATTGGTATATTGTGTAATGATTCATCAATCACTAAGGACTCTTTAATTGGAGATCCAACTGAGTTAGCTCTTGTAACGTTAGCAGCAAAATATAAAGTACTTCAACCAAGTGCAAATAAGTTATTTCCTAGAATTGATGAATTTCCATTTGATAGTGATAGAAAATTAATGTCAACATTACATACAATTGATAATAAGAAGCACCTTCTTACTAAAGGGGCTCCAGATCAATTACTTAAAGTTTGTAAATACTATTTGAAAGACAATGAAGTATTAGAAATCGATGAACAGTTTATTAAAACTGTAGAACTTGCAAACCAAGGAATGGCAAGAAATGCATTACGTGTTCTTGGATTTGCCTATAAAGAAGTTGTTGAGTATGACGAACTTAAAGATGAAGAAACGAACCTTATATTCACAGGACTTGTAGGGATTATTGATCCTCCAAGAGAAGAAGTGAAAGAGGCAATTAAAATTTGTCATAAAGCAGGTATCCGTGTTGTAATGATCACAGGTGATCATAAAATAACTGCAACTGCTATTGGTAAAGAATTAGGTATCTTGAAAGATGGACAAAATGCATTAAGTGGTGAAGAGATAAACAATCTTAGTTATCCAGAACTTCTTGATATGGTTAAAATAACAAATGTCTTTGCTAGAGTATCACCTAATCATAAAGTAATGATAGTAAAAGCGTTACAAGATACAGGTGAAATCAGCAGTATGACTGGTGATGGTGTAAATGATGCACCAGCATTAAAACAAGCAAACATTGGTGTAGCAATGGGGATTACAGGTACTGATGTTTCAAAAGAAGCGGCAAATATGGTGCTAATGGACGATAACTTTACTACAATCGTTGAAGCAGTTGAAGAAGGTAGAGTAATCTTTAGTAATATTCGTAAGTTTGTAGGGTATCTTGTATCATGTAATGTTGGTGAAGTATTACTTATTTTTACAGCAATGCTAATGGGTATGGGTAGTCCGTTAATCCCGATTCAAATTCTGTGGATTAACCTTGTTACAGATAGTTTTCCAGCATTCGCGTTAGGTTTAGAGAAAAAAGAAGAAGGTATTATGGACAAACCTCCTATTGATCCTAAGGCAAATATAGTAGATAAAAAAATGGGTATTGCAATTGGTTTCCAATCAGTATTCTTAGCAGCTGCAGTTTTATTATCGTTCTACATTGGTAACTTTGTAGTAAGTGCTGGTACAGCATTTGGTACCGTTACAGATATTGGGACTACATTTGCATTCATTACAATTATTACAGGTGAACTATTACGTACATATAGTGCACGTAGTGAGCATTTAACTATTTTCAAAATGAAACTATTTGAAAATAAGTTAGTGAATTATTCAACATTATTCGGAATTGTGTTATTGGCAATAGTATTGTTCGTTCCAGGAGTTAACACATTATTCCATACAGATGTTAACTTAGAACCAATCCATTATTTAATCGCATTTGGATTAGGATTTATTCCATTATTTGGTGGAGAGTTAGCAAAAATATTCAAATAAAAAGTCATTTAATTATGACTTTTTTCATTATCTTATGCAAATGTATTGTACGTACACGAACTATTTGGTATAATACTTTTGATTAGGAGTGATAATATGGTATGGAACATACTTGCATGGATTAAAAAGAACTTAATAATTTCAATATTAGTATCAATGAGCCTAGGGGTACTAATTGGGGCGAATATAAATATGTCTTTCTTGAGTGTCACGATACTCCCATTAACGTTTGTATTAGTATACCCAATGATGGTAACACTTAACTTGGGATCTATATTTGGAAAAATGAATGTAAAGTTACAGTTGGTTACACAATTAATCAACTTTATAATTTATCCTTTGGTTGCATTTGGACTTGGGTTACTGTTTTTTAGAGAAGACCCATATTTGCGATTAGGATTATTAATGATTGGATTATTACCAACATCAGGAATGACAATTAGTTGGACGGTTATGGCAAAGGGTAATGTGAATAGCGCTATTAAAATGGTTGTCTTTGGATTGTTACTAGGAGCGTTCTTATCTCCTTTGTATATTACATTTTTCCTTGGAGAAGCTGTTAATGTACCAATGATGAAGATATTTACACAAATCATTGTTGTTGTCCTTCTACCTTTAATTGCTGCATACATAACTCAGATAGTTTTAAAGAAGAAGTATGGAACGGAAAAATTCAATAGAAAAATCAAACCAAAATTCCCACTTGTAAGTATATTAGGAGTTGTTCTTATCATCTTTGTAGCAATGAGTCTTAAAGCAGATAAATTAGTTCAAAATCCAACGATTCTTATAGACATACTAGTTCCGCTGATTCTAATGTATATTTCGTTTGGGTTTATCTCTTTGGCAGTTGCGAAACTATTCTTTAATAGAGAAGACGGAATAGCATTATCAAATGGAACACTTGTAAGAAGTCTGAGTGTGGCTTTGGCCATTTCACTTAGTGCATTTCAATCGTTTGAAATAATATTACTAATATCTGTAGCATATACACTTCAAGTTCAATTAGCTGCTTGGAATGTTAGATTAGCAGAGAAAATATACAAGTAAAGTAAAAGCAAACCAGAAGGTTTGCTTTTTTGTTAATCTTTTTCATTATTCTCTTATTTTTTATCTCCGAATACTTTGTTCCAATCTGACATGAATGCTTCAATTCCTTTATCAGTTAAAGGATGTAACATTGCCTTTTTAAGAACCTCATATGGTACTGTTGCTATGTGTGCTCCTACAAGAGCGCTATCAGCTAATTGTTTTGGGGATCTAATTGAAGCTGATATAATTTCAGTATCAAAATTATGGATATCTAACATTTCTCTAATGTCGCTAACTACTTCAATTCCATCATGTAATGTATCTTCTAGACGTCCTACAAATGGAGAAACATATGTTGCACCTGCTGTAGCTGCTAATAATGCTTGGTTAACACTAAATACTAGTGTTACATTTGTTTTGATTCCTAGTTTTGTTAACTCGCTTGTTGCTTTTAGTCCTGCTTGTGTTAATGGTATTTTAACAACCATATTAGGATGTATTTTACTAATTTCAATTCCTTCTTTAATCATACCATCAGCTTCTAAGCTGATTACTTCCCCACTAATTGGACCATCAACAATTGATGTAATTTCTTTGATTACTTCAATAAAATCTCGACCTTCTTTTGCAATTAAGGTTGGATTAGTTGTTACTCCTGCAATAATCCCTAATTCTGCCATTTCTTTAATATGTTCTACATTCGCAGTATCGATAAATAATTTCATATTGTCCTCCTAGACTACTTCATCTTCTTCGTCTTCTTCTAATTCAATTGGGAATACAACTGGAGTTGCATCACCTAGTTCTTCTGTAGATAGTGATGGGAATAGTACTCCATTTAGGTGATCAATTTCATGTTGCAATACAATTGAAACATAACCACTTACTTTCATTTCAAATGGTAGTAGTTCATCTGTTTCTGGATTATAGAAATATGCTCGTATAGTAGTTTTTTTATGTCTAATAACTAGTCCTTCAACTTCACGATCAACACTTAAACATCCTTCACCACCTGGCAAGTATTGTTTTTGTATACTGTGTGAAACTATTTTTGGATTTACAAGTAATAGTTTATATAGCTTCTCGTTTTTTTCATCTGTTGTTAAAACAGCAATCATTCGTTTTGAAATGTTGATTTGTGGAGCAGCTATACCTACTCCAGGTCTTAGTTCTAATTCCTCAGATACTTCAGGATCTTGAGAGTTCTCTAGAAACTCCATCATTGACTTTAGTATCTCTTTATCCTTATCGGAAAGAGGTAGTTCAACCTCTTTTGCTTTTAATAATAATGTCTCGTGTCCTTCACGGATTATGTCTTTCATTGTAAGCATAAAATCACCTCGTTTCTATTATATCACTAACAACTACTATATAAAAATGAAAGAAGTCAGTATTTTGAGTAAAGTAAAACGTTTTCAGTCCAGTAAATTAGTTTACTATTGATACAAACTCATATATAATAGACTTGACATTCAAACGGAGGTATTTTTATTATGAATAAAGTTAGAAAAATAGGTATTATTACTGGTGGTGGAGACTGCTCGGGACTTAATGCTGTTATAAACGGGATTACAAAAGCTGCTATAAATAAATATGGCCTTGAAGTGGTTGGATTTACAAAAGGATATCATGGATTAATTAGCAATAACCATAGACCTCTTGCGTTAAAAACCGTATCAGGGATTATGCATGAAGGTGGAACGATATTAAAATCTTCAAACAAAGACAATCTTTTCAACTACAGAACAGTTAATCAAGACGGTTCAGTTGAGTATAATGACGTAAGTGACGAAGCTGTTAAAAACTTGAAACGTTTAGGGATAGACGCATTAATAGTAATTGGAGGGGACGGTACTTTGACAAGTGCTCGTGACTTCTATAGAAAAGGTGTTCCAGTTGTTGGAGTACCAAAAACTATTGATAATGATTTACCTGCAACAGACGTTACATTTGGATATAACACTTCTTTAGAAACAATTACAGATGCATTAGATAAAATCCATACTACGGCATTCTCTCATGATAGAGTAATGGTTGTTGAAGTAATGGGTCGTAATAGTGGATGGTTAGCACTTGAAGGTGGTTTAGCAGGTTCTGCTGATGTTATCTTGTTACCGGAAATTCCATACGATATCAATGCAGTTGTTGAAAAAGTAAGAGAACGTGATGCATTCGGAAGAAACTTTACTATCATCGTTGTTAGTGAAGGTGCTAAAGAACAAGGTGGAGAACAAACTATTCGCGAACTTGTTGAAGACTCGGCAGATAATGTACGCTTTGGTGGAGTTGGACAAGTAATTACAAATCAACTTCAAAAATTAATACCGGAACATGAAGTTCGTTATACAAACTTAGCATATATTCAACGTGGTGGAATCACTAGCCAATTTGATAGAGCATTAGGTTTATTATTCGGTGTAAATGCTGTTGATTTAATAATGAACGGTGGAGCCGGAAGAATGGTTCAATTAAAAGGACGTAAAATCACTTCAATTCCACTAGAAGAAGTAGTAGGTTCAGGTGCAGTTGGAGAAACATCAAAAGGTGGAGGAAAAACAGTAGATCCAGAAGGACAATACGTACAAGCTGCTAAAGCTATTGGTATTTCATTTGGAGAGCTGTAATGTATACTTACCCTATTGATTTTGATCTATTTAATAGTGAAGAAGTAATTATCATTATTGATTTTTTATCCTTAATAGAAGATATAAATGAAAAACAGAAGATTGATAAGAATCTGGTACTGAAAAAATACAGTGTGTATCGTAAATTAATAAACAGTGTGTCTTTAGAAAAGAAAATGGACAGGGATTTTCTTAAAGTATCTGGGTACTCAATATACAACACTATTAAAAAATTACAATAGGAAAGACCTAGTTAGGTCTTTTTTATTGTGCTATAATAAATATGAGGTGATAAAAATGATTACTCCTTATAGTAAAACTAGCACAATAGCTTTCTGGACAGACCCGTATATTAGTAAGAATCTATTAGAAGCACACTTAGATTCAAATAGTGATTTGGCATCTAGATTACCAAATACTATTTACCAAACATGCAATTTTATAGAAACTCTTATTGAAAAAGACAGGTTAATTGCCGACTTTGGATGTGGGCCAGGATTATACACCAATATATTGGACCAAAAAGGATATCAAGTATTAGGAATTGATGTCTCTCGGACTTCTCTTGATTATGCAAAAGAGCAAAATAAGAAAGTTATATACAAGGAAATGAATTATGTAAAACATCCATTGAATGAAAAAGTAGATTTCATTCAAATGATTTACTGTGACTTCGGAGCGTTAGCTCCACTTGCACAAATAGATACTTTGAATAATGTAAATCGATCTTTAACGGAAGAAGGATTATTTTTCTTTGATGTAATGAGTGACCATTACTTCGATAAACAAAAAGAAGACTACCACTCTTATCGTGAAGTGGATGGCTTCTATATTGAAGGCAAGGCAAACATAAAAGAACGTACAGTGTTATATGACCGATTAAAGTTAGTAATGAGACATATATTAGTAGAAGGAAAATTAAAAAAAGAATTTTTTAACTATGATAAATGTTATAATATAAAAGAAATGGAAGTATTACTAAAAGATAACAACTTCGAAATAGTCAAAGTATTTAGTGATACCATGGGAAATAAAGATTTTGAGGCTTCAGATACTCTTTGTTTCTTATGCAAGGTAATAAAATGAGATTAGACAGATTTTTAAGTAACTTAAAGTACGGAAGTAGAAAAGATGTATCAAAATGGATAAAAAAAGGTTATTGCGATGTTAATGGTGAGGCTGTAAAAGATCCGAGTACAAAGATTGATCCTATGAAGGATAAAGTAATCTATGATGATAACGAAGTCTTTTACAATGATTCAATCTTATTAATGTTAAACAAACCAAAAGGTTATGTTAGTGCCAACAGTGATAGAGAGCACAAAACTATATTTGATTTAATAGGAGAACCATATTCTCGTTTTGATCTACATATAGCTGGAAGATTAGATATTGACACTGAGGGTCTGATCTTATTAACTAATAAAGGTTCTTTATTACATAATATTATTTCTCCAAATAAAAACATATATAAAAAATATTATGTTGAATACGATAAAGTGTTTGATTTAAATAAGCTAATTGAACCAATGGAGTTGTTAGATGGTAAAGACTATCCTTACAATCCTTTTACCCCAAAGGTTGAAGTGATTAACGAAACTTCAATACACTTATCAATTAAAGAAGGTAAATTTCACCAAGTTAAACGCATGATAGAGCATTGTGGAAGCACTGTGACTTATCTGAAAAGAGTAGCTATTGGTGATATTGAATTAGGAGATTTAGAATTAAAAAGATACAAAGAAGTTGATGACAATAAAAAAAGACTATTTGAATAGTCTTTTTATTTTAGTTCATTTATAATTTCGATTAATTTCTCTGAAGCATATTTGACTTCATCGAATGTAGTATCAACGCCGATTGAAAATCTTAATGAGGCTTCAATATAATCAAATGGTACTTTAATTGCCTGTAATACATGAGATGGTTCGATACTCTCACTATCACATGCACTTCCTGTAGAAACATAAATACCATATTTATTAAGATAATAGGTTATATCACTACCTTCTAAGTCTTTAAAACTAAGATTGATATTCCCTGGTAATCTATGTTCACCAATTTGTGGACCATTTAAGATATATTCTATTCCTGCATTGTCTAATTCGTCAATGAAGAATTTTGAATATGAATCTAGAGTTTTCTCATAGTTTCCTATTTGTCTCAAACCGACTTCTAACGCTTTAGTAATACCAACAATATATGGTACATTCTCAGTACCTGCACGATGATCTTGTTCCTGTTGACCACCATGTAATAAGTTTTCTATTTTTGTACCATGTTTAATATATAAAATACCGATTCCTTTTGGAGCGTTAAACTTATGTCCGCTAAAGCTTACTAAATCTGCGTTCAGCTCAGATAAATCTAATTCCTTATGGCATGCAACTTGAACAGCGTCAACATGCAAATAAGTAGAAGCATCAAAACAGATTTTAGATATTTCCTCCATATTTTGAATGGTACCAATTTCGTTGTTTGCCATCAATACTGAGACAACTAAAGTGTTATCATTTATAAGAGTGCTAAGTTGCTTGATATCGATAAAACCTTCTTTATCTACATCTAAGTAATGAATGATATACCCCATTTTCTCAAGGAATTGAACTGTGTGTAATGTTGCATGATGCTCGACTTTAGTAGTTATAATTTCACCTTTAGCATTATTACTGAAAGCAAGACCTTTTAAAGCCCAATTGATCGATTCAGTTCCGCAACTAGTAAAATGTATTTCTTTGTGGTTACAATTAAACATACTCGCAATTTTTTTACGAGATGAATTTACCACTTTTCGATTACTTATTCCTTTATTATGTAAACTTGAAGGGTTACCAAACTCTTCTTCGAAATAAGGTTTCATCGCTTCATACACTTCTTTACTTACTTTTGTTGTCGATGCGTTGTCTAAATAGACTTTCATCACAATCACCCCAATAATTCTATTGTTAACTTATCAATATCATCGAAATTCAATGATGAAAATACTGTTAAGTTTTCTGACATTTTTGTTATGATATTTATATCTAATAGATCTAATAATTTGTCTGCGTAGTCTTTTACGACATATGACTGATGAATGATACAGGGATCATCGTCATCAAACAATTCAATACTACGATTAATAATATAATCTTTCTTAAAAGGCAAGTCTTGCAATTTACCGTTATAGATTACATCTTCACCATTTTGAATTCTTACTTTCTGTTTCATATTATCACCTATCCAAATATTCTGAATGCATAAAATATAGCTATTGCTAAGAATAATAATGCATTAAATAATTTTATAATATGCAGGTGTTCTCTAATCCAATTGCTGACACCCATAATACTTTCATTTCTAATAGCGAATACTGCTATAAATATCATTGGTAAAACAAACATTATGTTATAGAAGAATAATGCTACATAACCATAAAATGATTTGAAGTATCTAACACCATCTAGAATACCTAGATATATTTGACCGGTGCATAAAAACTCTGTTATACTCACAGTAAATCCAAGAACAAAGGTTAAACCGATTACTCCTATTAAATTCCCTTTTTCACCTTCCGTATTCATTGCTTTTGCGAAAGTTCCCATGATACGTTTATTCAACCTCTTAATCCATTTAGGTAATTGATTTTTGATTTTTCCATACTCTTCTTTTCTACTAACTATAAAATCATACATATTGGCTAGAAAGAAGATGAGTACTAAAATAAAGATTACCCAGGACACAATATCTGCGAGTCCTGATGTACTAGAGAATTTCTCTAAAATACTTAATACCCCTAAACCTATCAAGAAATAAGTTAAGAACATTGTGCTTATATATGTGATACTAACTGCGATTAATACTCTTTTGTTTTCTGTGAATCCAACTAATGATATAAACATTAATAGTAAGGCAATAGCACAGGGGTTAAATCCATCTAAGAACCCAGCACCAAGTACTCCTAAGAAACCAAAGAAACCTTTAATATTTCCATAATTCTCTCCTGCAGTTACATTTACCTCAAGTAACTCCATACTTGCGCTTTCAAATAGTTCATTTGTAGAACCGTCGAATGCTTCAATTATTTCATGATCATAAAAATATTTATCTCCAGCAAACATTAATGGTGTACCACGTTTATTGGTAGGTACATCATATCTCTCTGAGAACTGAAATTGAATATCACCAAGAGTAGGTATGTCACCTTCAAATATTACATTTGGAGGTATTACATAAGCTTCCCCACTCAAATCAATATTTACATAAATTATGTTAATTCCTTCATCCTTAATTTTTTGAATATAATCTTCTGATTCATCATAAGCAGAATCAGTCTTATCATACTCACCGTTCTCAGCATCAAGAGTGTAAAACGGTCCACTTATTAAATCTTGGCAACCACTGCAACCAGTACTATAAAAATACACTATAGTAGGAACTGGATCATCAGCTGCCTGTACAGGCCCTAGATTCATAGCTGTAAACCCAATTATTATTGTTAAAAATATCGATAACATTGCTGTTATTTTCTTCATTTATACCACTCGTTTCCTAAATATGTCATTATCATTATAAAACTTATACATTATATAGTCAATTAAAGTAGGAAATATAACATCTTTTACAAAGAAAAACATCTTATTTATAAAGGTGGCAAGTTTTACATTGATTGTGATATACTGTTTGTAATTATAAGAAGAGGTGTACAATGGAAAACAATATAGTATGTGGATGCTTCAATGTATCAGAACAAGATATTAAAAACGCAATTAATGATGGTGTTAAAACATTTAAGGAATTGCAAGATAAAACAAACATAGGAACTGATTGTCCCCCTTGCACAATTGATAGTGAAGTGATTTTTAATAGAATCTTAAAAGAGACTACAAACTAGTCTTTTTTCTTGCTTAAAAATCTTATCTTCATTATACTGTTTATAGGTGATATTATGAATATGGATTTATTGAATAAAACATACGATTTGGTTGATGAAATAAAAGACCTGGATGTATATATAAAACTATTGGAACTACATAAGGAAATGACTACTTCGACAGAGATTATTGGACTTATCGAAATGTTTACAAAAGCTAACATTAAATATGATGAGGCAAGCAAATACGGGAAACATCATCCTGATTTGAAGCAAACTCAATTATCTTTACAAGAAGCCAAAGAAAATCTTTATAATAATGATATAATAAAAGAGTATAAAAAATGTGAAAAGGAAATTCAAAAGATTCTCAATCACATTTCAAAAGAAATTGCTAATACAGTATCCCATAAAATCAAACATCCTAATGAACTAGGATTGGTAAATAAACACTAAGGAGAGAGTCTTATGCTAAAAAGAAAAAGTGTTATCGTATACTTCAGGAATCCAAAAGCATTAAAACATATCGAAAGCATCAACGCTATCACATACTTTACAAAGAAGAAAAAGTATGCTGTTTTATATATGAATGAGGAAGAAGTAGAGCCAAAAATAAAATTATTAAAAGAAATCAAACTAGTAAGAAAAGTAGAAGAATCAATGGCAGATAATGAAGAGTATCAATTAGAATTATAATGTACAGTAAAAATACTTGACACCACCTAAAAGTAGTGATATACTTTGGGAAGTTAACAACTCAAGGAGGAATATATTATGGCAGTAAAATTAAGATTACAAAGATACGGTTCGAAAAAACGTCCTTTCTATAGATTAGTGGCAGCTGATTCAAGACAAAAAAGAGATGGTAGATACTTAGAAATTATTGGTACTTACAATCCAACTACAGAACCAGCAGAAGTCAAAATCGACGCAGAAAAAGCAAACAAATGGTTATCAGAAGGTGCTAAACCAACTGATACAGTTAAAAACTTATTCAAAACAGCCGGAATCAACAAAAAAGAAAACTAAGGGGAAATCATGTCAGTTAATTATGAAAAATTAATTAAAGACCTTGTGAAACCATTAGTTGTAAACCCTGATGATTTATCAGTAGAGAAATTTTCAGAGGATGAGGGAATGCTTACAATCCAAATTATGGTAAACCAAGAGGATCTTGGACGAGTAATTGGTAAGAACGGACGAATTGCTAACGCTATAAGAACAATCGCTTATGCGAGTGCTTCAAGAGAAGGCAAAAAAATAACAATCAATATTGATTCATTTTAAAAAGAAAAAGACCAAAAATTTGGTCTTTTTTTAATGTTGTTTGGTTTATTTATATCTCCACCATGCACCAGGAAGGATATATACATTTCCAAATGTAGATGCTATTAAGAAATACATCCATGCACTATTTTGAATTTCTTTTGGTAATTGAATATAAAAATATTCAATTGGAAAATCCATGTTTAATGATTCGGTGTCATCATATAGAAGTGTATTCCCGATCAATCTCAGTTTACTATTATAGCCATCTTCACTATACATGCCAATTAGTTTTCCATTTGTTGTATAGATACCCATCGTTCTCACCCAATCATCTACCAAGGATCTATATGACGTATCTTTATATAGTTGTCTTAGACCATCGAGTAATATGTAATTATCATTCATGGAAAGAGAAGAATATCTGCAGTTCTGACAAGGTATTGAAATATAATCACCATCTTTTAGGAATTCATCAATTTCGTAGATACGATGATTAAAAATATCAGGCATATTGCTATAGTTGAAATCTTCAGTTATTAATAGATAACCATTACTGAAACCATAGCTTTTAGCAATGATTTCATTGTTTTTCCTATATACGATTTTAGAAGACGTTTGAAAAATAACTTCATTAATACCTTCAGATGATATTGAAGAAGGCTCAATTAACCCGTCTTCATCAATTATTTGAATTGTATATTTCGGAATCGAGTTAGAACCGCCGGAGAAGACAACAAAATAGTTATCATCTTTCTCAAATACACCAAAATTTGAGTTGGTTACAGTTGTTAATTGAAGGTGTTCGATACTTAGATTATCCTGAATTACGTATACACCTTCATAATTTTCTTGTTCTCCATATCGGAACAAAGTGAATTTGAAATCATCATTCTCTACATAGAATTCAGAAAAAGCATTATTATCTATGAAGTCCAAATCAATAATTTTGATATTTTTGTAATTGTGATCAGATCTGACTATAATTTTATTATGCTCTGATACCATGTAGTAATAATCTGAAGTTTCATAAGAATCATAATTGTAATTAAATTCGGAATCCTCATATATATCAAATACTCCAAAATAATTTGTATTCAAATGCGTTGATTCCAAATAAGTCTTATCGCCATTTTCTTTTGCAATAATCTCATTTACAAATTCATTTCCAATGATATTGTAGGCAACCATAAATAAGGTGAACGAAACTATAGAAATTATTATACTGAACCCCTGTATTTTCTCAGGTAGTAAAGTGAAATAGAATTTAAGCAGAAACACTAACAACACTACAAACATTCCGAGTATATATGCATACGTAAATGGTCCAAGCAAGAATAAATACCTTGCGAATATAAGTAATCCGAATCCGTAAAAACCACTTCTTATTGTTCTGTGAGGTTCTAATTCAATATTATGCCTATAAATATATCTAAGGATATATTGAGATGCTGAACTAAGAATCAGCATGATAAAAATTAAAGGAAAATACAAATTCGTATTTGTGTAAAATATGAAATATAAGATTTGAGAAATACTAAGTATTCCTA
>SDWO01000124.1 GCA_004195325.1 Candidatus Izemoplasma acidinucleici | reverse complement strand
AGATGTGTATAAGAGACAGATTAATATGCATTGCTACCCCGTTTAAGAATGATTCTTCTTCAGGATTAAACAATGGATTATGGTTATATGCAGTATCGTTTTCTTTACCGCCACCTAACCAGAAGAAACTACCTGGTTTCTTTTGTAAATAATACGCAAAGTCTTCACCACCCATAGAAGGTTCGAATGCTTCAATGACATTTTCTTTCCCTAATACTTTTCTACCAATCTCCATTACGAACTCAGACATCTCAGGATCGTTTATAACAGGAGGATATGCTTTGTTGATTTCTAAATCAACAGTAGCATTATTCATTTCACCAACATGTTTACAGATAGAATGCATTCTATCAAATACCATTTGTCTTGTTTCATTATTTAATGTTCTTATCGTACCACTCATATCAACACTCTCAGGAATAATATTGAAGGCAGTACCACCATGAATTGTACATACGCTAATTACAGCGCTGTCAGTAGCGTTTAAGTTTCTCGATATAATTGATTGGAACTTTGTAATAACCTCAGCAGCAATAAGTACAGGGTCTATTCCAGTATGTGGAGCTGATGCATGTGTTCCGGTTCCAGTTACTTTAACTTTGAATTCATCAGGAGCAGCCATTGCTGGTCCTTTTTTAATAACGATTGTTCCAGTTTTATCACGTGTTGTGATGTGAAGACCAAAGACTGCATCGCAGTCATCAATAAATCCACCTTCGACAACAGATATTCCACCACCAGGAAGAGGTCCCTCTTCAGCCGCTTGGAATATTAGCTTTAATGTTCCGTTGATTTCATCTTTATGATCACTAAAGTACTGAGCAGCACCAAGTAACATAGCTGTATGTGTATCATGTCCACAACTATGCATAACACCATCATTCTTACTCTTATATTCAAAGGTATTCTCTTCCTGCATGGCCAAAGCGTCCATATCAGCACGAAGTCCAATTGTTTTACCTTCAGTATTTCCGACAAGTACAGCCATTAACCCAGTATCACCAATAGCGGTTATGTCATAACCCATTGTATCCAATTCTTCTCTAACTCTAGCACTCGTTCTCGTCTCATTAAAACCTGTTTCAGGATACATATGAAACTCTCGTCTCATTCTTATAACATATTCTTCATACTTCTTAATATCTTCAAGTTTAACCATTCGAATCACACCTTTCCTTCCTATTATAACACCAGTTAGAATACTTTTTTCAAAAAAATAGATTATATATAGTTTACACACGAACTAACATATGATATAATCCCAATTGAGGTGATTCAAGTGGGATTATTAAATTTATTGTTTAAAAAAGAATATGACGATATAACTAGTGATGAATTAAGAACTATGTTACTAGAGAAAGATAAATATCAGTTTGTTGATGTAAGAACAAAACCAGAGTATAGACACGGACATGTGAAAGGTTTTAATAAGAATATTGATTATTACAAATTTTCACGTAATCAATCATTGTTAGAACGTATAGATCATGAGAAGCCAGTTGTTATAATCTGTCAAACAGGTTCCAGAAGTGCGGGTGCTTGTCATATGCTGGTTAAAAGAGGACATAAAGAAGTTTATAACTTCAGAAAAGGTATTCAAGTATGGAATGGTTCTTTAACTAAAAAATAAAACTCACAGAAGTGAGTTTTTTTGTTATAATTAGTTTGGTGATAATATGATAAAAGAAATTACTGATGTTTTATTAAAACAATCAATCTGTGAGGAAGTCTTAAGAGACCTACCAGAATGGTTTGGAATTGAAGAATCAACAAAGCAATATATTGCTGATGTTGCCAACTATCCATTCATTGCAATGTATGAAGATAATGATGTTGTTGGGTTCTATTCACTTCGTGAAGAGAATAAAGACACGTTGGATATGTTTGTGCTTGGTACAAAGAAGAAATACCATGGGCTAGGATATGGAACAAAGCTTCAAGAGTATGTTTTTGAGTATGCTTTAAAGCATAACTATAAATATTGTATGGTTCTAACATTATCTAAAGCACATAAAGATAAAGGATATGCTTTAACTAGAGACTTTTATCATAAAATGGGATTTGTTGATGTATACGAAAGTAATAAAATATGGGATGAATCAAATCCCACTCAAATAATGATCAAAAGGATTGGTGAGTAATATGCAAAAGATAGTAACGTTAATCATGATTGCTGTAAGCGTCTATTTAGTGGTAATAACAGGGATGTTTATCAATTTTGATATCAAGAATGAACTAATCAATGGAATTTATGTAATTATATTTATGATTGTTTTTACGATTTCAGTTATTGGGATAACAATTAGTACTGAAAAAGATATGAACAGACAAGTTTTATATTCTTTCATGGTCGGAGCTGTTTTAGGACTACGAACATTCTATAAAATATTCATTTACTTTGATGATGTCCAATTTGGTGGAGAAGCTCAGTTTGGCTTTAATTACTTTATTTATCACACATTTTTTAGAGTGAGTGAATTTACAAGACACAAATCCCCAGAAGCGATTGCATATTTGATAATCGTTGGAGTTGTTGTTTCTTTAAGCTTAGGAATATACTTTAGAAATAAAAATGAAACACGAATAAAAGAAAGTACTTTGTAATCAAACTAATATCTAGTATACTGCTAGTAATGACAATACTAGGAGGAAAAATATGTTTGTAGTTAATGGAAAAGGATCATTGGTTCGTTTGGTCGCAGGATTTTTTGTATTAGGAAGTGCATTATTAGAACAATTTGACATCTTAAATGGAGCAATCTATTTCACAATGTTTGTTGGAGCTATGTTAATGATTAGTGCCGTTACAGGATTTTGCCCAATGGAATTAATATTGAAGGCTTTAAAGGTAGAAGAAAAGAAAGTTCAATAAGAAGATAGATATTCTATCTTTTTATTTTATCTATATCTTTACAACAATATAGACATATGGTAATATTACTGTAAATACAGCGAATTAGAGGAGTAAATGACATAATTCTTATAGAGAGTACGTGTTTGGTGAAAACGTATAGAGAGTGTTATTGAAGGTAGCTAAGGAGTAGCTATAATGAAGTTAGTAGTTATAGTCGTTATCCGCGTTAAGGATTTGAGTGCTGAAGAAATTCAGAACATAGGTGGTACCACGGATTATTATAGTTCGTCCTTATTATAGGACGGGCTTTTTTTATTACCTAAAGGGGGAAATAATATGAGTAAAGCAAAATCAATTTATAGAGGAATCGCAATACTTATTATATTTGTTGGATTTGTTCTAGTACCAGTATCAATTGATCGTGGCTGGGATGTATTTGCGAATGTCTATATCGTAGTTGTGATATGGTGTGCTGCGTATTTATGGTTTGATAATCCATTAAAGGGAAAAGAAAAAAAATAGAAGACTTAAAACTCTTGAAGAGAGTTAATATAGGAGGAACAACAATGAAAGAATTAGAAAAAAAGTATAATCATTTAGAAGTAGAAAAAAACAAATACGACTTTTGGCTAGAAGGCGGATATTTTAAAAGTGGTGACAAAACAAAAGAACCATTTAGTATCGTGATTCCTCCACCGAATGTCACAGGTAAACTTCATTTAGGTCATGCATGGGATAATACCCTTCAAGATTTAATCATCAGACGTAAAAGAATGCAAGGCTATGATACTTTATACCTTCCAGGTATGGATCATGCCGGGATTGCTACTCAAGCCAAAGTAGATGCGCAATTACGTAGTGAAGGAACAAGTAGATATGAAATAGGTAGAGAGAAGTTCTTAGAAAGAGCCTGGGATTGGAAAGATGAATATTCAGGGCACATAAGAGAACAATGGTCTGCTTTAGGTATCAGTGTTGATTATGATAAAGAACGTTTCACATTAGATCAAGGATTAAACGATGCGGTAAATCATGTATTTATTAAATTGTTTGAAAAAGGATTAATTTATCGTGGAAAACGTATCATCAACTGGGATTG
>SDWO01000095.1 GCA_004195325.1 Candidatus Izemoplasma acidinucleici | reverse complement strand
ACTAAAAGCACAGCACCTTTCACTACACCTAAAGCCTGGTATACTTCGTTCACAAGTTCTCTATTTCCTGGAGTATCTAAAAAGTTAAATTTGTAATCCCCGTATTCTACGGGTATCAAACTTGTTGAGATTGATGATTGATGTTCTTTTTCTTCATTTGTGAAATCTGAAGTTGTATTTTTTTGTTCAACTGTACCTTTTTTCTCTTTGGCACCTGTTACAAATAACACAGATTCCATAAAAGATGTTTTACCAGTACCAGTGGTCCCTACAACGGCGATTGTTCTTAAATGTTCTACATCGTATTGCTTCATAAATAATCTCCTCCTAAGGTTGTCAATATTAATTGCGCTAACTATATTATAACAAATTTTTAACTGTTTTCAGCAAAAATCACTCAAATTCAATAAAAAATGAAAACCCTTGTATGAAAGAACACTAATTTGTAAATAAAACTACTTATAACAAATGTAAAATTCATTATAATGCATATCTAGAATAATTATAAATAAAACTCTGTATACTGGAGTAGAGGTGATACCATGGATGACAATAATTTAGTCATAGGAAATCTAAATAAACACTTTAAAAAAATCGCAATTCCAGCTAGTATTGGCTTTCTTTTCAATACATTATTCAACGTTGTAGATACTTACTTTGCAGGGTACTTAGGCACAGATGCAATAGCCGGTATGTCTATTAGTTTCCCGATCTTTTTCCTACTACTCGCAATTAGTATGGGAATCGGAAATAGCGCTACTGCATTAAGCGCTATCGCTATCGGGAAAAAGGATCAAGTACTACTTCATCAATATACAAAGAACTCGTTATTTTTAGGTTTAATTATTGGATTGTTAATTCCATTAATTACACCATTTTTTATCAAAGATTTATTCGCATTAGCTGGAGCTGAGGGAACTGTATTAAAAATTGGATTAGATTATACTAATACAATTCTTTATGGAACAATATTCTTTGTAATGAATTATGTCATAAACGGTTTTCTAAACGCTCAAGGTAATACCAAACCATTTAGGAACTTCCTTATAATCGGTTTCTTTTTAAACATCTTATTAGATCCTTTATTTGTTCTTGGATTCTGGTTCATCCCTAAAATGGGAGTTATTGGAATTGCCTTAGCTACAGTCATAGTCCAAGGGATTGGTACATTATACTTAACAGTCAGTGTTTTGCGTTCTAAGGCATTTAAAATAGAATTATATAGAGAAGCTTCCATTAAACTAAAAACGATTAAAGAACTACTATCACAAGCTATACCGTCAACACTATCAACCGCAACGATTGCGTTAGGTGTATTTATTATTAACTACTTCGTTCTTCGATATGGTGGGAGTGATACTGTGGCAGCATATGGTGTTTCAATGCGAATTGAACAAATTGCGTTAATTCCAACGATTGGGTTAAATATTGCTGTATTAAGTATCGTTGGCCAATCGTTTGGAGCTAAGAGTATTGATAGAATTAGAGAAACAAGAAATAAGGGAACAATGTATGGTGTATTCATTATGATTATTGGTACAATAATCATCGTTCCATTTGCCCCTTACTTTATTAGTTTCTTCGATAGTAGCCCTGAAGTAGTTAGAGCGGGGTCTATTTACTTAAGAATCGAGGCAATTGCTTTTACGACTTATGTAATTCTGAATGTGAATGTTTCAGTTCTTCAAGGTATTAAGAAACCTAAGTTCACAATCGTAATTGGAATATACAGACAAATATTCCCATTCATTATCTTCTTCTTCTTAGGTACTACATTAGCTTTAGGTATATACGGAGTATGGTGGGGAATAGTAATCATCAACTGGAGTGCAGTTTTCATTATCTTCTTGTATACTAACTATGAATTAAGGAAATTAAAAAAAGCATCGTTATGATGCTTTTTTATATTCCTCTCGGTACCACTCTTTTACACTGTTTTCTATTTCTAGTTCATCAATATGTTTCTCATCAATTACTTTTCCATCTTTTAGTAAATATATATAGTCTACTAAACGTTCTACATTAGGTAGTTCATGTGACGCAATTAAAATACGTGATTCACTAGATATTTCATCAATAAGTATATTCGTGATAATTTTCCTGTTAATTGGATCTATTCTTGAAAATGGTTCATCAAGAATATACAAATCAGCTTTACAACACATTGTTAAAATAATGGCTATAATATCTTTTTGTCCTTCAGAATGATTCTTGTAATTATCATAAGTATTGATTTTGAATTTATTGAAATACTTCTTAGCTTTTTTTGTATCAAACTTGTAGAATATAGAATAATATTTCATGATCTTTTCAATCCTATCATTCACAATTTTTCCAACTTCTGGTTTGAAAACAACTACGTTTTTATCATTTGTTTTATATGATCCGGTTGTAGCGTTTATAAGTGTTTTTAAAAGTGTCGTTTTACCACTACCTATATGTCCAAGGATAGCTGTAACTGGATAATTTAGTTTTAACTCCTCAACATATAACTCGAATTGATCATACTTCTGATTTATATCTTTATATTTAATCATACATTTGCCTTCTTATATCCAATTGTGAATGTTAGTGTTGGAAGTAATACAAAGAATAAGAGTGATAAACCAGTATCAATGTCGCTTGCTAAATTAATATTCGAATCATATACCTTTATGCTAACTTGATTCATTCCCAAATATAGAACGAATAATCCTATTATTACAAATAGGAGTTTAACTTTAGACCTATTTGACATAGTTTGAATTGGGTAAAATCTTGATACATAAATATTAAGCATTATTAGTATTGCAGGCAGTGAAAATGCAACAAGATCAAATTCAATCAACGTTTCAAATTGTGGTTCGTTTTGGCTAAAGAAGTTATATAAAACCAAGCAGAAAGTAAGTATTAATACTATTGGTAATAGTATTGGCAAGAAACTTCTTTTCCCCAAAACAATTTGCATTTGCAATGGTATTTTACTTATCATAATGAATATAACGATTGCTGGCACTATACTGGCATATAATATTATGAGAATGTTATTTAACTGTACTATATCTTGCCAGTAAACAATAAGTGACATCATAGTTAAGAAAACTGTAGAGGTACAGATATATACAATGTATACTTTATAATTTGATAGCAAGTGTAGTCTAATGTGATTAAATATATGTATTATATGTTCCATCTAGTTCACCCCTACAACGTATTCAAACCAATTTAGTAATGTTTGATGTTCATTTCTAATCTCTTTTATAGAATGAATAGATGATAATTTATGATTATGTAATACCATACCATAATCTAAGATACGCTCTACATCATCTATTTCATGACTTGATATAATCACTGTTTTTTCCTTTACATTTACATGTTTAACTATGAGATTGGTAATTAATTCTCTTGATTCAAAATCAATATTTGAAAACAATTCATCAATTAGATAAACATCTGAATCCCTAGAAATAGTTGTAGCCAAATTCAGGATTATTTTTTCACCTCTACTAAGACTACTTATTGCTCTGTTTCCCTCAATATTTGCGTCTTTTAATATGTCCCTAAATGTATCGCTTTTAAAATCAGAATAACTTGCCGCTATTATATCAATATAGTAATTTATTTTGACTCTAAAGAATGTTTCCATATCAGGGAAATACGATATAGTCTGATTATCTTCAACTTCAATTGAAGATTGTACATAGTTTCCTAAACATTTAAAAAATGTTGTTTTCCCAGCCCCATTCACTCCAATTAAGCCAATTATGCCTTTTTGATCAATTACTAATGAATTTATATTAAGTACTTTTTTAGCCCCATAATACTTTTTTAATGAATGTATAATCATTTGTCCCATTCCTCCTTGATCTTTGTTACTACTTCCTCTAGTGAGTAATTTTGATTCTTGAGCTTTTTTGAAAATTCAGAAACATCTTTTTGATATAATATATCTTTATGTTTTACTATATTCCTTCTACTTGAAACTATCGTACCGATCCCTCGTACCTTTTCAATTAGATTCAAATGTGCCAAATGCTGCATTGCTTTCTGAATTGTATTTGGATTCACAGAATAGATTATTGCCAATTCTCTTATACTTTGTACCCTATCGTTAGGTTTGAAAATTCCATTTATTATTGAAGCTGCAATATCATCGCTTATTTGAAGGTATATTGGTCTGTCTTTTTTAAATTCTATCATTTGACATCACCATGCTTCAATAGATAGTAATCTAGAGCAAATGACATAATAATAACAGAGATACTTATAATATTTACATTTCTATATAAATCAGCAAACATATCATCTTGATCGACTAAATATGCTAAGAAGATTATACTTGCAAACAAAACATAGGCAATACCAATAAGACCAGTTATTGATGATATTGTTTTGCTATAGAATTGTCTTATAATACTGTGGGTAAACATAAGTTTACCTGCTGCAAAGACAATCGGAATTGTTACTGCTATAGGTGCTCTTGCCAGTACAAAATCTCCAGCAAAATTGGATGAATGGATTATCTCATCGAATACAAATAATTGGAACACTATAAGTAAGTAATATAAAATTAGTCCAAATACAAGACCAATAATCATTGCGGACCATTTAATCACTAGTTGATTTGCTCTTCCACCTTCAACATTCACATAGAACATCTTATTATCAGCTGTAAGTGAAAGACCTGGTAATGCTATTGTGAAGAACAAAAATCCCAAAAGTAGTATCGAATTCAAAGTTACAAGATTTGCTGGTGTTCTATTTGTAGCTGATACATTAAAATCAAACAACAACATAGATAAAGAAAAAACCAACATAAAAATGAATGTCAGTATATAGATTATAATGATTTGTTTCTGTATTAGATATTCCCTTTTCATAACGCACCTCCACTGTACCACTTGACTAGTACACTAACTAAATTATAAAATAAACTTATTACTTTGTCAACACCAAACAAAAAAGAGTCCTAAGACTCTTCTTTTTTTAATGGATCATTTTCAAATACAAGTTTACCAGATTTATAATCATCCAGTACATTTTGGATGTTTTTTCTCATTGCAGCATCTCCTGGTACACAACTAGTTAGAGGTTGATCTCTGAAGACAATCTCATTCGCATTTGCCAGGCATCCAGGTGTTCCACAAGCTCCGCAGTTAAAGTGTGGTAGTAGGTCATATACTTTTTCTACTAGAGGGTGCTCTTTAACTTCTAAGTACTTATTGGCAATACCAATTGCCAGACCTAGAATAATAGCGATTCCTCCAAGCATTAAGACAGCTCTTAGTAAATCTAACCAATCAATATTCATTAGATTAACCCTACAAATCCTTTAAATAATAAGCTCATAATCGCTGCGGCGATTAGTCCTGCGGGAATCCCTTTGAACCCTGCCGGGATTGGAGCTTTATGCATTTGTTCTCTGATATAACTAAATGTGATAATGATTGCCGTGTACCCTAAACTCGTAAAGGCACTAAAGACTAACATTTCACTAAATGTAAATTCATTTTGGATATTTAATATCGCAACTCCGAGTACGGTACAGTTTGTTGTAATAAGAGGTAAGTATACTCCTAATGCACTGTATAGAGGTGGTGCGAATTTCTTAATTGCCATCTCTAATATTTGAACCATCGCTGCGACAACTAAGATAAAGACAATTGTTCTCATAAATGTTAATCCGTAAGGATATAACATTTTCCAGTAAATCGTCCATGTCACAGTACTAGATAATACAATAACAAAGAATACAGCTAGTCCCATACCAATTGCACTACTTCTCTTATTAGAAACACCTAAGAAACTACAAATTCCAAGGAATTGATTTAAGATAATATTTTGAACCAAAAAGGCGGTAAATGCCAATGCAATTAAATCATTCATCTTACGCCACCTCCGGTACAAGTTTGGCTTGAGCTAAAGCTTCTTGCTTCGCTTTTTTCTTAGCTAAGGCAACTCTTATTTTCTCATCCATAATTGCTTTTGCTTTGTTTTGCTTATCGATTCTTACAGTATTAATAATACCAATCAATAATCCTAAGGTAACAAATGCACCTGTTGGAGTAATTAAGAATCCAGCAGCATTTGTACTATCAAATAGTTGGATCCCAAGTAATTGAATTCCACCAGTTCCAAATAATTCTCTTACGAATGCTAGTGTAGATAATCCTAATGTAAATCCTAGTCCCATCCCAATCGCATCAAATAAAGAATCATATATGGTGTTATCTGAGGCATATGCTTCAGCACGTCCCAAGATAATACAGTTCACCACGATTAATGGTAAATAGATACCCAGTGAATTATATAATCCATTAACGTATGCTTCTAAGAACCATTCGATTAATGTAACTACTAATGCAATAACAACGATGTAAACAGGGATTCTAATCTCTGCCGGAACAATGTTCCTAATAAGTGAAATTAGACTGTTTGTTAATATCAATACAACAAGAACACTAAGTCCCATACCAAGTGCATTATCTAAACTAGTAGTAACTCCTAATGTCGGACACATACCTAGAACTAAGACGAAAGTAGGATTCTCTTTAAACAATCCTTTAAGGATATTTTGTTTAGGTGTAATTCTCTTCTTTTTAATTGCCATCGATATGCACCTCCTCGTCTTGATAATGTGTTAATACTTGACTAAATATATTATTGATTGCGCCCCATGTTACTGTGGCTCCAGCAATCTCATCAACAATAACACCACCGGTTAGGCTTTGCCCAATTAGCGGTTCAATTGCCTCGTCTCTAGTATGTTTCTCACCAATATTTGGTGTTTCACCATGCTTATAATATACTACTCCAACCACCGTATCCGTGTAAGGATCTATTGCGATTAAAGCATTTACTTTGTTATTTCTCCCTTGAGCCCATACATTATAGATAACTGCATGCACTTCACCTTCACTATTTAACACTTCGTAAATATCAATGATATATTTATAATTCTTAACAGCGTATTTACTATTAGAATCTAACTCCGTAAATGGAGTATATCCATCTTCAGCACTAAACAATAGTGCGATATTATCTTCAATACGTTTCACGTTATTTGCTTCAATAATTGGATTCGTTATGCTAAACCCGATATAACCAATTACAGTAACGATTACTACCGTGGCAAATAGGAAAAAAGCGAAATATAATGTTTTATACTTTTCTTGAAATTCTTTCATCTTACGCACCTACTTTTGCTTTAGGTGCTTTTTTTACTGGTTTTTTCTTTAACATTGCATTTAACATTGGTGTTAACATCATCATGAATAACACTCCAAATGCCACACCTTCTTCATATCGTACACCGTTTCTAATTAGCATTGTTAAAGCTCCAGCGATTACACCAAAGATTATTTTACCACTACTAGGTACTGGTGTTGTAATCGGATCTGTAGAAATAAACACAACTACAAACAAGAACATTCCACTAAATAATTGATACATTACGAAATCTAAATCAAATTTTCCAACTAGTAACGCTGTTACTATAAAACTTAAAATCATTGAAACAGGAACAATATAGTTCACTGCTTTCTTTATCATTAAGAATAACAACATCCCAAGTAGTAATAATCCACTGACAGTAATCCCAGGAACAAATCCTAACATAACTGCTTCTAGACTATAAGGAATACCAGATGAATTACTCAAAGCTGTTTGATATGTTTCCACATTGAATAACGGGATCTTTTCTCCCAATAATCTACCAATGTATAATGTGTTATTAAAGAAATCATTATTAAATATTAAGTTTAATAAGTAATTATCAAACGACGTTGTAAATTTAACACCACTAACTAGGTTAACCCAGCCCTCAGTAAGGAATATATACCCTACTAAGCTTGAATGAAATACCATATGATGGAATCCACCAAATAACAGTTTACCTAGTAAAGTTGCAAGTACTGCCCCAACTCCTGTAAGCCATAAAGGCGTTCCAATTGGAATTAGTAATATAAATATTAATGCAGTCATCTTATAATATGATTTTTGAATCAATTCTTTTGCAGTTGCACGATCAATATTTTTGTCATGACTATAAAACAGAATTTCCATTTCTCTTGTCACAAACAAGCCAAATAGGATCATCAGTACTAATTTAAGTCCATACATGAATCCATACATATACCAGTTATTTAGCACCATTATCGTACCGATTACTAGTAAAAACTTATATATTAAATTCATATTTTCATCTTTTACATATCGACTACGTCCTGAAGGCATAATCATTAATTTTTTTGCCATAATGATTTCCTCCTATTCATCATTAAACTTAACTTTTTTAGTAAAGTTAATATATTTCCAAGTTTGATATCCTATAATAATCGGATAGAAAATACATAGTGCTACAAAGATAACATTCATTGTTTTAGCTGATACCATTGCATCTACTGTTTCAATCCCCATTGTAGGGTCAAGATTTGAAGGAACCAAGAAAGGAAAACTTCCTAAAAATCCAGTGATCAAGAATAATCCCATTGTTACAAGTGCGAAAATAAATACTTTTAAACCATTTTCTTTATATCCAAACCATGTTGCTAGTAAAGCACTAACAACAGTTAAGGCTGGTAGTACAAATAAGATTGGATTGTTTGTGAATAATTCACCAATAAAGATTGAAGAATCTGTGTTATTGAACCCCATAAACACTAGCAATAATAATATAGGCGCTGTATAAATAACTCCTATCTTCTTAATGAACACTAATGCTCTTTTTCCAAGTTCACCTTCAGTAGAAATTGAAATCCAACCACTACCACCAATTAGTGCAAGGCTTAAGAATAATAAACCACCACTAATCCCAGTCACATTAAATATAGATAAGAATCCACTTTCAAAGACAACTGTAGATCCATCATATAAAATTGGTAACCCTAAAAACATATTCGATATATATACTCCTAATATAAATATAATTAAGATGCTCGATATAGTCCACATTAGAACTACATTCTTAACCCATCTTTCACTATCTAACTTATAAATCATTTCAATCGCTACACCACGTCCAATAATAGCGAACACTAATAAATAAAACGGTACGTATAAAAACGTTAAAGTCGTTGTAAATGCAAGTGGAAACACAGCGAATGTTAACGTCAAAGAGGCAATAAGCCATACTTCAATTCCATCCCAGTGGATTCCCGCAGCCACTTGTACTTGCCTGCGTTCACCTTCATTTGTACATACAATTCTATTTAAGGCACTAGAGCCAGTAATAAACAATTCTTGTGTTAAATACACAACCCAAGAAAATGAAATAAACCCAAATAATAATGTAGCGTATGTATCAGGACTCATTACTGTCACCTCCATCTGATTCTAATAACCCTTTTTTAATACGATTAATTGTTAAGACATAATCCATTACAAATAATATAGCGTAGAAGATAGTGATACTGATTACACTGAACCATACCTGGTTAACAGGAACATCACTAATACCATCAGCCACTAGCATTTTATTGTATATAATCCAAGGTTGTCTACCCATTTCAGTAACCATCCAACCCGCAATAATTGCGATGTATGGAAGTGGAACTAGATACATGAAGTACTTTTGTAATGTTGGTGATTTTGTATATTTGTTATAAAAGATAACTGTATATAAACTAAATATTATGAATGTAAAACCTAATGTAATCATAACCCCAAACGCTATTCTAACAACGTTCTTTATCCCACCGGTTAATACACCGTTTATAATATCTACTTTATCTGGTTGTACCAAGTTTAAGAAGTTCAAATACTGGCTACCAGTAATCGCAATTGCGATTCCACCAATTAAGACAGTCCAAGCTGCAAATTTACCTGATAACTTAAACACTTCTTTATCTTTTTCCTTACCATATAATAAATGCCAAGAAGAAATCGCTAATACCACAAATCCACTTAATATAATCGCACTTAAATGATTATGGAATAACATATACCAAGCATAGGGATTAAACACAACTTTAGCAAAACTATCTAGTGACATTTTCATTGTCTCTGGATCCCAAGTAGCTCCTACTGGGTTTTGCATGAATCCATTAGCCGTAATAATCCACAAAGCACTAAGTGTGGTTCCAACCGCAATTAAACTCACAGTCGTTAAACGCATTCGTCTAGACATCGTATGTCTTCTAAATAACCATAGCCCCGTAAATGTAGATTCTAAGAAAAACGCTACTACCGCTTCTAAGATTAACGGTGACCCAAATACATCACCCATCGCCACACTATACTGTCCCCAGTTAGTTCCAAATTGTATTGTCATTGCAACACCTGTCACAATACCAAACGCATAATTAATTACGAATATATCACTAAAATAATTACTAAGTTTCTGGTATCTCACGTCTTTTGTTTTGTAATGTTTGTATTCAAATACAACAATCATCAAAATCAATCCCACAGTAAGTGGAACAAATATAAAATGAAATGCAATTGTTAACCCAAACTGTAATCTGCTGAGTATCTCTACCATTCTGTTTCCTCCTAGTTAAGCCATTTACATTGTATCATATGGTCTCTTTATATAAAAAAGATATATCAAATATTATAAACAATTTACTTTTTTCTAATTAATAAATACATAAATAAACCTATCGATAATAAACCACCAATAATTCCACCAATCATATGTGAATTATAGCTAGTAGTAATCTCAAATAACCTCAAGGTTAAACTAAGTACGACATACACAGCTAAAAATAAAATAGTAGAATATATAAACTTCTCTAATAAACTCATTTTCTAATCTCCTTTAATACTCTATTGTTGATATACAAAGCACCTATTACAGCATAAACTACTCTATTCTCATTGTTTGAAACTAAAAACAGATGAACGAACAACAGTACATATATAGCATAAGCTGCTTTCTGAATTGCAAACCAATCCTTAGGTGTTATTTCGGTTCTAATCACCTTAAATGAAATAATCGTAAGTGGAACCATGATCACATAAGATGCAAGTCCAAAGAGATTTATTTCACCAAATGATGTAAACAAGTGTAAGTAAGCATGACAAGTTATGAAGATAAATCCAAGAATGCTAAACATCCCTCTGTTTCTCTTTATATTTCTGGCTAAAACCGACTTGTTTGGAAGAACTCCTACAAACATTACAACTAGAAAAAATGAATATCCAAGTAATCCTCCTTGAATAATTCTTGTATAAAAATCCTTATAAAATACAATTCCTAAAACTGTTACAATAAAGGCAACTGTGTAAAAGATATACGCTCTTATATATAGGTCTTTAAACTTATATCCAATTACAACTATTATCCCAGATAAAGCCAATACAGTAAATGCATTAGATAATACTCCTAAAACAATAAGAACAGCTAAAATTAAACCAACACTAAGCATCTACTCACCTCAATCTATATCAAATCTATTATATCATAATAAATACAAATAACATTCTTTTACACTAATAAAAACACACCATAAATGGTGTGTCTTTTCAATTCATTTTGTAGTGGCCTGAAAACAACTCTAGAGGAATAAGTGTTGACCAACTAAATAGGCTCAATACATTTCTCATCGTTATTCGTACTTGTGTTTACGTAATCAGACACTTTATATTTGTGAAAATCATTATGATTTGAACGATCAATTATTTTGAATAAATCTTCCTTTGTCGAATTTGTATCCAACCATTTAATAGAATCCTCATATGTCAAAACAACCGGCATTCTTTCATGAGTATCTGAAAGTAAATCATCTGCCTCTTTTGTCAAAATAGTCGTAGAGTAAATTGGTTTACTTGTTATATTTCTGTTTATGGTCCACAGCCCAGCAAAAGCAAATATCTTGTCATCATTTCTTTTTACTACGTACGGTTGCTTCCCTGTTTCAGTACTTTCCCATTCGTAATAACCATTTACTAAAATCAGACACCTTCTGTCTTCGAAAGATTCTTTGAAAGACATAGTTGAATCGATAGATTCACTTCTTGCATTTATCATTTTATAAGCTATCTTTGGATCACTAGAAAAAGAAGGAATAAACCCCCAATTAATGTATCCAACTTTGAATCTTGTATTCGTTTTTAAAATGGATAAAACTGGTTGACCAGGAGTGACATTAAAATTTTTCTCATACTCAAAGTCCAGTTCTTGTATTTCGAAGCTTGTTTGTAAAAAACTAAGTAATTCCTCATAGGTATAACTTACTATAAATCTTCCACACATATTTATCACCTATCCTCATTATACCACACAAAAATAATAGACCTAATCGTTATTGATTATCATCTACATTGAAATTGGTGTAAAGTTGGAAAATATTTATTAATCTGTTCAATTGACCTTCTCTAAGTCATAACTAAACTTGTAAAATAGATATGTTGTAACTGCCATATACACAAGAACTAATGATAATAGAAATAAATAAATTAGTTGTCCTTCTAAACTACTATAATTCAAAACACCATATATTGCATATAAAACGATTCCAGTATAGATAAAACTCAAAAATGAGCAAAATCTATATAGTACGCTTGAGGTTTTTAATTTAAAACATCTTAATGTATATCCGTAAAACCCAATATTAGTAGCTATCATTACTAAGACGACAAATGAGATTGAGAGAGAATTAGAGTTCATTTCACTATTAATATTACTAGCAATAACTAAAAGGAAATTTGCAAAAGCAAGAAATAATACGAAAATGAATAAGACAATATTAGTCTGCAAGAATCTCAGTTTTCGAACATTGCTTATTGATGGTGTAAACTCAAATTCAGTTACATCCACATCATTCTTTCTCATTTGAAGATATTCAATCCGCTTAGTTAAGATAATTTCAGGTTTTATGCTTCCATTATTCATAATTACCAATAAAGCTACCACAGAAACAACAATAATCACCTGTGGTATAGGTAAATAAAAGCCGAATACCATTCCCAACAACGCAATCGTAAGTATCAAATAACTACTTATTTTTTCATACATTACAATATTCGAATTCAGTATCAAAATCCTTGATAACACAAATACATTAATAATCACCAATGATAGCAATAACATAAATACTATCATTGTTGCATACACTATTATTCCGCTAATCCCATCAAATAGTATCTCGTATCCTTTGAGAATTATAGTTGCGTCAATATTATAATCATCTAAAATAAATCTCGCTTTAGCGAAAGGAAAAAGATAGGAGATAAACACTAAAATCGAAAATGTTAATGAAACTACTTGTGATCTCTTTTTAATATCAATATACAACTCTTTCTTCTCTCCACTAATAATCTCATTAATAGAAATTTTATACAGGATACTTAGCCTTTCTAATAATCCAATATCTGGTATACTTTCTCCTCGTTCCCATTTACTCACTGCTTGAGCTGAAACATTACATAATTTTGCAATGTCAGCTTGTGTTAGGCTATTTTCTTTTCTTTGTTTTAAAAGAAATAAACCTATGTTCTTCGTGTCCATATACACTACCTCCAAAATTTGATACTCTAATTCTATACGATATCATTAAATTATACTAATTACTTGTGATTGAGTTATGTCAACCAGTAGTTTATCATAGATATGGCTTATACAAAGCCATATCTGTCTGCACTCAACCTATATTATAACATATTAATCCAAATTACAACGTCATTCCTTGTCTATATTACGTAAAAAAAAGGTGAAACTAGGTTTCACCTTTTGGTTTAAATTTATATCATTTTCCTAATTTGATCTACATGGTAAGTATAGTACATGCTTGGACTATATTTATCGGAGTATAACATTACAGCAGTTTTAGCTGATGGAACAATCGCAACATTAATAGTTGAAATAATTCCTTGTCTTGTTCTAATAAATACAATTTGTTTTACTTTCTCTTTTTCAACATCATTTAGGTCTTCTATTTCTCTTATTTGTGTAATCAACATTTTATCAACACGTTTTTTGTCTTTAGAAAATTCTGCATAAAGTTTCTGAACTTCTTCATCAACAATGTCTAAGAAGAATTCGTCAGCTGTGTCTTTAATAAATACTACAACTTCAAACATATAACCTCTAAATACCTGCTTAATCTCGTCCTTCTTTAAACGATAGTAGAATGTATGCATTTCATCATCACTGAATAATGTATAAACGATAGTAGAATGTATGCATTTCATCATCACTGAATAATGTATAACCCTGTTTGTTTAAATAAGTGTAGAAACCTTCTTTAGTAAGTGTTCTATTGACAGTAATTGGTTTCCCTGGATTAGCATGAATTCGTGCTGTAAATGATAAATTTGTTAGTTGATCAACTCTATTTTTGAAATAAGCAGCTACAGGTAACATTAATAACATTATACCAAAGATGATTGCAAATGCAGTTCCTTGGTTTTTAAGATTAAGTATCAGTAGTACAGACACTGTAATAGCTATAGCTACACTTATTACTAACCCTATTATTGTTATTATGAACTGTCTGTGAATTCGTTTGCGATTATCCATAAGTAACTTTCCCTGCGAGGTACGCTGCTACAACTATCATTAATATCGAAGCTACTAATAACTCCTTAAAGAATGTAGTAGTTATAACTTGTTCCTTTTCTTCCTTGTATTCTGAATATGATGGATAGTATTTTCTAAAATCCTTAACAAAGAATGCAGAAAAACTATATCTCATACCGTAAAAGATTTCGTATGAACCTGTTTGAACTATAAATGAAGGGAAAAATATAACCATCCCTAGCACAAATAATGCATTTGATGTATTTTCGTATCCCAATTTTGAACCGTAGACTAAACTTTGTAAACCATATGCTAGTAATACCAAAACGATAGTAATAATTATGAATCTAATTGGTCTCATTAACTATTTTAATCTCGATTTGTAATTACTATATTCAGCATCATTACATAACACAAAGTGATTTGGCTCTACTTCGCGCAATACTGGTGCGTCTTCAGAATAATCATGTTCTACCATTGGATTATAGTTTGCTAATTTACCTCTTGCTTTTTCAAATGAAGGATCAGGTACTGGAATTGAATCAATTAAAGATAATGTATAAGGGTGGAACGGGTTGTGGAAGATTTTATCTTTGTCTCCCATTTCAACAATACGTCCAAAGTACATTACTGCAACACGGTCACTGAAGTATTTTACTACA
>SDWO01000167.1 GCA_004195325.1 Candidatus Izemoplasma acidinucleici | reverse complement strand
AGATGTGTATAAGAGACAGGTATAAACTATATATGAGGTGATTTCATGGACTCTAAAATAGTAAAAGAATTATTAAACACAAACATCACTAAAACGATGGGTTGTACTGATATTGGAGTAGTTGGATACATCGCATCTTTAGGTGCGTATGCATTAAAAGATTCTAAAATCAGAAACGTAGAATTGGTGATGAGTGAGGAATTATATAAGAATAGTGTCAACGTTGGAGTACCAGGTCTGAAAAAGAGTGGTCTTGATAAAGCATTGGCTCTCGGAATCCTACTTAAGAAACCTGATAAAAAGCTTTCTGTTTTTGAAAGTGTTACGAATGATGATATTGATAAAATTGAGGAGTTACTTGCGGATATAGATGTTACAATTTCGCATAAGAAATTTGATGATACTGTACTCTATGAAGAATTAACAATTACATCTTGCAAAGGAGATACTGTAAATATTGTTATTAAAGATTTTTATGACAATGTTGTATCTGTGAAACGCAATGGTGAAATACTCGAAGATCTCCAAAAAGATCAACTGCTTCAAGGGATTCAAAAATATAAGATTACTAGTTATGATGAAATCTTAGATTATGTTGAAGAAGGTAATTTTAATGGTCTTGAAGGGCTGTTTGATATTGCGGATTTTCAATATGAAAATGCTAGAACTGAGATTAAAAATGAAGGTGGAGATTTTCTAATTGAAGATTTAAGAGAATCTCAAAAAGAATGTTTATATGATCTATCTAACTTCTTGCGTAAACATATCACTGTACCAAGTAGAAAAAGAATGGTTGGAGATATCTATACTGTATATGGAGTTGCGGGATCTGGTAATTTAGGAATCGGTACTCTTGTTACACCGAAGTTTTTAGCACAAGCATTTGACTTAAGTGATATCGAGACAAGAAGACTTGTTGTATTATCATTTCTAACAAGTGTATATGTGAAACAAGAAATGAGTGTTGTGACTGTCCTATGTGGAACAGGACATGCAACTGGTTGTAGTAGCGCTGCTGTTACCGCATTTATAAAAGGTGGGGACAGACAACAAATTAAACAAGCAATCAATACATATCTAGCAACATCAATGGGATTCATTTGTGATGGTGCTAAATTATCATGTGTTCATAAAGTCTCATTTGCAGCAATGAATGGAATGATATCTGGTAAGATGGCAGTTGAATACGATAATGTATGTGATGGAACTGGATTAAATAAACTAGATGTTGATCAAACAATTAAAAACCTTGGAAAATTGAATAATGAAATTATGAATTCAGCAAACAAAGGAATCATTGAATTGATATAAAAAAACTCGAGAAATCTCGAGTTTTTATTTTATAATTTTATCCATTAATTCTGATAGTCTTTCTGTTTGTTTATCTAAGTATAAATATCCAATTAATGCTTCAAACCCAGTGGCTTGTCTGTATTCAGATACTGATGCATTTTTTGCTTTTCTATCTGATTGAGCATTTCTTCCTCTTTTAAACATAGATTCTTCTTTTTCAGTCAGAAATTCTCTCAGTAATTCAATTGCTTTGTTTTGTCCAACAGCGCTTGTATATTTAATAGCTTCTTTATGAAGGTTATCTACTTTTTGATATCCTTTTTTTATGAGTGCTTCTCTCACAATAACTTCGTAAACTGCGTCACCAATGTAAGCCAATGTTGTTCCATTTAACAAGCTCATTAGATGATTCCATTTTCTTGAAGAATATTTCTATATTTATCAGCGTTATCAAAGTCTTTTTCAAGTCTCGCTTTAATCCATAATTTATATATTTCTTTGTTTTCTTTTTCCATTGGTTTGATTTCTATCTTCAATCCTAATACATCAAAGAAATCATTGAATACTTTAAGTGCACTTAATAATATATTTGGTTCAGTTTTAGCTCGAACCAATTGATTTGCTTTTTTCACAAGATTTTGAAGTTCTGTAATAGCGTTTGGAGTATTAAAGTCATTATCCATAGCTTGTAAGAACGATTTATAAATTGATAGTAAATCAGGATCTATTTTCGCGGTTCCTTCTAACATATCTTCTAAGTCTAGCTTTAAGAATAGTTGTTTATAGACTCTTACTATTTTATCCCATTCTTTACTGTAGACGTCTAATGATTCATCCGAAAAGTTAATTGGTGAACGGTATTGAGTAGACAAAGTGAATAATCTGAATGCATTTGCGTCAATCGTTAAATCTTTGACTAAGATGCTTTCTCCTTCGCTTTTGCTCATTTTGCTACCTTTAATATTCAATAAGCCATTGTGCATCCAATAACGGGCTATTTTGTGACCATTTAGTACTTGGCTTTGAGCGATTTCGTTCTCGTGGTGTGGAAACATCAATCCTGAGCCTCCACCGTGAATATCAATCTCTTCTTTAAAGATATCATCAATCATCGCAACACATTCTGTGTGCCAGCCAGGACGTCCTTTTCCAAAGGGACTTTCAAACTGGATTCCGACTTCGGTTTTCTTCCATAATGTGAAGTCTAATGGGTTTTCTTTTTTGTGATTTATTTCAACTCTAGATCCACTAATTAAGTCTTCTACGTTCCGATTAGATAGTACTCCGTAATCTTTTACGTGTTGGACTCTAAAATAGACATCGCCTTCTACTTTATAGGCATATCCTTTTTCAATAAGCATTCCTATGTAAGCGATGATTTCATCCATATATTCAGTTACTTTTGGTTTGATATAATCAGTGCTTGAATTCACACGTTCGACATCTTTTAAAAATGCCGAAATGAATTTTTCACTAATCTCGATTTCCTTTTGTTCCAGTTCGATTGCTTTGGTAATAATTCTATCATCAACATCAGTAAAATTCGAAGCGAATTTAACTTCGTAATCCTTATGTTCAAAATATCGTCTTACTGTATCAAAAAAGATAACAGGCCTTGCGTTTCCTATATGTATATAGTTGTATACTGTGGGACCACAAATATACATATTTACTTTGCCTTTATGTATCGGGACAAATTCTTCTAGTTTGTTTGATAGGGTATTAAATATCTTCATATAATCCACTTCCTTATTAGTTATCTATGTCATACTCTATTATAAGTAATAAGTATTGTAAAGTAAAACAAAAAAAGCAGGAGAAATTCTCCTGCTTGAGTTTGTTAATTCTTTAAAGTTTTACTATGTTTGAAGCTTGAGGACCTCTGTCACCCTCAACAACATCAAATTCAACTTCTTGACCTTCGTCTAAAGACTTAAATCCTTCACCTGTTATAGCTGAGAAATGAACAAAAATGTCAAGTCCCTCTTCATTTGTTACAAACCCGAAACCTTTTTCTGCGTTAAACCATTTTACTTTTCCTGTCATGTGAATCTCCTTTTCTTTCTTTGTTTACGAGTATTTTATCAAATTATTAATGTTTAGGCAATTTATAATTTATCGCCTTGTTACGAAAGGGAATACGTTTTAGTAATGTTAGATAACTTGTTATATGGATGTAGATGATAAGGGTGAGCCTAACAATCGCTACACCAAGCCAAAAGCTATATTTTTTCATTGTATGTAAACGAAATGATCGATCAAATAAAAGCGCTTGCAAATATATAAATTTTATAATTAAAAATGTCGTAGATATGACAAAAACAAAAAAATAAGCTGAATTTTCAGCTTATTTAATTAATAAATTAAGTCTTTCAAGGACTGTCTCTTTACCTAATAATGATAAAACTTGAGGTAAATCTGGTCCATGCATTGATGCTGTAGTAGCGATTCTTAATGGCATATATAACATTTTTCCTTTAGAACCAGCTTCTTTTCCTGTTTGTTTAATTAATGGTTTAATGTTTTCTGCTTTGAAATCTTCAACGTCAGTAAGTAAGTTTCTGAACACTGTTAGTGTTTCATTAACTCCTTCTTGATTCAAAAATTCAGTTCCTTCATCATCAAGTTTGAATTCGATTTCTAGGAATTCATTATATAGATCAATGATTTCTTCACCAAAGCTCATTCTATCTTTGAATACAGTTATCAAACTGTTTATCCAATCCTCAGATTTATCTTGAACAATATCATGTTCTACTAAGTGTGGCATACAGATTTCTTTTAAGTCTTCAATTGATAACTTTTTGATATAGTGTGAGTTAACCCACGCTAGTTTTTTAACATCAAATGTAGCTGGACTTTTATTGATTCTGTCCATTGTAAATCTACTAGTTAATTCTTCTAATGTGAATATTTCTTCGTTGTCTTCTGGAGACCATCCCAGTAATGCAATGTAGTTAACGATTGCTTCAGGTAAGAATCCTTTTTGTACGAAGTCTGCGAAGTATGCATCACCTTCACGTTTAGAAAGTTTCTTTCCGCCTTCTTTTACTACTAAAGGAAGGTGGACATAGGTTGGTTCTTCCCAACCTAGTGCTTTGTATAATAATGTATATTTAGGTGTTGAAGTTAAATATTCATTTCCTCTTACAACGTGTGTGATATTCATTAAATGATCATCAATTACGTTTGCGAAGTTATATGTTGGATATTCATCAGTTTTCAGGATGATTTGATCTTCGATTTCTTTGTTGTCGAT
The DNA here is from genome assembly GCA_004195325.1 of Candidatus Izemoplasma acidinucleici. GTDB lineage: Bacteria > Bacillota_I > Bacilli_A > Izemoplasmatales > Izemoplasmataceae > Izemoplasma > Izemoplasma acidinucleici. Next base: position 30,337 of record SDWO01000167.1, on the reverse strand, counting down.
TGTGATTGTACCAAATACTTTACATGTAAATGATGTAGCACCTGTATCAGGTGTTTTTTGTCTAATTACATAAGGAGTACCTTCTAGTTCTTTTTGTTTCACTTCTTCGTCTGTTAAACGGCTACACAGTCCATCATACTTTGCATACCCTTTTTCTTTTACTGAAGCAAGTCGTTCTTCGGTACAGAAACATTTGTACGCTTCTTTCTTTTCTACTAATTCTAAGGCGTATTTTTTATAGTTATCCATGCGTTCAGATTGGATGTATGGACCGAAGTCTCCGCCCTTGTCAGGACCTTCATCCCATAATAAACCACATGTGTTTAACGTATAGTAGATTGCATCTACAGCACCCTCTACAAAACGTTCTTGATCTGTATCTTCTATTCTTAATATAAATGTACCTTTTTCTTTTTTCGCGATTAAATATGTGAATACTGCACTTCTCAAGTTACCAACGTGAATAAATCCTGTTGGAGACGGTGCAAATCTTGTTCTTATTGCCATTTGAATCACTCCTTAACGTCTTGTATTATATTATATGTAATTATTAAATTCAACTCTATTTACTAGCATCTTCTGTTTTACTAGAATCCTGAACTAAAGATTTTAATCTCTCTAATTCGTAAGGTCTTAAATGTCTCCATTTTCCTTTAGCCATATCTAGTTTAATATTCATTACTCTGATTCTTTTTAGTTTCTCAACTTTGTACTCATAATAAGCACACATTCTTCTGATTTGTCTGTTTAAACCTTCAGTCAAAGTTAAACTAAATGTATTGTCACTTATCTTTCTTATTTTACAAGGTTTTGTGACAGTATCTAAAATCGGAACACCTTTGCTCATTCTACTTAAGAATGCTTCAGTTATGTTTTTGTCCACTTGAACAATGTACTCTTTTTCATGTTCGTTGTTAGCACGCAATATTTTATTAACAATATCACCATCATTGGTCATTAAAATAAGGCCTTCACTGTCTTTATCTAAACGGCCTATATGAAAGATACGTTTATTGTATTTCATGAAGTCTACTATGTTTGATTTATCCGCCTTGTCAGTAGTTGAAGTAATCCCTACCGGCTTATATAAAGCCATATATACAAACTCTTCTTGCAGTCCTATTTGCTTCCCATCTACTTTGACGATATCCCCATCCTGAACCTTGGTACCTAATTCAGGAAGTTCATCATTGATAGTAACTCTATTTTTTTCTATTAATCGGTCAGCTTCTCGTCTACTACAGAACCCAGCTTCACTTAAGTATTTATTTAGTCTTGTTTCCATATTTATCATCCTTCTTATTACACTCATTATACTACACTATTCTACGAAAAACACAACTAAATAGTTGTGTTAATTATTTGTTAATAAGTAATAAAATATATAGACAGTTGCTGGCATTGTCATAAATATTATTGTATATATAAATATCACTTTTCTTATTCTAAAATCTATATCATATCCTCTTTCAATTTGTCTGATTGCAAGATATCTAGCAAGGACAATTGCGATAACTACGGTTGTAGCAAATAGTGCTTCTCTAATTCTATAAGCTCCAAATGATAATGATAAAAATAAGACAGCAATACCTGTTACAAATGACAAGATTGCACTTGCTGGTTTTGCCTTTTTATAAGCTAATATTACAGATTCACTTAATGATACTAGAATAATAACACCCAAGAATCCAAACGTAAGAAACATCCATAATCCCGTATTTGAGTAAAACATTCCACAATCATCTATAGAAGGATAATACATATCGTGTTCTTCAGTAGTTACTGTATTGGTCTCAGGACTATAAATAAATCTTGAATAAGTAGATCCGAATCCTGGTAATTCAGTTTTTGAAAATACTTCGCTTGTATATATTACATTATAATCCATATCAAGAACTACAATTTTAAAATCTTCATATTGATAAGGATTTTCGTCTCCTTGTTCATCTATTTGATCCCTAAGAATCATTTGATAACAACCATTGTGATAGGAATAGTCTAATTCATACCCATATCCTAATAAACTAATGAACTCATTGTCTATATTTTGGTAAGGTAATTCCTGATCTAATGTTTCTGGAATTTGGTCTCCCCAAATCTCGTTAATCTGTTCAAGATTAATAGAGCTGTTATACAAATCAGGGTCTATAGAATCTTTCTCAAATAGAACATCAAATAAGTATTCTTTATCATCATCATATTCGCATCCGGATATTTGAATTTCAAATCCACTTTGTGGCGCTGCTAAACTACATGCTTTTACAATAAATGGTGATATTCCTATAATCATTAAAAGTAGTATAAATATCCTCTTCATAACATCACGTCCTTGTGAAGATTATAACATATTGAGTAATAAAAAACGCAACTTGAATACAAGTCGCGTTTTTAGTTTTATGCCTGTGTTATCTTTTACTGAATTGTGGTGATTTACGAGCTTTTTTAAGCCCTGGTTTTTTACGTTCTATAACACGTGAATCACGTGTAAGTAATCCGGCAGCTTTTAATACTGGTCTTAAATCAGCGTTAACAGTTAATAAAGCTCTTGAAAGCCCTAAACGGATAGCACCAGCTTGTCCACTGATCCCTCCACCAAATACGTTAACGATGATATCAAATGTTTTGATATTTTCAGTTAATGTTAATGGTTGTTCTACATCTAATCTAACTGCAGCATTTGGAATATATTCATTGAATTTTCTTCCGTTAATGACGAATTTTCCAGTTCCAGGTGTCATCATAACACGTGCTACTGAGCGTTTTCTACGTCCTGTACCTCTGTACAATACTTTACTTGCCATATAAAATTCCTCCTTAACCTTTCAGTTCTAATACTTCAGGTTGTTGAGCTGTATGTGGGTGCTCATTTCCTGCGTAAACGAATAATTTTTTATACATTGCGCGACCTAATCTTCCTTTTGGAAGCATACCTTTTACTGCGAATTCAACAATTCTTTCAGGGAAAGTTTGGTTCATTCTTTTAGCAGTAGTTGTTGATAATCCACCCGGATAAAGTGAATGTCTGTAGTATTTTTTGTCGTCCCATTTGTTACCTGTTAATTCTACTTCTTTTGCGTTGATTACGATTACGTAATCTCCACAGTCAACATGTGGTGTGAATGTAGGTTTGTGCTTACCTCTTAAGATAGTAGCAACTTCTGTAGATAGACGACCAACACGTTGTGCTTTTGCGTCAACTACGAACCATTTACGTTCCACTGTTTGGTTATTTGCCATAAATGTTTTCATATTTTTCCTCCAATTATTAATAATCATCGGGCATAGGAGTTAACTCCCATAAATGTACCGGACTTTATAATATAGTATTTTATAATCAATGTCAACTAAATTTCAACACTTTTTTTCAATAGTTCGTGATATCAACCAAAACGAGTTAACAAGCACGGCTACTGGGGATACCTAAGGTCGCTTTTACCAATTATTGAAAAACTTGGTTTTTCGCTTGGATAAAAGGTCCGTGGTATTTAGCAGTGTTTTTTTATGTAATTTTTAGTTGCTTTCTAGTTTGTCTGCCCATTTTGTTTCTTTGTTATATCTTTTTCTATCTTTTTCATCTAAGATGCTTTTTCTTAATCTTATATCGCCTGGTGTGATTTCTACTAACTCATCAGTTTCGATAAATTCTAATGCTTCTTCTAAAGTAAATGTTAATGGATCTGCAAGTTTTAACGCTTCATCAGTTCCTGAAGATCTAACGTTTGTTAAGTTCTTGTTTTTACATGGATTAACAACTAAGTCATTTGCTCTACTGTTAAGTCCGATAATCATCCCTGCATATACTTCTGTACTTGCAGCAACACACATTCTTGCTCTATCTGATAAGTGGAATAAACTATAAGCCATAGTTTTTCCTTTTTCTTTAGCTATATATACACCGTTACGTCTTTGTTCGATAATCCCAGCAAATGGTAAGTAAGAATCAAATGATCTCTCAAGCGTTCCTCTTCCACGTGTTGTATTAATAAACTCACTACGATAACCGATGATCCCACGTGTAGGTACTACGTATTCTACTTTTGTATATTTGTTGTCGGTAATCATAGAATGCATTGTTCCTTTACGTTGGTTTAATTGTGATATTACACTTCCGATAAATTCATCAGGTGCAGAAATAGTTACTTTTTCAAATGGTTCATGTTTTACACCATCTATATTTGTAAAAAGCACTTCTGGTTTCGATACACTTAACTCGTATCCTTCACGTCTCATACTTTCTAATAAGATAGATAGATGAAGTTCACCTCTACCGTTCACTTTATATCCTTCAACACCAACAATGTCTTCTACTTCTAATCCAACGTTAGTTTCTAGTTCTTTTAATAATCTAGCTCTTAATTGTCTAGATGTTACTAATTTACCACTTCTACCTACAAATGGTGAATTGTTTACTAAGAAGTTCATAGATAATGTTGGTCTTTCGATTTCAATCATTTCCATCGCTTCTACGTGTTCAGGGCTACATACTGTTTCCCCAATGCTTATATGTGAAATCCCAGAGAACGTTACTATGTCTCCAGCGAATCCTTCTGTTTTCTCTACTTTAGATAATCCTTCATTAACGAAAATCTTATTGATTTTAGCTGTAACAACTGTTCCATCACGTTTACTTACTTTAACTTGAGTTCCAGCTCTTAATGTACCTTTAGTAATACGACCAGTTCCTAGTCTTCCTAAGTAATCGTCATATCCTAATGTTGATACTTGCATTTGAAGTGGTTCTTCAGATAAATCAGGATAGATCGCAGTGTGTTCTAATAACACTTCAAATAACGAATCTAAATTTGTGTGGTTAGCTCCCATTTCTAATTGAGCTATTCCTTCACGAGCTACTCCGTAAATAATTGGGAAATCCAATTGTTCATCTGTCGCTCCTAAATCACTGAACAAATCAAAACTTAAATCAACAACTTCTTCAGCTCTTTGATCTTTTTTATCGATTTTGTTGATGAATAAAATAGGACGTAATCCTAGTTGTAATGATTTTTCTAATACCACTCTAGTTTGTGGCATTGGTCCCTCACTTGAATCTACCAATAGTACAACTGTATCTACAGTTTTCATAATACGTTCAACTTCACTACTGAAATCAGCATGTCCTGGAGTATCTACTATATTGATTTTTGTTCCCTTATATTCAATAGAACAGTTCTTTGAATATATAGTAATCCCACGTTCACGTTCAAGATCATTACTATCCATTACTTGTTCAATTAATACTTCATTTGCTTTGAATACACCGCTTTGTTGTAACAATGCATCTACTAGTGTTGACTTTCCTGCATCAACATGTGCAATCACGGCAACGTTTATTATATCTTTTTCTCTCATATTTGTACCTCCAGATATGTGCTTCTTTAAATTTAGACCTTGTTAAGTATAGCACTATTATATAAATATGAAAGAGATTTATTCTTTTTTCGCAATGAATGTGTTTTCAGAGCAAATAAAAAAGAGATGAAATTTATCTCTTTTTTATAGTATCTCGATTGTTGATATGAATTGGCTTCTAACTAACACAATTTTATCCTTTACCATCACTTTAAAGAACTCACCATCGAATTCTTCTATCTTTCCTTTGATTCTTCTTTCAGGTACAACAGATGCAAAATTCGCTATTGTTATTAATACTTTCTTCTCCATTATTTCTTCTAATATCATAATCATCCTCCTTTCATTTAATTATAACATGAACGCATATTTTCTAACTGACATAAATGTCTACTTAAAAAGAGACTGAATCGTCTCTTTTAGTTTGGATTGGTTTGTACGTAGTAAGACATGTAGTGATCTTGTGCTTTGTCATAGAAAACGATGTATAGTAAATCGTTATCCGTGACTGTATATGTGACATCAAATTCAAATAAATCATCCGTAATTGTATACTCTTGTTTTAAGGTGAATTCAAGTATCTCATCATATATTATTTCAGTGTCGCCATAGAATGTAAATGACAATTCGTAAGAACCGTTTTCCAGTATTTGATAATCAACCAAATCGTAGTGATTTTGATTGTCTGAATATAGTCTTAAGTAAGCTTCTTCTCTCGTGTTCAAAAACCATGCTTTGTTATCTGGTTTATTATCGATTGAGATATGGTGATACTTTGAGACAACACCATCATCAGTACAAATAAAATCAATACCGAGTTTATTAGGTACTACTTCGATTGACGAATCTAAATCAATAACATGGGTTCTCGCTTCATCAATATGAGAATAGTAGTTATCAAACAGATTTTTTCCATCTAACAGCTCATATATTACGTAGTATGAATTATCGAACATATCAAACTGGTATGTGTTCCCATCTGTTAAAAACTCGCCTCTATCTAAACCTAAGTACTCTGGATCGTTTAAAATATCATAATAGTAAACAGATATGGTCATTGTTTCACTATAGTATTCATCATCATCATATGTTATATGGATTTCACTTTCAGTGTTTAGAGTTCTATCAAAGTCACTTAAATCAATTGATAAGTGTCTAAACGCTCTAATTGAAAACAGGGTATTATAAAGTTCTGTGTCTTGATATAGAACTTCAAACCAAGAATAATATTCATCATCAACTAATTGATATAATGATGCTTCAAAATATAAGTAATGTTCTTCTTCGGCTAGTGATGAAAATATATTTTGATACTCGACATTTCCTTGTGGTGAATCATCGTTTGGTTGATTCGATGTATCAAAATGATCACTGAATAAATAAATGGTTATTCCTAGTAGTACAGCTATTACTATAATATATACTTTTTTCATTTTCATTACCTCACTTTTTGTTTATAAACAATCATTGTTAGAGGTAATGCTTGGATTGTTAATAAAATGAGTAATATAAAGATATCATCAGTATATCTATGTTTGTCTACAAAAATCATAAACATGAAATATGTTAAGACAGAACCAATCATCGGTAGAATTAATACTAACCTTGATAACTTGTCTGTGTATGATTTCGCTAGAGTATATGTAATATGTAATCCGATAGATATCATTATTGGAATAGCACTAAATAATAAATACCATTCAAATGATCCTGTTAGTGAATGATCTAAGTCATAATCAATCATCCCTAGTAACGCAAAGAAGTAAACAATCATTGAAAGGTTTAATACATGAGTTGTAAATGATATTGTATTAATCGCATTTATATTTGATGTGCTGATATATAGTTTTCTAACAAATTCATAAACATTTATAATCAAAATTATTACTGAAAACCCGACTAAGAACTCCATTGAATCAACTAAGTTATTGGATTGTGAAATGGCAATACCATTGCTAATCATTGTAGCGATGGTCAATGTCATACTAATCCCTAAATTCACCTTGTTGTACGTCCCCTTATTTACATACATAATAACAGTGTGAACTAATAATCCAACATAGACTAAGAACGAAACTCTAATTGCCTGAATTAACGTCCCGTATGTCCCTGAAACAATTAAGTTAAATCCAGATCTTACATCATCATCTTTTACATACATCGGAAAAATAAAGACAACAATTGCTAATATGATTATTATCATTTGATAGATTAGAGAGTTTCTTGGTTTTGATGGTATAACTACTGCATCACTATTAATAATATGATTGATAGATACTCCATATAAATTACTTAAACTTTCTAACGAACTAATATCTGGGATACTTTCTCCTCGTTCCCATTTACTTACTGCCTGTGTAGTAATACTACATATCTTTGCTACGTCCCCTTGACTTAATCCCTTTTGTAATCTCAAATCCTTGATTGTTTTCCCTATTCGTTTGTTGTCCATAACATCACCTCGTATTCATTATTACACAGAGCCTTATTTAATCAAGTTACTGGTAATTTACTTGTATCAACTGGTGGTTTAATTTCCTTTAATAAAGACGTTAAACCCTATAAACTTTTATACCAATTAGGTATTGTATCTTTCAAACTATTATACTCTTTGTATACTTCTTCTATACTATTCTTCGCAAACTCAATATCTTTTTGATCATACATCATTGCCCAAGGTATATTTCCAATCATTACACTAAGTAAGTAAAACTTAATATATAGAAAGAAATCATTTGGAACTTCATTATTGAAGTATCCTTCAATTTGCCCTTTGGCAAAATGAGGACTAATTCTATATGAGAAATAAATTCTATTAAATTCGTAGTATGGATCTCCTGTTTTCATTCTATTATAATCTATGATATAGATATCCTCACTAGGAGTAATGATTAAATTCCCACTATGGAAATCACCATGAAGTTGTGACATAGGTCTGTCTTTTAATAAATAAGTATGTTCTAAAACGAACTCGATTATCTCGTTCATGACTTCACTTTTGAATCCGCATTTTTTGAAAGAATCAATTCTTGAAATGATTTTGTTATTGTATTGTGTTTCCCATTCGGTTTTACTGCTTCTGTCAAGGCTATGCAATTTCTTAAGTTCTTTACCCATTTGGAAGCCTAAGTCATATTGCTTTTCCTTTGCCAAAGTTGGTAAAATCAACTCAGCTTGTTCTCCATCAATATACTCCAACAAGATATAGACTTCTGTATCATTGTTACATGTCCCAAACTCGATTGGTTTATGAGTTGTTAATTCTAGACCATATACTTTAGAGATGAAATCCCATTCCTTTTGCTTCTTTTCTAGTTGATCGATTAAAGCTGTTCTTAACATATATTTAGTGGCCTTAGTTTCTACCAAATACTTCTTATCAAAAGACCAACCTTTGTTGATCTCAGTTATATTCGTTATATCCTTATAGATACTCAGTTCCTTAAACTTTAAATTCATATTCCCACTTCCAATATCTTGTCCTAGATTTCATTCCTCAATTTGATTAATGATTTATACCTAAAACCATCAACTCAAACTGATTGAACTACAAATATTATAACATATATATTATATGTTTAAAATTTTAAAAACAATAGATTATGGCCACTCGTACTGGTTTCGTTTTTAATATTCTATATGCTATACTTAGTGTATACATGTTGGAGATACATTTTAGATGATGAAAGACCTATTCAAACGAAAAGGATGTGACATAGCTAATGGATTACTACAATAGCGTAATTTCAATTGAATTAGATTTATCAGGTATCATTACAGAAATCAAATCATCAAAGTTAGAATCGTTGGAGATAAAACTTAAGACATCTGCTGTTCATTTGTTCAAAGGCTCAGCGTATCAATTGTTTTATGATCATTTAAGTAAAATAATTAACAACGAATTAACTCTAGGGTTCACAGGGAAATTAACGAATGATGAATTCGCATTTGTTTATATGCTTAAGCATCCTGAATCAATATCACTATTTGCTATTCTTGTTGATGAAGATATGTCTTCATTATTTGATGAGATGACTAACATGAATACTGAACAAGTAAAAACTATAAGAACCTTATATCAAAAACTATCAAGATTTAAGGAACCAGAGGATTTGCTTGAAGAGATGATGAATATTAACAATGAATTAATTAATGCAAAAAAAGAACTCGATTATAAGAATAAAGAGTTATTTAAATTGAACAACGAATTACAACATTTAAACTACATAGACTTTCTAACAAAACTACCAAATCGTAGAAAGTTCTTTAAGGATATATATAATAAGGTTGAGGATAGTGGGTATCATTTGACAATGACAGACTTTAACAACTTCAAATTAATCAATGATACGTTTGGACATCAAAAAGGTGACGAACTGTTAATCTACTTCGCAAAACATATGAACAAGCTAATTGAACCTTATAAAGGAAAGTTATACCGTCTAGGTGGAGATGAATTTGCAATTCTAATAAAAGATGACATCGAAGTTGATGTTCAAGAGTTGTTTAGACAAATTGATATCAAGTTGTTATTCTTCCATGATGACATTAGTATGTCGTATGGTGTAGTTACAGTAAATAATCTAAATGTTAATAAAGCTCACCGTGCCGAAATCAAAATGCATGAAGCTGATCAATTATTATTTACTATGAAGCAAAACTACTATGATTCACACATAAAGCGATGAATTTATCATCGCTTTTTAATTTGAAAAGAAAGAAGCTATTTAGAAATAGTAAATAAATGTAAACTATACTTGACATGGAGTAAAGTTTGTTATACTATATGAGTGTAAAGCAAACTTTACTTAGTGTAAACTAAATTAGACAGAGGAGGAACAATATGTCATATCAAGAAAAAAGAAGTTTATCTACAATAGCAATGGGTTTAATAGTTACTACAGTTTATTTCCTAATTGTATTAGTAAAATATAATAATGGTGACTTTGACACATCAAATATGATGAAATTATGGTCTATAATTATTTTAGTATTTATCCCCGTAAGTGTCGTTGGGAATATCATATTACAAATCATCAATAGAATCTTTTTAGAAATAGGTCGAGAAATATCTGGAAATAAAGAAGAAAATATCGATTTGAGAGATGAAAGAGATAAACTTGTTGAATTAAAGGGTACAAGAATCTCATTATATATTTTCGTACTAGGTTTCCTATTATCATTAACAACACAATTATTTGATTTAGGTACATCAGCATTCTTTATTACGCTACTATCATTTGGTTTATTATCAAGTATACTAGGAAGTGTATCTGAAATCATATACTATCGTAGAGGTGTCTAATGGGGAAATCAAAGATTGAAAACAATGTCAGAACATTACGTTTCATGAAAAATGAAATGACACAAGCTGATTTGGCTAAAGAATTGGGAGTATCAAGACAAACCGTTGTCGCAATTGAAAAGGGACAGTATAGCCCATCTCTAGAACTTGCGTTAAAAATCAGTAAAGTCTTTGAAAAATCAGTTGAAGAAATATTCTATATTCAAGAGTAAAAAAAATAACTACAATTATGTAGTTATTTTTTTCTTTTATTTTGCATTATTCCTTTTGCTCTCTCTTGTCTTTTCACATGTGCATTTAGTTTCATAGCTTTTGTATATTGATTGTATCTTTCTTCTAGCAAGCTTCCTTCTTCAAGACTCTTTTGGATTTTACATCCAGGCTCTCTATCATGTGAACAGTCCCTGAATTTACATTCGTTTGAAATATCGATGATATCCTTGAACTCTTCTTCTACATTCTCAACAATATATGATTGAACTATCCTAATACCAGGGCTATCTATAATTGCTCCACCTGTATCTAATGTAATAAGTTCTCTATGAGCTGTTGTATGTCTACCTTGCGCATCTGATATTCTAATTTCAGCTGTATCAAAATGTTGCTCCCCAATTAGTTTATTAATGATAGTTGATTTACCAACACCACTACTTCCAATGAATACACAAGTATTAGTGTCTATAAACTCTTTAAGCTCATTGATATCACTCTCGTTAAATGAACTTATTAATTTGATATCAATATCTGTATATTCTCTTACTTCATTGATGTACTCATCATAGTTTTCAGTTAAATCACTTTTGGTGAATAACAAGATTCTTTCGAAGTCGTTTGATTGCGTCATTGATAAAAAGTTTAATACTTTTCTAATATGATAATCTTGATTAAGTGATACACATATGAATACCATATCAATGTTAGAGGCAATAATCTGTTGATTAAACACATTAGATATTCCTAATCTTGATAATGTGTTCTTACGTTCTTCTATTGCTTCAATGATTCCTTCATTGTGATTCGTTTCTCTAAAATAGACGTAATCGCCAACAACCGGATAATCACTTTTTGAGTAAGCAGTATATTTAAATCGTCCACTTACTTCTAAGCTGAATTTTTCTGTCTTGTGTTCTACTATGTACTTTGTTAAATGATTTGATATTACTCTACCTTTGTTTAAATTTGTCAAATTGATCTCCTTTATTTTATGATTCTAGTAGTAATACGAAGATACAAATTGCAAACAAAAAGGGCCTACACAGGCCCTATAATTCTTATTAGACTTTTTTGTGCAGTGATGTATCTTCGCTTTTAAACAATATAAATTTTTCCATAATACACCACCTCGTCTTTCATTTATTTCTATAAATAGGATAACCTTTGTTTCTAAATAAGTCAATGTTTTCCTATGTTATCCGCCACCAACAAAATGAGTTATAATTATTTCCTCATTATCATCTATTACTGTACTAAAGTTATGATAATGAATTGGTTTCCCATGATAGAAAACTATACTCGTTTCAAAATCATTTCTGATGATATTTGAATGCCTCGAGACAATCTCATCAATTATTTGTGATATTGATCCATCTTTAACTAGTATTTCATTTATTCCGTATTTACTTCTAAGAAGATTATAGAAAATCACTTTTACCATACTATCACCTTATTCATTTGAGTTAGTTTTTATAATTTGGTTATTGTATAAATCAACTAATAGAAATTGATTTGTTGTCGTTTTGTCAGAGTTTTGAATCTTTTTAAGAAACTCTGAGACCATAACTGAAGCTATAGCAGACGGAGTAAATGAAGGATTCATTAAATCCTTTTCAAGTCCTTGTTCATCGTTTATATATGTTTGTTCAATCAGGGTGTTTCCAGGTAGTATCCATCCTACTTGTCCATACCACCCAGCACATGCACCATGTAGAACTGGGATGTTTAGTTTTCTTCCTAGTTCTGAAAGGTAGATTTTGGATATTGGATTATCCACAGTATCTATTATGTAATCATAGACTTTCAACTCGCTTGTTGGAATATCCTGAATTTTGGATATTGATTTATCAATTGTTGCATTAGGATTTATCTTCAGTAGTTCTTCTTTTATTATATCTACTTTGTATTCATTGATAGTATTATGATTTGAAAACAACTGACGGTTTAGATTTGTTGTATCATACCTATCAAAATCAACCAGCATTAATTGATGAAGCCCTAACCTTACAAGAAGATTACATAGGTTTCCCCCAAGACCACCTAGTCCAACGACAAGTACTCTTTTTGATTTGAGAACTTGATAGTCCTTTTGATCCATCACTCCAAAATTCTTACTGAACTGTTTCATTTGTTCTCTCATATAATCACCTCGACTATTTCTATAACTATATTCTAGTCTATTTCATTTATATATTCAAATTTCTATATAAAAAAAGTGTCCATCGGACACTTCTTTTTATTATAACTTTGGATTTGGTTTCGATTCAGGTTTCGAATCAGACACCCTTGTTCCACTTATTAATTCTCCTGTTATTGTATTATATTTTGTTGGAGTTGCAACTCTCTTCACTCTTTTTAATTGAGGGAATTTTATTACTAATAATTTATATCCTCCGAAGAATATTGCACCAACCATTGCGAATGGTAATATAGCTACTAGGAAATATCCAATATATTCAAAGATACCTACCAGAGCTTCTAATGATGATGTAAATACATTTCCAATATTATTGAAGAACGTAGATTCAGTTGTAGTTGTTTGAACATACACTTCTGATAATCTGTGTTCCGCTGCAATTGTAGTAGCTTTCAATTTGTATTCTGTATTTGAATCTAAGTCAGTAAGTACAAGAGTAACAGTACTTTCTCCTACTGCAGTTTCTTCATATTCATGAACAAACTCTCCATTTTGAAATACATCAAAATTAATGACAACACTTTCTGTATCAGTGTTTGTTATTGTTACTATAAAACCATCAATCGAAGTTTCATCAACAGTAATATATGGTGTACTTGTTTTAGGTAAAATAACTGTTGTTTCTACCGCTTTTACTATTGTTAAATCTAATGTAGAATAATCTACTAAAGAATTAAAATTTGATAAGCTTTGATTAATTTGATTCAGTTCTGTTTCAACATCGTATTGCTCTTCCATTAATTGTATTGTTTCAGCGAATGAAGCATCTACGATTAATTCAACTAAACGTGCATGGTATGCTTCTAAAGCAGTTTTTCTTGCTTCAAGGATAGAATACTCATTTGTAACATCCTGACTTGTCTTTTGGAATGATATGATATCCCCATTTTCTTTTACTGCTTCAACAAAGTCAGTAAACTGTGATGATAGAATTCTTATCTTAACCACATATACATTCTGAGTTATATTTGCTCCTTCAACATATGCATCAAATACATCTAATAATGCAACTACATCTTCATATATTACAGCCGGATCTGGTGCTTCTATTTCCAGTTCGGCCATATAGATAATTTTACGGTCTACTAAGTTTGGTAAATTTGTAGCCGATAATACTTCTCCACCATTTAACTCTGGAATATCCGGATCTTGGATTGGTTCATCCGGTGTTGTATCAGTATCAGAATAATCTGATGCTTCATAATTTACACCACTACTATCTTTTGCACATGCTGATAAAGTGAATGCTGCTACTAGTACTAATAACAATAAACTTAATCTTTTCATAACGTTTCCTCCCATTAAAAAAATATCTCATAGCGATATTATTTTCTTCCCTATTTGTTACTATTATATCATAAAAAAGGACCAATCAATTGGTCCTTTTGTTAACTTACATTTTAATCTCTGTTTGTTTCATGGTTATCCTGTGTAATTCCAGTACTAACTAATCTTTCTTTAACTCGTTAATTAACAAGGGAATTATATCTTCTACTATGAAATCATCAATTTCATCAAACTGAGTTGAAGCTATATCTCCAGAGATAATTCCGTTTGCCGATGTAGTAATCACAATATCAAAATCAGGAAGTATATAGATGTTTTGTCCACCCCAACCTTTTGCGGATATTATTCTATATCCCTGTATACTATTTAACCACCAGTAATATCCATACCCATGACTTGCGAATGATGATATTTGGTTTGTTGTTGATATATTTAGCCACTCTTCAGAAACGATTTGCTCACCATTGTGAACACCATTATTTAAAACTAGGTTTCCTATAAGTGCTAAGTGGACATGTGATAAGTATAGATCACAACCCCCAATATTTATTCCCTGAGTATCTTCATTCCAATAAAGGTTATCAATACCAAGTGGAGTAAATAAATGCTCTACTGCGAAGTCTCTAGTTGACATTCCTGTAGCCTCTGAGAGAATCACTGAAATTAAATGAGCAGATCCATCACTGTAGTTAAACCTAGTGCCTGGTGTAAAGCCTAATTCTCTTTCTAAAATTAAACTTAAAGGATCTGGAGAGCTTCTAAGACTTATCATTTCTCCAGCCAAATCATTTGAATCCCATATTAGTCCAGCACTCATGGTAAGAAGGTGTTTAATCTTTATTTCAGATAAATCACTTTCAGTATCATACATTGATAAATCAATGTAGTCTCCGATAGATTGTTCAACACTATCTATATATCCTTCTTCTATTGCGATACCTACTAAAATAGAGGTAACACTTTTGGTTACTGAGAATATATTGTTTCGACTTCTATCTTCCTGGTGACCAAAAAATTCATCAGCAATTAATTCCCCATCTACGAGAATAGAAATACCATATAAATTATTTATTGATTCAGCCTCACTTAAAGTTTCTTTTATATCTGATAGAAATGTTGCGCTATACTCAACATCATTTAGGTCATTTATTATATCCTCATCTTTTTCTTCACTGCAAGAACTTAAGAATAAAGAGGATATTAGTAAAATCATTATTATACTTTTCTTCATGAAATCACTACTCCTTTCACTATAACAAAGTCCACTTCTTAATTTCATTAATTATTAATTCAAGACCTTCCTTTTGAACTCTATAATGAGTATAGTATCCAACCTTCTTGCCAAAAACTAGTTTTGCATCCTTAAGTATTTTCATATGTTGCGACACAGCTGAATCAGATATCTTCAATGCTTTCGCTAGTCCTCCAACACAGTATTCCGCATTCAATAATAAATGCACTATTTTTAATCTGGTTTCATCTCCAAGTGCTTTAAATATATTACTATAGTTCTTCATATCTTCACTCCATCCATTTAAGTGATTGCTTATTTAGATAATATCACCTTGATTGAGAATTGTCAAATAGAACCATTCTAGAAATAAAAAACAAGCACTAAGTGCTTGTTTAAAGTTTACTATATTTTTTAGAACTACCATACGCTTTATCTAGAAGTATTCATTCATGTATTTTCTATCTACTTGTTTCTAATGAAGGCAACTTTACCTTCATTTTTGATTGAAAACTTTTGACTCCTTTTAAAGTAGGCTAGTTTCTTAATATTCTTCCCGTAGTTAGTTGGATTAAATCCAGGGTATTTCTTTTTAAGCATATTCGCTACTTTACTCCACATAATCCATCCATCATCTTCTGCTTCTCTTTCAATGACTTGTTTCACATAATTCTTGATAATGTATTCAGGAGTAATACTTGTTTCTTTCTTTTTCTTCGGTGATGCTGTTGTCTTTTTCTTAGCTACTACATTGTTTTTGTCCTGAGCAGCTTTCTTTTCAGCTTGAACTACTTTATACAGGGTATCTAAATAGGTAAAGCTTTCGTATGAACTAACAAGAGAAATCGGTGTTTTCTCTTCTCCCATTCCAAAACAATACATATCATCTTCTTTTAATCTGACAATCAATCTACTAAAATCTCCATCACTTGAGATGATACAGAAACCAGTTGCTTTCCCACTACTTAATATATCCATTGCGTCAATTACAAGTGAAAAATCTGATGAGTTCTTACCACTAACACTCGCAAATTGTTGTACAGGTCTTAAGGCATGCTTCAAACAAGAATCTTTCCATTTCTTGAGTTGGGTTCCAGTCCAATCCCCATATATTCTTCTGTAATTTAATTTACCATGTTTGTTTGCTTCATCTATTATTAAACTTATATACTTAGGTGATATATTTTCAGCATCGATTAATATCGCTATACTTCTTTCTGATACGTCCATTTAAACCACTCCTTCCCTTATAATTTTACCATAATAAGCCGTTTCAGTAAATGACTTCTAACTTATCCACATTATTAAAGATATAAAGATAAAATAAAAGACAAATAGAAAATTCTATTTGTCTTCCTCTTCTTCACCTTGATGTTCTTCGTTGTTGGGGTTTAATTGGTCTGCGTGATTATCTAAATCATCTTGATGTGCTTGATTATTAGGATTGTTTTGATTTGCATAATCATCCCTTTGTTGTTGTGTATGTGTATCTGATACTCCACCTCTTTTAGACATCGTATCAACTCCTTACATATTAAATTCTACCATAATATATATGAACTGTAAAATATATTCAAATGAAACCAAGCAGCAAGTACTTGTTCTTAATCACCATCACGATATAGTCTTAATAGCCTGTATATGCTTCTTTTCTCTAACAATCCATAAGATAGAAATTACATTTATTACTAACGCAATTCCAATTATACCCCATTCCAACGCTGGGATTAAGACTGGTGGGGAAATCGTTCTTTGGTTACTATCCATTTCCTCAAATATAATGATATTATCTAATCCAAATGAATATAAATATCCATCTCTCTTCACATAACTTCTATAACCATAATAATCAGATTCACTACAATCATCACAGATCAAACCTTTGTTAACAACCTTGAAAGTACTGTCATACTCTTTAAAATTACTCATTCGACCTGATACCAGTAAATAATCATCGTAAAAATGTACATCATTGTTTATCTCAATAGTTTTTAATACTTCCTCTAGTTCTAACTCATCGTTTACCTTATATGTTCTGTAAACAAAAAATGAAGTTTCAGTTTTAATGTATAAATCATTATCAAACATTGTGAAATATGGTTCACTTAATGATCGATTTTGGACCTCAATTTGATTTACTAGTTCTAAATCAAGTGTATATTGATAAAGAATATCAAACTCTCCATTATCAGTTACAAAATAAATGTAGTCATCTATAACAATATTATTTGCAAAAAGTCCTTCATTAGTTTGAATGTTAACATTATCAAATTCATCAATACTAAAAATCACAGAGAAATTGTCATCAATTGTATTTAATTTTCCAACAAAATACATTGTCGATGTATTAGCATCATACGCCAAATCAAAAATCGCAAGATACTCCCAAGTATCATCTCCGATATCATCAATAACAAATTCATACATGACAGTTCCACTTGAATAATCAATTACTAAATTCTTATAACCTAACCGCTCTGAATCTCTTAAAAGTATATGAATGAATTGATCATAAACTGATAGAGAGCAATACTCTAAATCATCACAATATCCACTTAAATCCAACTCATTATACTGGTAATCATATATCGTTGTATAGAACCCTGAGCTGCTACCACATAAATAATCACCACAACTAAATAACATACTTGATGTAGGGTTATCAATTGTCTCAATGTATTCATACTTCGTATTAATGAATCCTGGATTGGGTGTTGTTTGTTCAAATGACCCTTTTATATATATTGGTAAATCACTAATGTTCCCTCCAAACATGATAATAGGCATAGACAAAAATGCAAAGAGTATGATTAATAATGAGTACCCCATGATGACTTTAGTAATCGTTTTACGAAGAATCGGAAGTATATAGATGTTTATTTCCTTATCTTTGAAAGATCTCTTTTGTCCTTTTTTAAACAGTTTATATGTCCTTCTAAACTCTTTGTTTCTAATAACTTTATTCAGCATGTTCCTTTTTGGAGAATGATAACGATTAGATTTATACTTGATAATCACTGCGTATGTAATAGGTCCAAAGTAGAACAATGTAAGAAACAATGCCCCTATTACTTGTAACCAAAATGGTAACCCATATAAAAACTCAGGATATGTCAAATACACTATGTACCAAGTAAACCATAAAATCGGTAAAAAAGTAAAAGGTAATAGTAATACTCTTAATTTACTATTAGAATCGACGAGTAAGTTCTCATATTCACTTAGTGCTTCTATATTCCCATTTAATGTTGAATCAAATAAATCTTCGGAAATTATTATATGAGCTGTACTATCCTTTATAACTACAGCTGTTTCCATAAGTTTCTGTTTGCCAAGGAAATCACTATCTTTCCTCTCATAAAACTTAAGTTCAAGTCTTTCACCATTAAAAACAGAAATCAACCTGTCTCTATTGAATTCTATATTTAGTTGCTCCCTTAAATCCATTTTCTTAAGTCCCATACACATCATCTCCCTCCTACATTTTATCATTTGAAAAACAGTTTGTAAAATTACTTCTATAACTTTACTTTGAAGAAAAAACAAGCACTGAGTGCTTGTTACAGTTTATTATACTTCTTTGACTTACCATATGCTTTATCTACTGGATACTTTTCTATGTTCTTTTTGATTTTGTCTTTAGTTGCTTCAAGTAAATCAACATCTAATACATCACATAAAAGTAATAAGTAACTAAAGATATCCGCTACTTCTTCTTTTACATTCTCCATATCAGCATGATCACTACCCCACTGATAGTTTTCTAATAGTTCTGTTGCTTCTAGGACAATACTTTTAGATAAGTTCTCAGGTGTATGAAATTGTTTCCAATTTCTATCATCTCTGAATTTAGTAAGTTGTTCTATTATGTTTTTATAATCATTCATATTAATCACCTTCATAGAAATATCATATCATAGAATCCTTGTGTTTATCACAACAATATTTTTTTTGCTATTAATGCGTTTTCTTCCCTTATCATTGACAAGTAATCTTTGTAGTTGAACGAGTATGATTCATATATATACTCCAGTCCATTGTGGTTTATTGTCTTAATCCCCAACTCATCTCTTTTATTATCAAGCTCAGTATTTGAAAGAATAGTTAAGGGAAAGGCTACTATATTTCTACACTTGCTGGTTTTTAAATATTCCAGCAATTCTATATAAGATTCTATTGTCTCACCAGGCAAGCCTCTTATAATTGATACTTCGTATTCAATATCATCAGCATTCAGCCTTGCAATCACATCTGAAACTTTCTCCAAATCGTGAATTCTTTCAACATTGTCGAGGGCAATCTTGGAAATTGTTTGTAATCCGAATTCCAGAATCACATTAAGTTTCTTAAGATATGGTAATAACATTGAACTTTTAATTAAAAGACCGTGAAATAGTTCAAACTTCACTTGAAAAGAAATAACTGGTTTAAAATCAATAACTATCAAGTATTCCAGCAACTCCAAATAATTATCTATTGTAAAGATCGGATCTAGAACATTAACTTTCCTTACTCCGATTTGATTTAAATAGTTCAATTCCTTTTTAACTTTTATAAAATTATGTGTAGTACACTTATTATGATCATTATTCTTATAGGAGCAGAAACTACAATTATATGGACATCCTCTTTTAGTCTCTAATCTCACAATACTCTCAGTACAAACACCAATTATTCTATTTTCATAAATTTGAGGAATCATATTGTTTTCCACTTTGATATCTATGATTTTTAAGGTCTCTTGCATATTAATCAATGCTGCTAATGCAGTCTCAGCATACCCAATAATAAAATGATCTATGTCCTCATATCTTTTTATAAGAGTATCTATATTACTTGTATTAACTTCATATCCCCCAGCAATAACTTTTACATTCTTTTGAGTATCTCTGATAATATCCAAAATACGATCAATAAACCTTGTACTCCATGAGTATAATGAAATACATATAAAATCATATTCAGTCTCTAGCAGCTTAAGTAAATCACTTGTTTGCTTAAACATTATATTGCTTTCATCATTCATATTAAAGGAATGATGATCCACAAAATCAATAGAGCAAAATTCATTAATGTAACTTTCTAATGTAGCTACAGCAATGCTTTTCGGTGGTTTATACTCCTCGTGAAAATCATATGTGATAAATAGAACCTTATTCATAACTTATCCCCCTTTAACCTTTCAATTACATGTAATTGCTTTTCACTTCCATTATGTTCTAATGTTTAAAATGAAATTAAGTCCCAACTAATTTCATTGATTATTTTCTTAAGTTCCTCTAAATCTTTTTTAATAAAATCCTTAAACACAGATTGTATTTTCTTCTCAAAACCTTCATAATCTAAATCCTTGTAGCTTGAACTTGTAACGATTCTTCTTGTATAAATCGAAGTATACTTCGTTCCTTTTGGAACTCCATTTCTCATTACTTTTAGTAAGAGCCTTTTTTTATCATCATAATGCTTATCAAAAAAATTCAATATACCTATTCTCACATTTTGTTCACATGGTCCTAATTTTAAGGATATCTTCAAAGTATCTCCTGAGTTCTCAACCTCAAACAATAGCAGTCTTTTTGTACTAGTCCAATTAATAGACTCTTTCTTTAATTTTTCATCAAAAAGTTCTACATAAAATTTGATATTTGACTTTGTATGATGATCCAATTTAAGTTCATCACTATTTTCTATAATGCCTTTTACCAATTCATATATTTGCGAGTACTGATCTGGTTTGTTTTCGTAAATTAAATCCAATGCTCTTTTGTGTTTTCTATAAATGTCTAGACATAATTTCTCAAGTTCTTGATTTCCCACAATTTTCCTCCTTAAAATATCTGTATATTGCCTTATAAATGTCTTTGTTGATTCTCTTGGTATTTTTATAGTAATTTTATCTAAGATGTTAAGTACTCCCAAATATGAGTAAATCCCCCATCTATCATCTGAGGGTTCCTTTAACTCAGGTGTCAGAAATACCGGCATAACATTATACCCTTTAAAATCATCTTTGATAATATCATAGTATCTTGAGAGTTGTGTTTTACTCTCTTCAGACCATATCTTATTCTCGATCATTAGAATAAATTTCTGTTCATTGCTAATAACAAGCAAATCGATATTTTTCCATTCTCTTCTAACTTCTACATCTTCGAAGTCCATAAGGAATACTTCACTTAACTTAAGATGATTATAAACATTAGAATTTTCGTTCTCTTTGTATATATCTCTAATTAATTTGATTAAAAACTCATTATCAATTTCATGTGTTTCATTTGGATCTAATAACCACCCTAAAACATTACTATGTCTTATCTCATTATCAATAATATTTAACACGTCAAATGGATTAAATTGTGATGAGTAGTTTTCTAGACTATCCAGTACCTCTATATCCCTTAAGAACTCCTCTAATACAACTTTGTCGTCAGTACTGCTCGATTCAGAAAAGAAATCAATTAAATCCTCAGCTTTTGTACCATCTTCGTTTTTCCATGCAGTTCTACCATTACAACTTCTTCCAAGAACAATAGAGCAAGCTTGAGATAATGAAGAACATTCAATATCCTCTATAATTTCATTATTGTCATTTATTTTTTTGTTGATTATCTTAGTATGGACATTAGAAAAAGTATGCTTTAAAAAACTAGGTGCTTTATTCATGTTCACCTTAGATTTCTCTTTTAAAACATACTTTCCACTCTCGTATTCCAATACCGCATCTTTAAGAAATAGTCTCATAATTACACCCCCTAAATCATTATACCACATCGTGATTATTCTATAAAATCTAGGGAGTAGTATTAATTGTATGTTATTAAATCTCCTATAATAACAGTTTCATAAAAAATGATTTATCAAGCTAGAATAGTGTGTGATTTACGTTTCAATTTTCAAAGTAGGTAATTGTAAACTAAAAACGTCAGAAAAATCTGACGTTTTTTTACGTTTCTTATACTCAAACTTATAATGCTTCTTATCATTGCCAGAAGTTGTTACGTTGATATCTGCAGTTTTTTTTATAGGTAAACTATTAGATAATTCTAAAGACAATCTCAACTCCTAGATACCAAACAGAAATCATTTCCCAAATATATTGCGATAATTTCTCAACGACTCTTCCCACAATTCTCCGTGTGTTTTTTTCAGATGTGTTCTTAATGCGAATATCTTTGGTATTGGAAATCTGCGCTTCTTCCAAAATTTCTCCTGAAGAAAAGAGTATACTAATTTGCTTGAGTCCTTATAGGCGTTTGCTGAATAACTCTCTTCAATAAGAAGGTAACTTAAATAGATTGAAGTTTTCTCATTTAAAGTATGCACTTGGTAAATAAACTCATCAGCGTCATCAAATATTAGTTGACTTGTATTCGGCAATAATTGTATACGGTTCAATAAAAAGTGATTATTGGCTTCGTTAATTCCAACTGTGAAATATATATCTAATAGTCTTAGAACACTTTGAACTTTATTTTTAAAATAAACAGGATAAGTTGAAATAATATCCTTTCTTGACAAGAACCTATCATAGATTTTTTTTAATCGATGATTATCCCCGTGTATTAAAGTGTTTTCTAAAAAGTAACTTATAATCTCATCACTATTACAAATATCCTGTGAATAGCTTTTAATGTAATTATTTCTATTTGATTCAAAATATACTAATGGTACAGTAACTCTTGAAATATCACTTATTGTTTTCTTATCGAAATGGTTTAGAAGTCCGATTGCCGCAATAGAAATCGGATAAATTTTATCATCTTTGTTACGCAACACATCTATAACTGATTCTTCTTTAAGAATACTCTTATAGACTGTGTCTACAAGCATTATTGCCAACTGTGGGGCAACTGGAAATATAAAAAAACTCCTAAGAGATGCTGGTTCTTTAACTATCCCATTGTCAGGTAAAGTAAATTCAATATTTATTGATGGTTTTACGAAAACAAAATACGTTGAGGAATATAGTAGTGAAGCAAAAAATGATATCATTTTAGGCATATTGGAATTTCTTAATTCTTTGATACTATTATCCAAGATTAAATCTAAATATCTAAGCCATTGTTCTCTTTCAGTTTCAGACTCTTTTCTTTCAGAGATTATTCCTGCTGCATATGTGAATTTGTCTCGTGTCGAGTTGGTTCTTAAGAGCTGTAACAAAGTAAACTTTTTCAGACATTCAAGATCAACTCTATCTAGTATAACCTCAGATTTATTAAGAATTTTATGATTTATAATATTAGCTGCTTGATCTTCAATAGTTTTTCCCATATCAATTTCAATGTGATTATCTTCTTCACTCACTCTGTAGAAATGTTGGATTTGAAATGCATCCTCTTTATATTCTTTACTAAAAGAATTGTTTTCTTTATTATAGATATTTGTTTTTTTACCATTATACGTGAAATTTTTTACTATAAACTTAGGTACATAATGCTGTTTTCTGTATAAGTTCATTAGATAGTCTCGTTATCACAAACAAGTTCTGTTTGTTCCATAATAATCTTTACAGAATTATCATAATTATTTGGATCACTTGGATTGTCAGGTGGATAACCATATTTTTTAAGCAGTACTTTGATAGTCGCTCTCATTTTCGCCCTAACTGAATCTCTAACATTCCAATCAATGGTAACACTATTCTTAATTGCCTTAGTTAAATCCGCAGCAATCATCTTAAGTTTCTCATCACCCATTATAGTTTTTGCTAAGTCATTCATTTGAAGTGCTTCATAGAAAGCATATTCATCCTCTGTTAACCCTGAGTCTTTACTAATATTTTCAGCAGATGTTAAGTCTTTAGCTAATTCTATCAACTCTAGAATTATTAATGTTGTAGCAACTGCTCTGTTTTGATATTTCCTTAGTGCTTCTTCTAACAACTCAGAGAATTTTCTTGATTGAATAATAGACTTTTTCATTATTGCTCTTATTTTCCCTTGAATTAATCTGTTAAGTAGTTCTACAGCTAAGTTTTTGTGTTTCATATGTTTGAATTCTTCTAAGAACTCATCTGATAAAATGGAGATATCAGGTCTAGATAATCCTGTTTCTGCCATAATATCTATCATTTCAGAAGATTTAAGTGATTTTGAAATTAATTGATTCAATTCAGTATCTAATTGTTTTATTGTTTTTCTTTTACTTCCTTTTACAGCAATCTTAATCAATCCAGCTCTTACAGATTTATGGAAACTAATCTTCAAGTTGTATTTTTCTGCGATTTCTGTAGTCGCACACAAACTATATGCCTTTGACAGATCTGTTACATTTTGAATGTAATCTTTTTTTCTGTCTTCTCTTAACCCTATTATAAAATCAACAGTTTCGACAATTGCTTTTAATTTATCGGTGTTTTTGTCACCAAAGAATTTTGAGTAATCATGTTCATGAAGTATTTCATTAATTAAGTCTAGTTTTTCTAACATAATTGATGTTGCTAATTCTGTATCTACACCAGCAGTTTCTCTATCTCCTTCAGTATACTGAGTTAAAGCTTCTTTTAACTTGTCAGCTATACCGATATAATCTACTATTAATCCACCTTGTTTTTCTCTAAAGACACGGTTAACACGTGCAATTGCTTGCATTAAGTTATGTCCTCTCATTGGTTTATCAATATACATTGTATGCATACTAGGAACATCAAATCCTGTTAACCACATATCTCTAACAATAACTAGCTCTAACTCGTCATTATTATCTTTCATTCTTCTACTAAGTGTATCTCTATCAGCTTTAGTAGTTTTATGCATTCCCCAACTATCTGGATCTGATGAACTGGATGTCATAACTACTTTAATCTTTCCTTTAAGTAAATCTTTATTATGCCATTCTGGTCTCATATTTACAATTGCATTATATAGTTCTACAGCTATTCTTCTAGACATAGAAACAATCATTGCTTTACCTGTTCCAGATTCATTGGCATCTTGCCTTTTCTCAAAATGTTCAACTATATCTTTAGCAATCATTTTAACTCTTTCTTCACTACCAACGATTGCTTCTAATCGAGCCCATTTTCTTTTTTGTTTTTCTTTTTCTACTTCTTCTTGATACTCTGTTATCTCTTCAAATTCATCATCAACGAATCCACTATATTCTTCTTCTAAGTCTAGCTTAGCAATTCTACTTTCATAGAATATCTTTACAGTAGTTCCATCTTCAACTGCTCTAGACATATCATATACATCTATATAGTCTCCAAATACAGCTCTAGTGTTTTTATCAGTTAATTCTACCGGTGTACCTGTAAACCCAATATAAGATGCATTAGGTAATGAATCTCTCATGTATTTAGCATAACCATATGTCTCATATGCTTCATCTTTATCAGTCACTACTTTAGCACTGAATCCATATTGACTTCGATGTGCTTCATCAGCGACTACAATTACATTTTTCCTATTAGTTAATGGCGATGCTTCTCCATCTTCATTTGGTGAGAACTTATGAATGGTAGTAAAGATGATTCCACCGCTATCTCTACCATTTAAGATTTGTTTTAAATGGTCTCTACTTTTTGCCTGAACTGGTACAGTTCTTAGTAAACTACTTGATTTAGAAAACGTACCAAATAATTGATCATCTAAATCATTTCTATCGGTAATAACTACTATTGTTGGGTTTCCTAGTTTTTCACTTATAATCAATTTACCTGTGTAGAAAACCATAGATAGTGATTTACCACTACCTTGTGTATGCCAGATAACTCCTATTCTTCTATCTCCATTAGTGCTAGTAGCAGAATAAGTAGTTTCAATTGCTTTGTTTACAGCATGATACTGGTGATATCCTGAAAGGATTTTATAAGTATCGTTACCATCTACTTGGAATAATACAAACTGTTTAATAATATCTATAAATCTCTCTTTATCAAACATACCTTTAATTAGAACTTCTAAAGTAGGTAATGCACTACTTGCGACTTCAGCGCCTTTAATGGTTCTCCAAGACATATATCGTTCTTCTTGTGACGTTAATGTACCCGCTTTTGAATTAAATCCATCACTAATAACATTAAATGAATTATATACAAAAAGACTACTTATAGTATTTTGATATGTTTTAATTTGATGATAAGCATCGGTTATACTGACTTCTTCATTTGAAGCAGTTTTTAGTTCAAATACAACTAAAGGTAAGCCATTCACAAAAATTATTATATCAGGAATCTTCTTAACTTTATTTTCAACAATGACAAATTGGTTAAGAGCTAGAAAGTTATTGTTCTTAGGATTCTTAAAATCGAACAAGAAAGCTTGTTCGTGTTTAATGTGTCCTTCTTTAGTTCTATAGCTTACTGTAATTCCATCTGTGATATATTTGTGGAACGTCTTATTGTTTTCAATTAGCGATACATGTTTAGGAACAAGTATCTCTCTTAGTCCTTCTTCCAAAGCATCTTTTGGTACATGTTTGTTATTGTCAAAAATCGCTTCCCTTAAGCGCTCTTTTAGTATTACATCACTATAATCTTCTCTTTCAGGATAATCTCCATCAGGTCCAATATCAGGTCCAAATACAATTTCATATCCTAGTTCTTCAAACCACTCTAAAGCAGCCATTTCTATCTCTGATTCTTGATAAGATTTTATAGCCATAGCGCATCACTCCTTAATTGGAACTCTTATTTCCCCACTCATTAATTTTGGTAACAATGTATCTCTTTGGTCTGTTAAATTTATATTTTTTATATTATTACAATTAGATTTTTGCATAAATGTTGATACAACATTGTTAAATTCCTCTTGAACATGCATAGGTGGTAAGAGTACTTTGATACTCTTTACAATCTTTGAATTGATTGCAGTAGCAATACTCGAAGTACTACCTAAGGAATCATAGTTAAACTTCTTCAAATAGTAAAACAAGTAGCTGTTTAAAACTTGGCTTTCATTATTGATGAAATGAGCAATAGCTTCATTAGATGTGCATTCAGTTGTAGTTACAGCTAATCTTCCTATTGTCATCTTAAAACTCATTAAAATTGTATTTTTCGGTATTACCTTAACATTATGTTTTTGTATTGCATCTAAAGTTAGATACTCTGATGAATCATAAATTTGAGTTGATACATCTTTCATATCCTTAATAGAATACCATCTAACATTATTTTCATTCTTTTTATCATTGAACCAAACATGTTCTTTTCTGGGAGGTGTTTTCCCAATTGCAACATTTGTAAGAGTATCTATTCTCTTTGCTTCCCATTTTTTAGGGATTAGTCCTATTTCACTGTCTATCATTTCCCCACCACTAGATTTATATAGTTCTCCATTTTCATGAGGAAACTCAAAATCAACAAACCATTGCTTATATAATGCTTGTGCCATTTTTTCTAGGTTCTTATTTATTTTGTTGTTTAGTTCAATTTTGTCATCAAATGATGATAGAATATTTGCTATTGCTTTTTGTTCATACAAAGAGCAAATAGGTATAGGAATTCTCTTCAAATCTATAACTTTCAAATTTGGTTGACTTGATCCTAGTTTTCTTTTTCTCATAAAATGTTCGAAATGGTAACTCTTCATCACGTAAAATATGTATCTTGGATCTACTACTAAAGGTCTTAATCTAACGAAGTAGTGAGCAAAAACTACATTTTCAATATCTTGTTTTGCAAAATATCTTTTTCCCAGTATATTGCCAGTAAACGATATGTAAATATCATTCTTTTTTACAAACTTATTGTAATCCGTTTTCTGAAACCTCTTACAGTAAGGTAGTTTATCCAATGAGGCAATACCACTGTCATCTATATCAGTTATTCTTAACATTCTAAATCCAAATCCAAGATCGTCTTCCACGGATGTTGGTGAATGAACTCCATTTGTTATGAACTCAGAGATTTCATTGCTTGTAACATATAACCAATCTTCTGGAATACTTCTCAGTTCCTTGAGTTCAAATAACGAAAGTTTCTTTCTCTTTTCATCTAAAGGAAGGTTTTTATCCAATCTTACCCTTTCTATCTCTTCAAGTATTTCTAATGGGTATAGATTATTATAGTTCATACCCTATGCCTCTTAAATTCTTCTTTATTTCCCTCTCAAGGACTTCTGATTCCTGAAACAAATCTGACAATTCTAATGTCAACTCCTCCATTTTTTCTTCAAATGAAATACCATCATCTTTCTCCTCTTCGATTCCAACGAATCTTCCAGGTGTTAAAACATATTCATGTGATTCAATTTCATCAATTCCTGTTGACTTGCAGAATCCTTTTATATCTTCATAATTGTCATCGTTCTTCCAATTGTGGTAGGTTGTATAGATTTGCTCCATCTCTTTATTTCTTAACTCTCTATGCCTTCTAGTCTCCATATATCCCATTTTACTTGCATCAATGAATAAGACTTTATCTTTTCTTCCATTTTTATCCTTTGAAATAAACCATAACGATACCGGAATTGCAACATCATAGAATAGTTGTGTAGGCATAGCTATTATGCAATCTACCAAACCTTCTTCCAAGATATTCTTTCTAATTTCATATTCTTCTTTTCTAGAAGTTGATAAAGATCCATTTGCTAAAACAAATCCAGCTGTTCCTTTTGGGCTTAGTTTACTTATCATATGTGATATCCAAGCATAGTTTGCATTACTTGATGGAGGTGTTCCCCATTTCCATCTAGGATCATCTAATAATCTATTTTGTCCCCAGTCTTTAATATTGAATGGGGGATTAGCTAATATATAATCAGCTCTTAAGTTTTTATGTTGATCATTGGTAAATGTGTCAGCATCTCTTTCACCTAAGTTACCATCAATACCTCGAATAGCTAAATTCATTTTAGCTAATCTCCATGTAGTTGCTGTAAACTCTTGTCCAAATATTGATAAATCATTAATTTTACCTTGATGTTGTTTGACAAAGTCTGCAGACTGTACAAACATACCACCACTACCACAACAAGGATCATATACTCTACCTTTATAAGGTTCAATCATATTAACTAATAACTTAACAATGCTAGGTGGTGTGTAAAACTCACCTTCAGTACTTCCAAACTTCTTAAGAAAGTACTCATATACTCTACCCAATAAATCTTTTTCTTTCGCTTCCTTAGAACCCAAATCAAAAGAGAATAAATCTATTAGCTCACCCAACTTAGTTTTATCTAAATCTGGTCTTGCATATGTTTTTGGAAGAACATTTTTAAGTTCTTTATTTTCCTTTTCTATCAGACTCATTGAATCATCAATTATTTTTCCAATAATGGGCATTTTTGCCTTATCTTTGATATAACCCCATCTTGCTTCTTTAGGTACAAAGAAAATGTTATCAGCAGAATAAAAATCTCTATCTTCTTCAAATCCATTACCATCTTCTTTTAACTCATTATATTTATATTCAAATGAATCAGATATATACTTCAAAAAAACAAGCCCCAATATAACGTGCTTATATTCAGAGCTCTCGATATTACCCCTTAATTTGTCAGCCATCTTCCATAACTGATCTTCAAAACCTAATGAAACTGTTGCCATATCCTACATCTCCTTAATATTCTTATATCACTTTATAAAATTATAACACTTTTATACTTATTTGAAAATAAGTAATAAAAAGTACTTTCCAGTTAGGAAAGCACATTGTACGATAAATTCGTTGTTATTTTAGTTTGATAAGATTACTGCTTATTGTACCATTTTTCTTGCACCTAGTTTGAACGTCGAGTCAAAACAGACACCGGCCATACAATTTGCTTTGAAAATCATACTCTATAAAGACTGTCTCTTATACACATCT
>SDWO01000053.1 GCA_004195325.1 Candidatus Izemoplasma acidinucleici | reverse complement strand
CGCATGCATTCACGGGTTCGAATCCCGTACGGGTCACCATTATCAACTTATTACTTATCCTTGGATAAGTATTTTTTTATACATTTTTTTATTTGCAGTAGTACCTCAAAAGTTTTGAACTATAATATGAGAAAATCGTAAGTAAAATAAAATAATAAGCCATTAGATACTTTAAATCAGAAAGCAAAAAACGTAAAATCCCCAGTCCTTATTATTAGATATTGTACTGATATTTCAAACTGGTCAGTATTTATCTTCATAATTTCGTATTAATTCTTAGACCTTTTCCTTATATATAAGGGTCTGGATCTACTTGAGAATGGAAGACATAGAAAGAGTATGAAAAATACTGTTGTTTCTGGATGTGTAAAATAAAATTCAAGACTAATAAAATTCACTAAAATTATGAATGAAAGAGTATGTAGTATCTAATCATTTGATACAGATTAGCTACTTCCTAAAAT
This sequence comes from Candidatus Izemoplasma acidinucleici, assembly GCA_004195325.1. Taxonomy (GTDB): domain Bacteria; phylum Bacillota_I; class Bacilli_A; order Izemoplasmatales; family Izemoplasmataceae; genus Izemoplasma; species Izemoplasma acidinucleici. The sequence goes on along the minus strand of SDWO01000053.1, from coordinate 18,455 downwards.
ATAGTTCATGTGATCATGAATCATATAACAATAGTAAATCGAATATTAGTAAGTATTACTTGAACTAAGACTTTTAAGCTCAATCTTCAGTTAGGGTATCCTTAGTTTTAATTGACATAAAGACTTTTACTTCATTTTAATAGGCTAAAACCTGCATCACAGCAGACTTTAGATGAACTTAGAGTTCGACTATGGCGCGCTAATAGAGGACTTTGTAGCCCTAATTAATCAGCCTTGATTGTGCTTGTAAAAAGGTTCGAAATAAAGATGTTAAAAAGTGTTGACAATAGGGCTGAAATTTAATATACTTGTTTATGCAGGTCCGAAACAAAAGTTGTATTCAACACTAAAATAAAACTAAAAAGTTTTACAAAAATGTTGACAAAAATATCCATACTTTGCAAACAATTAGGTCTTTGAAAACTGAATAGAACAAGTCAATTTGAGTTTGGAAAAAAGTACTATATAATTAAGATTATAATTAAACAATTCATATATTTATGGAGAGTTTGATCCTGGCTCAGGATAAACGCTGGCGGCATGCCTAATACATGCAAGTCGAACGATCTCGAATCTTCGGATTCAATGAGATAGTGGCGAACGGGTGAGTAACACGTAAGAAACCTGCCCATCAGACGAGGATAACCATTGGAAACGATGGCTAATACTGGATAGTATATTTTACCGCATGGTGAAATATTTAAAGGAGCTTTACAGCTTCACTGACGGATGGTCTTGCGCTGTATTAGCTAGTTGGTAGGGTAACGGCCTACCAAGGCGACGATACATAGCTGGTCTGAGAGGACGAACAGCCACACTGGGACTGAGACACGGCCCAGACTCCTACGGGAGGCAGCAGTAGGGAATTTTCGGCAATGGGCGAAAGCCTGACCGAGCAATGCCGCGTGAATGATGAAGGCCTTCGGGTCGTAAAATTCTGTTGTTAAGGAAGAACACGCAGTCTAGGAAATGAGATTGCGCTGACGGTACTTAACCAGAAAGCTCCGGCTAACTACGTGCCAGCAGCCGCGGTAATACGTAGGGAGCGAGCGTTATCCGGAATTATTGGGCGTAAAGAGTACGTAGGCGGTCTATTAAGTCAAATCTGAAAGCCCCCAGCTTAACTGGGGAGGGTGATTTGAAACTGGTAGACTTGAGTATGGCAGAGGTAAGTGGAATTTCATGTGTAGCGGTGGAATGCGTAGATATATGAAGGAACACCAGTGGCGAAGGCGGCTTACTGGACCAGAACTGACGCTGAGGTACGAAAGCGTGGGTAGCAAACAGGATTAGATACCCTGGTAGTCCACGCCGTAAACGATGAGAACTAAGTGTTGGGGTTACCCAGTGCTGAAGCTAACGCATTAAGTTCTCCGCCTGGGGAGTACGACCGCAAGGTTGAAACTCAAAGGAATTGACGGGTCTCCGCACAAGCGGTGGAGCATGTTGTTTAATTCGAAGATACGCGAAGAACCTTACCAGGTCTTGACATCTTCTTGATCGCACTAGAGATAGTGTTTCCCTTCGGGGCAAGAATGACAGGTGGTGCATGGTTGTCGTCAGCTCGTGTCGTGAGATGTTGGGTTAAGTCCCGCAACGAGCGCAACCCCTATTGATAGTTGCTAACATTAAGTTGAGGACTCTATCGAGACTGCCAGTGATAAACTGGAGGAAGGTGGGGATGACGTCAAATCATCATGCCCCTTATGACCTGGGCTACAAACGTGCTACAATGGCCGGTACAACGAGTTGCCAACCCGCGAGGGGGAGCTAATCTTTTAAAGCCGGTCTCAGTTCGGATTGAAGTCTGCAACTCGACTTCATGAAGTTGGAATCGCTAGTAATCGTGGGTCAGCATACCACGGTGAATACGTTCTCGGAGATTGTACACACCGGGAGCGTCCTAAGGTAGGATAGATGATTGGGGTAAAGTCGTAACAAGGTATCCCTACGGGAACGTGGGGATGGATCACCTCCTTTCTAGGGAGAAAGATTTATTAACGAAACATCAGAAATTCTTTGACTAAACAATATTTGTATTTGTTCTATTCGGTTTTGAGAGACCTAATTTCTCGACGCAAAATTGAGGAATTTCTATCTCAAAATGTAGTAAAAAAGTAAAAAAGAAGGTCTTTGAAAAGTGAATAATACTGTAAAAAGTTAAGAAATTAAGAGCGCAAGGTGAATGCCTTGGCAATTGGAGCCGATGAAGGACGCGACGAACAGCGATATGCCTCGGGTAGCAGTAAGTATGCAACGATCCGAGGGTTTCCGAATGGGGCAACCCACTAGTTTGAAGAACTAGTATCATATTTATATGAAGGTATACGCAGGGAACTGAAACATCTTAGTACCTGTAGGAAAAGAAAGCAAAAGCGATTCTCTGAGTAGCGGCGAGCGAAAAGGGACCAGCCCAGTTCTAACTTTGGAGTTACAAAATTTATTAATAGATGAAATGTGTGGGAAAGCATACCATAGAAGGTGAGAGTCCTGTAATCGAAATTAATAGATCTCCGTTAGACAAAGAGTAAGGCGAGACACGAGTAATCTTGTTTGAATATGCGAGGACCATCTCGTAAGGCTAAATACTACCAATTGACCGATAGTGAACCAGTACCGTGAGGGAAAGGTGAAAAGAACCGTGGGAACGGAGTGAAAAGATCCTGAAACCTTGTGCTTACAACAAGTTAGAGCCCGTTAATGGGTGATAGCGTGCCTTTTGTAGAATGAACCGGCGAGTTATGATAACGTGCGAGGTTAAGCTTTGAGGAGCGGAGCCGTAGCGAAAGCGAGTTTTAACCAGCGTTTTAGTACGTTGTCATAGACCCGAAACTGGGTGAGCTAGCCATGAGCAGGTTGAAGTTGGGGTAAGACCTAATGGAGGACCGAACCAGGGTACGTTGAAAAGTGCTTGGATGACTTGTGGCTAGAGGTGAAATTCCAATCGAACCCAGAGATAGCTGGTTCTCAGCGAAATAGCTTTCGGGCTAGCGTCATGGTAAAGTGGTATGCAGGTAGAGCACTGAATGGTTGATGGTCCCATCCCGGGATACTGATATCAATCAAACTCCGAATGGCATACTTACATACATGGCAGTCAGACTACGGGTGATAAGGTCCGTGGTCGAGAGGGAAACAGCCCAGACCGTCAGTTAAGGTCCCTAAATATATGTTAAGTGGGAAAGGATGTGGAGTTGTTTAGACAACTAGGAGGTTGGCTTAGAAGCAGCCACCCTTTAAAGAGTGCGTAATAGCTCACTAGTCGAATGATTCTGCGCCGAAGATTTACCGGGGCTAAACATATTACCGAAACTGCGGATCCGTAAGGATGGTAGCTGAGCGTTCTTATTGCGGAGAAGTCTGATCGTGAGGACAGGTGGAGCGATAAGAAGTGAGAATGCCGGTGTGAGTAATGAAAAGTGGGGTGAGAATCCCCACCGTCAAAAGTCTAAGGTTTCCAGAGGAAGGTTCGTCCGCTCTGGGTTAGTCTGGACCTAAGGTGAGGCTGAAAAGCGTAGCCGATGGCCATCTGGTTGATATTCCAGGACTACCTTATAAACTGATGGAGTGACGGAGAAAGATAGCTATACCTCTTAGTGGATTGAGGGTGAAAGGCTCAAGGGCGTGTTATAGGCAAATCCGTAACACACATAGCCTGAGTGTCAGAAAGAAAATTAGTGAATCTATGCTTCCAAGAAAAGCTTCTAGGGTTAATTTATAAGGTACCAGTACCGTAAACCGACACAGGTAGACGAGCAGAGAATGTAAAGACGCGCGAGATAACTCTTGTTAAGGAACTCGGCAAAATGACTCCGTAACTTCGGGATAAGGAGAGCTCTACTTCGGTAGAGCCGCAGAGAATAGGCCCAAGCGACTGTTTATCAAAAACACAGCTCTATGCTAAATCGTAAGATGATGTATATGGGGTGACGCCTGCCCAGTGCTGGAAGGTTAAGAGGAGTACTTATCTTCGGAGAAGGTATGAATTGAAGCCCCAGTGAACGGCGGCCGTAACTATAACGGTCCTAAGGTAGCGAAATTCCTTGTCGGGTAAGTTCCGACCCGCACGAAAGGCGTAACGATTTGGGCACTGTCTCAACAAGAGACTCGATGAAATCTTAGTACCGGTGAAGATGCCGGTTACCCGCGACAGGACGGAAAGACCCCGTGGAGCTTTACTGTAGCTTGATATTGATTATTGGTACGTGATGTACAGAATAGGTGGGAGACTTCTGGCAGACAGTTTGACTGGGGCGGTCGCCTCCTAAAGAGTAACGGAGGCGCACAAAGGTACACTCAGAATGGTTGGAAATCATTCGAAGAGCGTAAATGTATAAGTGTGCTTGACTGCGAGACGTACATGTCGAGCAGGTACGAAAGTAGGTATTAGTGAACTGCCAATTCCGAATGGAAGGGTTGGCAATCAACGGATAAAAGTTACCCCGGGGATAACAGGCTGATTCCTCCCAAGAGTTCACATCGACGGGGGAGTTTGGCACCTCGATGTCGGCTCATCACATCCTGGAGGAGGAGCATCTTCCAAGGGTTGGGCTGTTCGCCCATTAAAGTGGTACGCGAGCTGGGTTCAGAACGTCGTGAGACAGTTCGGTCCCTATCCGTCGTGGGCGTTGGGAATTTGCGAGGAGCTGACCTTAGTACGAGAGGACCGGGTTGGACACACCACTGGTGCACCTGTTAGGCTGCCAGGCCTATAGCAGGGTAGCTACGTGTGGACGGGATAAACGCTGAAAGCATCTAAGCGTGAAGCCCCCCTCAAGATGAGATTCCCCATTCATTTATGAAGTAAGATCCCTTATAGACTATGAGGTTGATAGGACAGGTGTGGAAGTACGGTGACGTATGAAGCTGACTGTTACTAATAGATCGAGGACTTAACTTTTACAGAAAATACAGTATTATTCAGTTTTGAGAGACAAGTCTGGTGACGATGGCAGAGTGGACACACCTGTTCCCATCCCGAACACAGCAGTTAAGCACTCTAGCGCCGATGGTAGTACATTGTGCAAGAGTAGGACGTTGCCAGGCTTATTTCTTTTTTATTTTTTATTTATTAAAAGACTTTATTGATGCCTAATTAGCTCAGTTGGTTAGAGCACATGACTGTTAATCATGGGGTCCTAGGTTCGAGTCCTAGATTGGGCGCCATTTATATGGCCCGTTGGAGAAGTGGCTTAACTCACATGCCTTTCACGCATGCATTCACGGGTTCGAATCCCGTACGGGTCACCATTATCAACTTATTACTTATCCTTGGATAAGTATTTTTTTATACATTTTTTGCAATAAATTTGGTATAATATAGTTATATAAGGAAAGGAATGAATCAAATGACTAGAGGGAATAAAATTAAAGTATGGATGGTATTGATTCACTTTGTAGCATTGTTTACACCAATTTACAAAGCGTCGTTCTTAGGAGCATCAATATCGAGAACTGTACGTCAAATGGATGCCGGAATATATATTGTGATAGTATTCGCAGGATTATTATTGTGGAACTGGTTTGCACTTCGTTACAGAGAGAGATTTGTTAAAGTTACTCAATACATTCAAATTGGTGCTATGGGATTACTATTGATATATCTATTGATAGCTTATGAATCTGGATCAACAATTGCAGTATCATTTTATATCCAAATATTTACAATTGGAATCTACGTTCTTTTAGCATTCGCAGAAGAAGTAGCTTTAAATTTTTTTGATAAATTAGGAGAATTAAGAGATGATTTATTAAAAAGTACTGACGCATTATTCAAAGAATCTAAAGATCAAAATGGAAAATATGATTATATGGAATGAGCCGTTTAGGCTCTTTTTGTTTGGGTTAATCACATTGAGTTTTAATAAATTTTGTGGTATATTAAAAGATATAAAGGGGTGGTATTTTTATGAGCTTAAAAGAAAAAATACAATCAGAAAAAAGCGAATTATTACAAAATAAAAGACCATATGAGTCTGCAGCATTTGTAATTTTCGGTGTATTAATGATACAGCAAATCTTTTTTTTACTACGTGCAATTTTCCAATTTATGCAAAAAGGGAATACGTTCTTTAATTCCGCAAACATCACTAATATAGCCAATAATCAAGGATTCTTCAATAGGATTGTTAGTATTGATTTCACAAGTTGGTTGTATGTTTTACTAGCAATAGCAGCATTAGTATTCTATTATTTTTTAATCTATGTACTAGTGTGGAATTATTGTAATAAAAGAGGTTATGCAAAATGGACTTGGACATTAATAGTTGTGTTCGCTCCATATATGTTTTTTGCTCCCGCATATATATGGTATGTAATTTATGTCTTTAGACCTTATATTTTCAGATTTATGAAGAAAGGATATGTGGAGTTTAAATCTTTCAATCCTGATAAAAAGTTTGAAGAAGAAACTGATTCATACGAGTATGAGTAAATTATGCAAATAAATGAATATGTATTACTATTAGCAATTATATTTATTGGATTAATATTCGTTGGGAGTATTATTAATCTAGTATTCACTAGGAGACTTTTAGTTCATTTTAAAGGACAAAAAGTAGAAATCAAAGCTAGGTTTCAAATAGAAGCAACTACAAATGAACGTACATTTAAAATGACACTAACAAATAAAAATATAAACGATATAAAATTAATTGACTTTGGTATCATTTATAATAAAAGTGAGTATTCTGTGTACAAAAGTTATATGTTGGAGCACGATATTGATATTGATTCAAAAATACTAATTGAACCAAATGAAAATATTGAGTTTATGTTTAACTATACTGATTTAAAGCAAATTCTACTTAACGTGCTAAACGATCGTAGGAAAGTGAAAAGAATTAAGATTTTTGCAACTAGTAAATCAGGTAAAGAAAGCATTAAGAATGCTAAAGATGTAAGAAAGAATATTGTTAGAAAATTCAAAGAGGAACTGCTGATTGAGAAGAACGAAAAGAAAATGATTGAGTCTGAAAAACGTCTTGAATTAAAGAAGAAAAAAGCAGAAAAAGCTAGAGTAAATAAAAATATAAGACAAGAGAAAAGGTCTCAGTTAAGAGCGAAAATCAATAATAAAGGACAAAAATTCATTGAAAGTGTAAAGAACATTTTCAAGAAAAAGAAAGTCGAAGTAAAAGTACAAGAACAAGTAAAGGAAAAAGAGAAAGAGAATGAAAAAGAACAAAAAAAAGAGAGTGAATAACTCTCTTTTTATTTAACTACTATAGCGTCAATTTCAACTAATACGTCTAATGGCAAACGTGCAACTTCGACTGCGAATCTTGCAGGTTTGTGATCTCCAAAGAATTCTGCATATACCTCGTTCATATCCTTAAACATACCTAAATCCTTCATGAATACACCGCATTTTACGATATCTTCCTTTTCAAGACCTGCTTCTTTAACAATACCAAGAATGTTATTTAAAGACTGTCTTGTTTGATCTTTGATGTCTTCACTTACTAGAGTCATTGTTTCAGGTACAAATGGTATTTGACCAGACACATAAAGTGTATCTTTTACCATAACTGCTTGACTGTACGGGCCTACTGCTGCTGGTGCATTTTTTGTACTAATGATTTTCACTTGAATCACTCCTTTATTCTATAATATTATACTTTGTTTTAAAATTATATGATAGTGTTTTATTTGATATATGGTTAGAGATAACTTATAATATTTATATATAATAGAAGGAGGACCAATATGGAAATTTTAACAGGGAATGTAAATGAAGAAAAACATGTACCGTTTATTGAAGAACTAGAAAACGGATATAGAGTAACTGTAGGTAAACCAGCACATCATCCAATGAAAGAATTACATTTAATAGAATATGTAGAACTATTTGTTGATGGAGAATCAGTAGGAAAAGCAGATTTTAAAGCAGGAGATGAACCTGTAGCTATATTTGAAGTTGAAAAAGGAAAAGAAGTATTTGCTAGAGAATTCTGTAATCTACATGGATTATGGCAAGGTGAATTAGAATAAAAAAGAGTGAAAATTCACTCTTTTTTATTGCACATATATAGTATAATACTTGTGGTGATATTATGAGATTAGTAAACAACAGTATTTATCTAAAAATCCCATCTTTTGAAGATTTAAGATACACAGAGATGTTATTAGGAGATAAAAAGACAATGAGTTTCAATGAAAAGTGGGGAGGCACTGTTCCTTTCCCAAAAGAGAAGTGGGAATTTTTCTATCAGAACTATATAACGGACACTGAGAAGCAGTATTTTCACATATATAATCTAGATGGTATTTTTGTTGGTGAAGTAAGTTCAAGATATAACGATTCATTCTCAAGTTATGTTCTTAACATAAAGATTATGCATCGTTTCAGAGGAAATAAACATGCATTTGACGCTCTGGAAGCATTCTTGGAATACATGTTCAACAATATAGATATTGAGAGAATTGTAGATAATGTTGGACACGATTCAGTCGCTGGAATATCATTATTGAGGAGATTTGGATTTGTTGAGATAGGACAAACAGAGGAGTATATTCTACTTGAGTTAAAAAAGGTTGATTTTTAGAAAAAATATACTCAAAACCCTTGCTTTTATCATCAATCTTTGCTAATATAAGTACCGGACAAAATAAACTATTGATTAACAAAAATACGTGTGTTACAATATTATTGCTGCTCTATAAATGGTCCAGTGGTGTAGCGGTTAACATGCTGGTCTGTCACACCGGAGATCGCGGGTTCAATTCCCGTCTGGACCGCCAATGTGCGCCCATAGCTCAACTGGATAGAGTACTTGACTACGGATCAAGAGGTTAGGGGTTCGAATCCTCTTGGGCGCGCCACAATATTTCGGGAAGTAGCTTAGCTTGGTAGAGCGCATGGTTTGGGACCATGAGGTCGCAGGTTCGAATCCTGTCTTCCCGACCAAATGAAATTCAAAAGACGATGTAAATCGTTTTTTTTATAGCCAAAACACTAAATATGTTTTAATAAAAAAGAGGACAATTAGTCCTCTTTTATCATTTTAATAAACTTAACTACAAATTCTGGATCAAATTGCTTTCCACTGAATTTCTCTATTTCATTTATTGCCTCTGTATGAGTTTTCGAGGGTCTATATGACCTCTTTCCAGTCATAGACTCATAAGCGTCAATAACAGCAAATAAACGTGCGTGGTGATGAATATCCTCGCCTCTTAATGAGTTTGGATACCCATTTCCATTGAACCATTCATGATGGTGAAGAATTGGGATAGCCATTTGTTGCATTTCTGGAATGGTAGCAACTAATCTACTTCCTATTTCAGGATGTGTTTTAATTTTAAGTAATTCAGTATCAGTATAATCTGAACGTTTGTTAATAAGTTCATCTTTTAAAGTTACTCTTCCAATATCGTGAAACTTAGCAAGAAGTAGTAAATCATTTAATTCTTGTTTTTGTAATGAATAATATTCTGCATATTGCGTAATTAATGAAGCAATCAGTTTAATATGTATTTCATGTCCATCTATTTTTTTATTTAGGATACTTACCAGATGTTCCACCAAACCATGTCTGAATTTTGGACCATGTATGGCTTTGTTATTATACATAGCTTCTTCAGCCTCGTTTAGTGTATCTGTAATAGACTTATCCATATTTAATTTTGTTGCTATTCCGATTGCGATAGAAGGCTTAACGGTTTTATAAAATGATTTTTCAGTTAAATCATTTATTCGTTGTAATACTCTTTGTGCATCTTCACTTGATGTCTGAGGTAGTAAAACTGCAAATTCATCTCCACCCCATCTTGATATGATATCTTCACTTCGTACCGCTTTTTTGAAAATATCTGCGATTTCCTGTAGAAGTTTATCTCCTTCAAGATGACCAAAAGCATCGTTTACTAGTTTTAATCCATTTACATCTCCAATGATAAGCGAAATAGGATGTTGTCTTTCGACATTTATTCTTGTTAGTTCTTGTTCAAAGTTATATCTATTATATAGTTTTGTTAGGAAATCATGTTGTGACATAAATCTAATTTCTTCTTGTCTTTTTTTCTCAATGGTGATATCTCTAATTACAAGGATTGCACCATGATTAATTCCATATTCATCTTCAACAGGTGATAATGTGAAATCAATAAATAATGGTTCGTTTTTATCGTTGAGCAAAGTATATGTGTAATCACTGACAAATGTTTCATTCTTTTTTAAACAATCAGAGTAAATACCCTCAAGTGTTAACTCATTTTGATTTGAATAAATTCTATATTCCTCATACACATATTTTCTTAGGATAGAGTCATCTGCACCAATTAATTGTTTTGCCCTATCGTTGATAAGAGATATTCTAGAGTATTCATCAGTAACTATAACCGCGTCAGCAACACTTAATAAAGTTAGTCTTAAACGTTCGTCTGCATCTTTAAACATTCTTTGGCTCGTTTTCTTCTCTGTAACATCAGTTATACTTGAGTAAAGGTATTCTTTATTTTCTAACATAATTGGTCCAGTATTCACTTCTACATCAAAAATTTCTCCAGATTTCTTAATATGTTGGAATGAAAAAAAAGCTGAATCCTTTGTTTTAGCAATTTCGATTTTTTCTAAAAGGTCTTCTTTGCTAAGTGTGTTTAATTCACCAATATCTAGATTTCTAAATTCCTCTTTTGAATATCCATATATTTCGGTTGAACGATCATTAACATCAACTATTTTGTTTGTCTTTGGATCAATTAACATTAATATTGATTTGTTTTTATTAAATAAATTTTTAAATTGTTTCTCCGATCTTACAACTGCAATTTCATTGAAATATTGTCTTCGTTGAAGCATTAAAAACTGTGCCACAATGAAATAACCAATAGGAAATAATATAAGTTGAGGGAGAACCATTAATTCAAATATTTCATTTCTTATATCTGTGGGAAGGAATACAATAAGACCCAATATTAATCCTTGCATCACTAATCCAATAGAGTATATTTCTATCCATGATATTTTGTATTTATGTTGGGTTTCTTTTTTAAGTCTTGTGTATCTCCAAACAAGACCGATAGTTACCCCGATAACTGCTTCGGTAATACCAAGAAAAGTTCCTGCACCACCGTCTAGTATACGAATAATAACAGCGGTTGCCAGTCCGAATAGTGTTGGTATTAAGCCTAAGAACATACCACTTAAACCTAAAGCCAAAGAGCGAACATCAAAGAAATACTCATTAGAATTATCCAGAGGTATATTGAAATGCATTACATAGGCAATAACAAAAGACATCATCACACCCATTAGTATTTTTCTAATAACTGGGTGAATAAATGACTCGTTCTTAAAAATTGCATATGTGATTGCCAAACTCATTAATATGAAAGTCTGTCCTGTAAATTGAAACAATAAATTTATGTCCATAAGTTCACTCCTAAATCAATTATATATACATTATACAACAAATATTCTGATATGAAAAATATATATAAAATCACCCTAAATTACTTGCTTTTGTTCACCCTACCTATTATAATTATGTAGACTTAAAAATGGTCCCGTAGCCAAGTGGCTAAGGCAATGGACTGCAACTCCGTGATCGCCGGTTCAAATCCGGCCGGGACCTCCATTATAATAGTAAAGCACTATCAGAAATTGATAGTGCTTTTTTTATTTATTGTATTGCTCGATAATATTAGGGATGTCATCACTTGTAACTTTACCGTGAATATTATCGTTTACCATTATGACTGGAGCACTTGAACATGCACCAACACATCTTGTCGGTGCAAGAGTGAACATACCGTCTTTGGTAGTTTCACCAAGATTTATTTCTAATCGTTCAGATACACGATCTAATAGTCTTTCTCCACCCTTTACATAACAAGCTGTACCGAGGCATACACCTACAGTGTTTTTTCCATTGGGTTCTAATGTAAACATAGAATAGAAAGAAACAACTCCATTGATTTTTGCAGGTGAAATACGGAAATGTTTTCCTATTACCTCTTGCACTTCAATAGGAACACAACCATATAGGTTTTGTGATTCTTGAAGTACTTGCATTAATGGACTATCGTTTTTCCTATATTTTGTTAGTATGTTTTCTTCAAATAAATGAAGATCTTGTTTGCTTATATGTTCTTTCATATAATCACCTTTTTATCCTAAATGAGTGTGTGTAAACGTTGAATTTTTGTCCTCTTGCAAAACCGATTAATGTAATGCCATATTTATTAGCTAGGTTAACAGCGAGAGAAGTAGGAGCACTTCTACTAATTACGATTGGTATATTACTTACAGCACATTTAATTAACATATCACTACTAATTCTACCACTAGCAAAGATATATGAATTTTTTGTTTCAATGTTGTCGATTGTTATATATCCTACAACTTTATCAATTGCGTTGTGTCTTCCGATATCCTCTACATATATTTCTTCTTTACAATAGATAAATAATGCGCTATGAACCCCACCGGTTAGTTTGAACAAACCAGAGCGATTGTTTAAGGTTTTTGAAGCGTTATATATGTCCTCTTTTGAAATAGTGAAGTTAGAAGAAACGGAGTCTGTGATAACTTGATCTAAGTCCTCATGGAACTTTGTACCAACTCCACAACCACTTGTTAGAAGTAAGTCTTTGTTGTGTGTTGATAGATCGAGTTCTTTTGTAAGATTCACAAATGCTTTATTGTTATTGGTGTCTATTGTGATATCTTTTATATCATCCAAGGTCTCAATGATTTTCTCACTTCTTAAGTATCCAATGATAAGTTGTTTTATGTGATTTGGTGTGATTAGTAATGTTACGTACTTTTCATTGTTTAAGTATAGTGTAATTGGAAATTCATTGATGATGTTATCGACTGTATTCTTAACTGAAGCATCATTGTGTTTTTCAATCTCAAATGATTGATAATTCTTGTTTTGAGTTGTCGTAAGATGTAGATCATCAGGTGTGTTTATATTAGTAAAGATAGACTGCTCATAAGTAGAAACATCTTTTGATATTGTGTCGATAAAACGCTGGAATGATTGATCTTTTCTTAGGTAATCCTCTATGTTATTTACTAGACGCTTATTATAAAAACCATGAAATGGTTCATAAAATTCTTTGTTTTTAATAATGTAGGCATCTAAGTTATCTAGTTTTTCGATTTGCCTGAAGATAAATGCTTGATCTATATGAGGCATATCACACGCTATTACAAAGTTGTAATCTGTGTTTGAGTACGTAAGGCCACTGTGTAATCCGGTTAGAGGTCCTTTACTATCTAAGATATCTTTATATACTTTTACATTCTTATCTTTGTATAAATGTTTATTTGGAGAGATTACGATGATTTCCTTAAAGATTGGTTCTAATAATTCTATTTGTTTAAAGATTAATCGTTCTCCGTTAAGTTCAAGTTCTTCTTTATTAAAACCCATTCTTGAAGATTTTCCACCAGCTAAGATGATGGCAGTTATATTATACTTTTGCAATTGCGACTGCACATACCTTAAGTTCTGGGATTTTACATACCTCATCAAGTACTGTGTTTGTTACCATGTTTGCACCATCAGCGAAGTGGAATGGCATGAAGATAACCTTTTCTCCAATGTCTTTTGAGACATGTACTTTGGCTGTGGTGTCACCACGTCTTGAAGAGACTACAACGTAGTCATCTTGTTTTAGATTAAGTTTCTTAGCAGATATTGGGTTTATTTCAATGAAGTTCTCAGGATACATTTCCATGATTTCTTCGTTTTTACCGGTCATCGTAATTGTGTGGAAATGATATAGAATACGACCTGTAGTTAATATGAATGGGTACTCTGCATCTGGTTTCTCTGCAGCACCTTTATAATTGATAGGAGTGAAGTATCCTTTTCCTCTTCCAAATTCTTCAGGGTATAGGAACTCAGTTCCCATATGTTGTTTGTCTTTCACTGGCCATTGCAATCCTGTTTCATCAATTCTATCATAATCAATTCCTTGATAGATAGGAGTTAACTCTGCGATTTCGTCCATGATTTCTTTGGCTGTTTTAATAGTATAATTCGGATCGAATTTTTGCATTAATTCTTGGATGATTACTCCATCAGGTTTACTGTTTCCGATTGGTTCTATTGCTTTTCTAACTCGTTGAACACGACGTTCTGTATTTGTGAATGTACCGTCTTTTTCAGCGTAAGTAGAAGCAGGTAGTATTACATCAGCAAACATTGCAGTTTCAGTCATAAAGATATCTTGTACGACTAAGAAATCTACTTTGTTGAATGCTTCTTTAACATGAGTTATGTCAGGATCACTAACAATTGGATTTTCTCCCATAATGTACATTGCTTTGATTGTTCCACTGAAGGCTCCATTAACGATTAAAGGAAGCTGTAGTCCAACGTTTTTATCTATTGGAACATCCCAAGCTTTTTCGAATTTTGCTCGAACTGTTTCATCATATACTTTTTGGTATCCTGGTAAGTTGTTAGGTAGGGCACCCATATCACAAGCACCTTGAACATTGTTTTGTCCACGAAGTGGGTTGATTCCAGCATTCTTTTTACCAACATTCCCTGTCATTAAGGCAAGGTTTGCGATTGATTTTACATGGTTAGTTCCGTTGCTATGTTGGGTAACACCCATTGCATAGTAAATACCAGACGTATGTGTTGCATATAATCTTGCAGCTTCTTGGATGTCTTTAACATTACAGCCACATATTTCTGCGTTTTCGTTTATATCAACATCTTTGATTACTTTGATAAATGCTTCGAAGTTTTCTGTACGTTTTTCAATGAATGATTGATCATATAACTCCTCATCGTATATAACCTTCATCATTGCGTTAAATAGCGCAACATTGGTCCCTGGTTCTATTTGGATGAAGACATCAGCATCATACGCCAAATCTATTTTTCTAGGTTCAGCGACAATGATTTTAGCACCATTCTTTTTTGCTTGTCTCATGAAACTTCCTATAACTGGATGTGTCTCTGTTGTATTTGTTCCTGTTACAAATATTACTTCATTATTTTTAACTTCAGCGATACTATTTGTCATTGCTCCACTACCTAGTGTTGTTGCTAATCCACTAACAGTAGAAGCATGACACAATCTTGCGCAATGATCTACGTTGTTTGTTAGTAGATATTTACGGATGAATTTTTGGAATAGGTAGTTTTCTTCATTGGTACATTTGGCACTTGCTAATCCAGCAATACTATTTTTCCCAAACTCATTGTGATAATGAGTAAGTTTTTTGTGTATTAAAGTATACGCTTCTTCCCAAGATGCTTCTCTGAATGCTCCGTTTTCTTTTATTAGCGGAGTTGTTAGTCTGTCTTTGTGATTTACATATTTGTATGCGAATTTACCTTTTACACAAAGTAGACCTTCATTTGGTAATTTGTTTAATGGTTCTATTTTCACTATCTTGTTATCTTGAGATACGATGTCAAATTGACACCCTACTCCACAATAAGGACAAGTGGTTCTTGTTTTAGTTGTTTTGTGCATTCTAAATTTAGTTTTACTTTTTTCCATTAACGCTCCAGTTGGGCAATTTGAAACACAATTTCCACAACTGACACAGTTTGAGAAATCCATCCCTTTGTCATACGCAAATGAGATAAATGATTCGTGCCCTCGTTGGTTAAAGCCTAATGCTTCTACACCTTGAAGTTCACTACAAATACGAACACATTTTCCACAAAGGATACATTTGTCAGGTTCTATGTAGAAGAATCTGTTTGATTTATCTGTTTCGAAAGTTCTTTTAAACCCATCATATTTGTTTTCACTTTTTATATCAAATTGGTACATATAATCTTGAAGTTTACAATCTTCGTTGGCATCACAAACAACACAGTCGTTTGGATGTGAAGACCACATTAGTTCGATAACTTCATTTCTTGATTTTTTAACTTTGTCTGAATTTGTTGAGATACTCATTCCATCTTGTACTTTTGTAGAACAAGAGGTTTGTAGTTTCTTTTGGCCTTCGATTTCGACAACACAAACACGACAACTTGCTTCTGGATCTAGACGATCATCATTACAAAAAGTAGGAATAATAATTCCATTGTCTTTGGCAGCTTGTAAGATTGTTTTGCTTGAGTCGGTTTCTATTGTTTGATTGTTTATTTTAATCTTTATATTAGTCATCTCATCACCTACTTAGTAATTATTGCATCGAAGTTACATGATGCAAAACATTCTCCACAACGGATACAAATACTTGGATCAATTGTGTGTTGTTCTTTTAATGAACCACTGATACATTGAACAGGACATCTTCTAGCACAAATGGTACATCCTGTACATTTGTCTGTGATGAAGTATTCGTTTATAAGACCTTTACATGAACTTGATTTACAGCGTTTATCGTTAACGTGTTCTAGGTATTCATCATAGAAATGTTCAAGGGTACTTAATACAGGGTTTGGTGCTGTCATTCCTAACCCACATAAAGATGACTCTTTGACAGATACTGATAAGTCTCTAAGTTTCTCTATATCTTCTACAGTACCTGTGCCATCTGAAATTTTTTCTAAGAGTTTGAACATTTGAATGGTACCTTCACGGCAAGGGGTACATTTACCACATGATTCATCTACCGAGAAATCCAAATAGAATTTAGCGATATCAACCATACAGTCATGATCATCTAAAACGATCATTCCCCCTGAACCCATCATACTTCCAAGTCTGACAAGATTATCAAAATCAACTGATTCATTTAAATGCTTTTCGGTTAGGCACCCACCACTTGGACCACCTGTAAGAACAGCTTTAAATTGTCGTTTTTTACCGACACCTTTTCCTATGTCATGGATTATTTCGCCTAGGGTTATTCCCATTGGGACTTCAATTAATCCGTTATATTTAACTTTACCAGCTAGGGCAAATACTTTTGTCCCAGGGCTGTCTTTTGTTCCAAAACTTTTGAACCATTTTGGTCCATTGAAGATAATCTGAGGAACATTAGATAATGTTTCTACGTTGTTGATGATTGTTGGTTTTCCAAAAAGACCTTTCGCTGCTGGGTAAGGTGGTTTAATTCTAGACATACCACGCTCTCCTTCAATAGAAGCAATTAAGGCAGTTTCTTCTCCACATACAAAAGCTCCAGCACCTAGTCTGATTTCAATATTTAGAGAGTAATCAGTGTCTAATACACATTCTCCAAGAATACCAAGTTCTACAGCGTTATCAATTGCAAGTTGCAACCTTTTAGCAGCTAAGGGATATTCCGCTCTAACGTACACATAACCTGTATGAGCTCCAATACTGTATCCGGCTATAATCATACCTTCAATTACACTATGAGGATCTTGTTCTAAAACACTACGATCCATAAAGGCACCTGGATCTCCTTCGTCGGCATTACAAATAATATACTTAGTATCACTTACATTGTTGTAAGCAAACTCCCATTTTTTACCGGTTGGGAAGCCACCACCACCACGTCCACGAAGTCCAGATTCCTTCATTAATTCAATGACTTCAACTGGGGGTAATGCTAATGCTTTTTCCAGTGCAAAATATCCATCTCTTGCAATATATTGATTGATATCTTCAGGATCAATCACATCACAATTTCGTAATACAACTCGCACTTCCTTCTCATGCATTTTGTATACTGGATTTAATAAAGACGGATTTTGTTCTAGTGTTTCTTTTTTGATTTGTTTTAAGTTAGCCACAGTAGTCCTCCTAATAAAAAAAGACATAAAAATGTCTTTTTATTCTCCACAATCTGTATCTAATAAAGTCAGAACCTTTAGACCATGTGAAAACACGTTATCTAAGAAAGATAAGGTTTCTTTCACAGCTTTTAAGCTTCCTGGTAAATTAATAATTAAACTTCGATTTCGAATCCCACTTACACCGCGAGACAAATAAGCTTTTTTAGTTACTTTTGAACTTTCATAACGCAACATTTCGCTAATGCCAGGTACATCTTTAAAGATGACTTGTTTTGTAGCTTCTGGCGTATTATCACGAGGAGAAAAACCTGTTCCCCCAGTTGTGATTATTAAGTTTGCATTCAGGGTATCAGAAGCATAGATTATTTTTTCTTTTATACTCTCTAAGTCATCATTAATGATGACTAGTTCCAACACATTAAATCCAAGAGATTCCAAATGGTTCTTAATGTATGGTCCGGATGTATCGATACGTTGTCCCTTAAAGCCTTTATCACTACATGTAATTACATAAGCCTTAAACATGATATCACCTCTACATTTATTATAACATATTACATTGTATGAGAAGTAAATTCTTTATTACTTATAAAGACTATGAAAAAGAATAAAAAAGTAATGATTTTATGGTAAACTATAATGTAAAGAAGAGTAAGAGGTACTGTATGAAAAGAATAATGATTTTGTTAATGATATCGATGATATTCATATTATCTGGATGTAAAAATGATGAGAAAGTATTATACATAGCTACAACTACTTCACTAGATAATAGCGGGCTTCTAGATTACCTGTCTCTTATACACATCT
>SDWO01000048.1 GCA_004195325.1 Candidatus Izemoplasma acidinucleici | reverse complement strand
AGATGTGTATAAGAGACAGCAACTTCATATGTAAATCCTCTATATACCAAATCTTTGAATTTGTTAAATTTATTTGCTTGTAATAATTAATAAATAATTTGGTGATCTTTTTCAGTTTTTTATATTTAAAGAATGTATTACTTGAGATAATTTTTCTCTTAATATACATATTAAATTGCTCGTGATGACATTGTTTTTCTTTTTTTAGTGAAAACCCTACAGGTCTTTTCTTTTTATCTCTGATTATTTTCGAACTAAAAACTCTGTATTTCGAGTTTCGTATTGGTGTTAGAAATGTATATAATATAAGTTTCATCTTAAGTGGCAAAAATCTACTATCGTGACAGAGAATTATATTCTCTATTGAATAGTAATCTATCATGACAATATTTGGATTTGTACACTCAGAATTATAGTCATGGTCGATAATCCCTATAGATCCAGGACAGGAATCAACAAAATCCTTTACTTTATCACAAGTCTTTTTCCCATAAAAAAGATTCTCATTAAGATACTTAATATTTTTATAAAAAATTTTATCTATTGAATCCCCTTCAACATATACAACTTTTTTTCCTGTCATAGCCATAACTGCATTCAAGTATTCCTTTGTAGTAGATTCATCTATCAAAATCAGACACCAACTTCTCTGTTTTCAGAAAACCCAATAAAATCATTGTATATAAATGGTGCGTGTGTAGCAATATATACGGTCTTTTTATCACAAGCACCTAAAATATCTTTTACGACTATGTTCTGAAAATCTACAGACAATGACAACTCAGGTTCATCAATTAGAATGTGAGTAGATTCACTAAAAAGTAATTTTATAAAGATTGAAATCATTCGACGTTCTCCTGATGATAATTTATTAAAATCAATCTCAATATTATCCTTCAAAATTAAATACCCATTATGATTTATTTTCAAACTTATGTTTGAATATTTTTTGATTATATTATTGAATTTATCAATTTTCAGTTTTATAGAATCCAATTTTTGTTTTTTCTTATTACTGGTATTATTCCAATGTCGCTTCAATATATTCTCATTATATTGTCTAATTTGGATTTTTATATCAGAAAAAACATTATCCTCATTTTCATGATATGCAGGAATCATTTTAAAACTCACAGATTTAAACAGGTCGATAATTTGCTCTTTCTCAATTTGATTTCTCTCAATCACATCATTAATTTCACTGCCCAAACTAAAATCCATATATGTTCTATAAATATATTGAGTGACGTCACTCAATTCATCATAGATATTTTTCAATTCATGTTTATTTTCAATGATATTCATGTCAGATATATCTCTTCCATTATCTACATACAAATATCTTTTAATTAGACTAGTGGTAGCTCTAAGGTCCTTAATAAATTCAGATAAATCATCAAAAGTTACATTGCTTTCAAAAATCATTGTATTTCTTCTACTTAATCTTTCAACTCGTCTTCTAAATGAAATTGGCATATTGTATTCGATTGAATGTGTAATTACACTAATTCTATCGAAAAAGTATTCAAAAGCTGATTTTTCTTTAATTATAAATTCCCTAGCTTGTGAATCTTTAATCTCCTCAATTTTTGTACTACTACTAAAAATCTCATCAAAGCTTCGATTATTTATCTTTATTTTTTCTAAATTAAGTTCCTTGATTAAATCGCTAAAATCCGGATTTTTATTACTTGAAAATATTTCCTTCAAAATGATTAATGTTTTTAAAATCCTTGTTTTACCTTTACCATTTATACCGTGAATGACAGTATTTCTAAATAAATCCAATTTTATAGTTTTCCTATTGTCTTTGAACTTTAAACTAATTTTCATATTATCCTTCTCCTCCTAAAAAAACAGTCCTCTCAAGGACTGTTCATTTTTCTCCCTTGGTTTCTTATTTATAGTATACCATTACTTATTTATAAAAAAAGGACTTTTACGTCCCATTGACAGTAGCCAAATAAAAAAGGCTAACATTTGTTAGCCTTTTTTTCTTAATTCAATTAGTATATTTTCATTAAACTTATTAGCTTTGAACATCTCTATTTCCTCTTTATATGGAGGGTATAAACGTTCTTTTGATTCAGGTGTTTCTGTGACATATGGAGTCTCTTTTGGGGTTCTTAGAATCATTGATATGAAATACACTGATTCGTTCTTTACCAATAAGAGAATCAAACTCTGCGATGACTTTATCAAAGTCATCTTTGGTGTCGTATCCAGCATCATGTGTATGACAAGTATCAAAACAAACAGATAATCTTTCATTGTGTGTAACACCATCAAAGATTACTTTTAACTCTTCAAATGATCTTCCACATTCAGTTCCTTTACCAGCCATTGTTTCTAATGCAATTAAGACATCTAAGTCTTTTGTATTTTCTATTACTTGGTTTAATCCTTCAATGATAAACTGTAGACCTATTTCAGGTCCTTGTTTAACATGAGCTCCAGGATGTAAAACAATTTGTTTCGCACCGATTTCATGGGTTCTTTCAATCTCTTTTGTTAAGAACTCGACTGCGAATGCTCTTTTTTCTGGATCACCATTAGCTAGATTCATTATATAAGGAGCATGAATGACAACATTCTCAAAAGGAATGTTGTTTTCCTTCATTAATTCTTTTGCTTCTTCTATAAGCATTTCGCTAATTGGTTTTCTTCTTGTATTTTGTGGTGCTCCGGTATATATCATAAAGGCATTTGCGTTATAGCTTATTGCTTCTTTAACGCTACCTAGTAACATTTCTTTACCTTTCATTGAAACATGAGATCCTATTTTCATAAGATACCTACTTTCTCTTAGTACGTATAGCCTTAAGTTTCGCTCTTTGTAGTTCAGCATGATATCTTTTCTTGTATCCAGGTTTAACAGTTTTAGCTTTTTTCTTAATATCCACTGTGTGTCTATTGAATCCAGCATGAACTTGTGCACGTTTGTCACGTTCTTTACGTTCTCTACGTAGAACTAATTCACCGTTTTTAACTTCTTTATATACGATGTTAATTCCTTTACCTTCTAAGAAATCTAAATAACGTTCGTCATCAGGACTGAATAAGCTAATTGCTTGTCCTTCATAACTCGCACGTCCTGTACGACCAGATCTATGGATGTAAAACTCCATATCTTTTGGTAAGTCATAGTTTACAACATGACTTACACCGTCGATATCAATACCTCGACTTGCGATATCACTACATACGATAAATTGGTATTCAGCATTGTTAGCACGTATCATAACTCTTTTACGTTCACGAGATGTGATACCACCATGGATTTTAGCTACTTTAAATCCACTTTCATTTAAATAACTAGCAACATAATCTACTTCTTCTTTTCTATTACAGAAGATTAATCCAACATATGGATTAATTACTTTTAATAATGAAAGTAAAATAGTTTTTCTATCTTTACTTTTCATCGGAAGGAATACATGTTCTATGTTTAAACTAGATAGTTCTTTAGGTTTAATATAAATCTCTTCAGGAGCATTCATATATTTTCTTAAGAACGGTCTTAAGCTTTCAGGTATTGTAGCACTAAATACCATCATTTGTAATCCGTCTTTCATTAATGATGCGATTTTATCGACATCTTCTAAGAAACCAGCTTCTAAAGCCATATCTGCTTCATCTATAACAAACGTTGTTGCTTTATAGACGTTCAAGATATTTTCTTTCACTGCTAAATCTACAATTTTACCAGGAGTACCAATTACGATTTGTGGTTGCGTTTTTTTAAGTCTTGCAACTTCACTCGCTCTATTTGATCCACCTGTATATTTTCTTATATCAATGTGTTCTTCATTCTCTTTAGCTATATCTCTTGCAACATCATAAATTTGAGTTGCTAGTTCTCTTGTAGGAGCGCAAATTACAACTTGTACTTCTTTATTTGATATATCTAAGTTCTCAAATATAGGTATCAAAAAAGCGTGTGTTTTACCACTACCTGTTTGGCTACACCCGATGATATCAACTCTTTTTCTTGCTTTTGGAATTACCTTTTCCTGAACCTCAGTAAACTTAGTAAATCCTAGTTTTTCGATTGCTCTTTTTACAAAATCCTTACGTATATCCATAGTATCTCTCCTCAGTGTTAGTATACTACACTATCATTTCATTTCCAAATCTAATACCTTATTGCTATAATAGGGTAGGTGATAAAATGAAAACAATTAAAATTACACCAAGAGGCTACTGTCATGGTGTTGTAAGCGCAATAAATACTATAACAAAATTAAACAAATTGTCAATGCCTAAACCAATATATATATTGGGAATGCTTGTCCATAATAAGAAAGTCATTGAGAATCTTAGTGATGATGGAATCATCACGCTTCATGATCCTTCAAAAACAAGATTAGAATTACTTGAAGAAATCGATGAGGGGACGGTTATTTTTACCGCACACGGGATTAGTCCTAAAGTAAGAGAAAGAGCGTTAGAAAAGGGATTACATATCATAGACACCAGTTGTAAAGATGTTTTGAAGTCACAGAACGTTGTCCAGGAGTATTTAGATAAAGGATACTCTGTCATATATATAGGAAAACAAAAACACCCTGAAAGTGAAGCTGCACAAAGTATTTCAGATAAAGTATATTTAATTGAACATTTAGAAGAAATTGATCAATTAAATCTAAAAGGTGATATCGCACTTACGAATCAAACAACGATGAGTATGTATGATGTCTATCAAATTGCGGTTTACGCAAAGATGAAATATCCACAAATCATCTTCATTGATGAAATCTGTAATGCGACAAGAATCAGACAAGAAGCTGTCATTAAACAAGAACCAGTAGATCACTTATTTGTTGTTGGTGATAAACTATCAAATAACTCAAGAAAGCTCGTTCAAGTTAGTATCGAACAAGCTAAGATAAACGCAACACTTATTGAAGGCTTAGATGATCTTGATATTAAGCAATTATCTAGATATAGAAGTGTCTCAGTTAGTAGTGGAGCATCAACGCCAACAAGAGTTACTAAAGAAGTTACTGATTTCATAGAACAGTTTGACGCTGATGATGAGTCAACACACATTAAACGTTAAGAGCAACTCAATTGAGTTGCTCTTTTTTGTTTCTATTAAGATGATAAGTATATTATCATCTTCTGTTATATCTTATCATGTATGACTTTTTGTGCATTAATGGTCACTAGTTTACTTCATTCATGGAGCGATCAAAGAGAAAAAAAAGCACTGGAATAATCCAGTGCTTTTAATTTAATTTTGTTCTGTGTAAACGAATGTTCTTTGTTCGATGATTTGTGAGATAGATCCAAGGTCTTGTTCGTTCCAATCTAGTATTCCTTCGATTGTAACTAAGTACTTAGTTCCGGTTGTTCCATCGTAACCTGTAAATGTTATTACATTGTCTCCATCAATTAATGCTATTTCTTCTTGATAGATGTACGCTTCTGTACCAGCGTCCCATTCGTATAATCTTGCGTATACTGTATTACCTACTGAGTCAATTAATCCAAATTCAGTATCTGGAAGAACTAGTGTTACACCAGTGATAATTTCAGTACCTGTAACCGAAATTGCTTGAAGTGCGATTGCTTGTACTTGTTTACGTTCTGTTGTGATTTCCATTGAATGGACAATCTCAGTTGTAAACCCACCAACACCGTTATCAATTTTGGCTGTGAATTCTAAGCTATAAGCATGGTTATTATAGTAATTAACTAGATCAAGAGTAGTTGCGTTTGTAGGGTTTGAAACATTAATTGAGAATGTTTCTGCTACATCTAGGCTATCTCTGTCTCTTATTACTACTTCTACGTAACCGTCATATAATACACCGAAGAAATCATCAACTGATAAGTCTAAGTTCACTTCAAGTGGTGTATTAGTAACACTTTGGATAACCACTAAAGGTCTCGTTATTGAATCGAACCCTGTCATGATAAATCCATCTACATCTGCTACACCAGTATTGTTGTTGTAATCTGTTACGATTTCAACTGAATACGTAGCACCGAAGTCTAAACTACTAAATGTTACTGAGTTAGCTCCTGTTGCTAAGGTAGGTGATGTGTCAATAGCCAGACCATCTTGATACAGAATCGCTACTAGATTAGTAGTGATTGTTCCAGAAGGATCTGATACATCAACATCAAAGTCGATTGATGTGTTTGTTACTAAGGTATTTGTTACTGTTGCGTTTGGTGATTGTTTTGCTTGTGTTGTTTCTGTTCTTGTGAACAATTCATAATCAACAACTTCACCAGTACCGTCTTCTAAATTGTAATCAGTAATAATTTTAATTTCATAATTCTTATTACTTAATACTAAGTCGAATTCTTTACCAACGTTGATTCCACCAGACAGTTCAACTGTAGGTCCAACAGGTACACCGTCTAAGTATAACTCAGCGAATAGTGTTCCAGTTGTAACTACTAAATCAGTATCGTAGACAGTTACATTAAATGTTAATGTATCAAAATCTGCGGTAATAGATGTAATTGAAGCTGTTGGTGCATCATTTTCTAATGTTACTTGTGAGTTATTTATTAATACAACATCGAATCTTGAAGTTGCTCCATCATTTAAATCATAATCAGCAACGATATTGATTGTATAAGTTGAATAACTATCTAATCCAGTAAATGATAAGCTACCACTAGGTCCAACATTTAATATAATAGTATCTATTGGTGTACTGTTTTTATATAGTACAGCAAATAACGTGCTTGGAGTAATAACTCCGTCAACATCTGTAACATCTACTTCGAAGTTGAATGTTGATGAATCAACACTAACATTCGTAATAATTGCACTTGGAGTTGAATTGGTAGTTGTTGAATTTGTTTTTGAAACTAATACAGCGTCTTCTATGATTGGTGTTAAGTCGAATAAGTTATAATCAACTACAACTTTAATATCATACCCTGTATCAGAGTTAAGGTTTGTGAATGTTTTTGTGTTCGGTCCAACAAATATCTCAACTTGATCTATTGCTGTTCCGTCTTTATATAGTACTGCGAAGATTTGTCCAACGATTATTCCATCAGTATTGATAACGTCTACATCAAATTGAATATCTGATGGCGTTACAACTTCACCTGAGATTGCGGCAGTTGGTATGTCTTTTGGTAATACTACGAAGGCTGCTGTTAACATTTCGTATCCAAAGTCTGTTCCATTACCATTACCGTTATCATAATCAATAACAAATACTACTTGATAATCATGATTACTTATTAATCCAGTGAATGAAACAGATGTTGTTCCTAATCCTAATAGGAATGTATCAACAAGTGTATCTCCGTCATATAATACCGCTAACGCGTTACCAATGTATGTACTATCATTGTCTAAGATTGTTACATCGAAATCGATTGTATTATCTGAAACGACAGTATTATACACTGTTGCTTGAGGTACTAGTTTATTAAAGACCATTACTTGGTTTTCTCTAATTGGTAAATCTTGTTGTAATAATGATGCATCTCTCATATTGATATCTGCTTGAACAACAAGAGTGTATAACGTTCTATGTGCTAACGTAATACCGCTAAAGACAACATCTGTAATTCCAACGCCAATTACTTCAGAAGCAACTTCTACTCCTAATTCGTCGTAGATTACAACTCTTAAATCACTTTCGATTACGAAGTCTTCATCTTCAACATTAATTCTAACTTGAACATCATCTTGATTTAATGCGATATCTGAGATGATTGCTGTTGGGAATGCGTTCGCTGGAGTTTGCAAGTCTAAATCTAAACAATCGCCAGGTACTGTGTTGTTTCCATCAGCTAAGTCGACATCACAAGATACTCTAACTGTGAAATCATAGTTTGCGATAAATCCTGTGATGTCAAATACTACTTCATCACTAACGATTGGATTTGAAGCAACTTTTGTAAGTACATCATTTACATCAACCCATAGTTCCGCTACCAGTGTTCCACCGATCAAAGTTGCGTCTTCATCGATATAATCATATACGAATCGTACACTATCACCATCAAATGTGATATTTGATGCGGTTCCAATTGGTAATTTCTTAGGGATTGTGTTTTCTGTTCTTGAATAAATATTTGCGGTTTGTTCACTATCAACATCGAATAAATCGTATGTTGCGTACATCTTAATTTCATAATCAACACCAGAATATAATCCAGTGAATTCTACGTTTTCTGACACTCCTTCAGGAATGATTAAAGATTCTTCCATAACACCTTGATACCACAGTTCAACTGTATAATCTTGAGTTGATGTGTCATCTGAATCGATAACAGTAGCATCAAACTCAATTGAGTTGATTGTTGTAGTTAAGCTTGTTATGTAACCTTCTGGAGGTGTATAAGCGTTTGTCGATATTGTGTATGAGTCCAACAGTATGTCTGGTTGAACTTGTTGATAATCACGAAGATTAATTGAGGTAACTAGTTGAATTGTATATTCACTATCACTAATTAAACCTGTAAATGATTTTGAAGCTCCACCGACATTGATTGTGATTCTTTCGGATTCAACTCCACCTTCATATAATACTGCTTCTAATGTGCTAGGTACGACAACATTATCATCATCCGTTACTAACGTATTGAATGAGATTGTATCGATACCAACGACAACACTGAAGATATCTCCTGTAGCTTCGGTGTTTTCATATGTAGTAGTGAAGTCATAACTTAACATTTCACCGACAAACACATGAACACCATCGTTTAAGTCATAATCAGATACAACGCGAACGTTGTAATTTTGATTTGAATAAACATTTTCAAATTTGATATTTGGATTTAATCCATCAAATACTTCTATTTCATATGGAAGTCCACCAACTAAGAATGGATCATCCCCGATATATAATACGACTTTTGTATTTCCTGTGATTACATTATCATCATCCGATAATGTAATATCCATTGATATTTCTTCTTCTGTGCTTACTAAGTTTTGAATGATTGCGTCTGGATCAACTTTAGCATCTGTACGTACTGTGTAAGATCCTAATTCTAGTCCTGGAACTTCTCCTCCGCCATCGTTTAAATCATAATCAGTGAATACTTTAATATCATATGAGTTATCACTTAATATATCAGTATCGAAGAATACACTATCATTTGCTCCTGCGAATAATTCAAATGGTAATCCAATTGGATCTTTCCCTTTGAATAATTGGGCATATAATGAGTTAAGTACTGTAACTCCATCCACATCATCAATAAAGATATCTAAAGTGACACTATCCGTTGTAACGATATGATTTGAGATAACAGTAGTTGGTAAGTCTTTTGAAAGTGTTGAAAGATAAGATTGGAATAGGATTTGATCTTCTTGTACACCTGATCCATCTAATACATTGTAATCGGCAATTATTGATACTGAGAATAAACTATTACTTAGTAAATCTTCAATATCAAATTGTAATGTTCCAATATCATTCATAGGAATCATAATTGGAGTCATTTCTTCTGCTTCAATCAATACATAAACAGTACCAGGAATAACTGTACTATCTGCATCTAATATAAGTGCATCAAACATAAACCCTTCTTTATTAGGATCTAAGTTTCTAATTTCAGCTGCGGGTGAAAACGGTTCAAATGAAGGTAATAAAAGTTCATATAGAATCGCATCTGATACTGTCCCGTTTCCGTCTCTTAAGTTATAATCAGAAACGATTTGAATGCTATAATCTTTGTTAAATGATAATGGGTGACTAAAGAGAATTTCTGATACATCTGTACCGATAAATACGAAATCAACTTCTACACCATCTTCATATAAACTAGCTCTACTTTGTCCTTTTAAAGTAAAGTTTCTATCTAATACTTGTAAGTCTACAGATATATAACCTTGTGTTACTATAACATCACTAATGTTCATTACAGGTATTAGGTTATCTGTAGTACTAAGTACTTGACTAAATATTACTTGATCAGTAACGTCTCCGCTACCATCATTTAAATTGTATGTTGCTTCTATTTCTATTGTGAAATCGAATCCAGCTAGAACATTAAATATTTGTAGTTCTGCATTTAATCCGTTCATTTCATTTCTAGATTCTGGTTCTGCTTGTCCGTCAATATATAATACGGCAACCAATGTATTTACATCGATTAAACCATCTGGATCTTCAATAACAATATCAAACATGATTCTGTTTTGTTCTACCAATAAATTATCTAGTAATGGAAGTGGTATTTCTCTTCCATTTGTACTAAACGTTTGCTCTGCTAACACATAAGTTTCCTGTGTTAATAAACCATCACGTAAGTCATAATCAGCAACAAGTTGGATTGTATACTCATTTGCGTTTAATAAATTAGGTATTTCAAAATCAGTAAAATCACCGTTGATTGAAAACTCAACATTAGGGAATCCATCATTGATTAAAACTAGTTTTAATCCACCAGGAACCACTACTGCATCACTATCTGCTATATCAATATCAAAAACAACACTGGTAGATGTTACTTCAAGATTTGATAAAACACCATTTGGTAAAGCATTTTTCAATGTGGTATATGAATTATCTAGAAGAACATAATTTTCTACTAATTCATTTGAGTCATCAACATCAAAACTCGCTTTTACTTGGATATCATAGTTTTTATCTGAACTTAGACCAGTAAACACAATTTCGTTTAACCCTACTGTTAAGGTTACTGTTTCTAATTTAGATGTTCCACTATATAATTCTATAACTAAGGAATCGGTAACAATTACCCCATCCGAATCAGTAACATCCAAATCTAAACTAATAGAATTTTGTGTTACTGCATAATTATCTCTTTTTATCTCAGGTGCGTTTTTAAAGACATACACCTTAAATTCATTATTTGCTTCAACTAGATTTGTTTTAACATCTTCGCCATCGAAATATTCGATGTCATCAACACTAAATACATGTTCACCTAGTTCATCTCCTGCTTCTATTTCAAAAATAATAACACTCGTAGTTGATTGAGCTGTAAAACGAGTACTTCTATAGTAATACCCATCAATTACAATTGATCTAATTTGTAGATTATCAGGATTGGTTAGTGTAACCTCAACCTTGATAGATTCAGTACGTTCTTTATAGAATGTAACAAGTTCAGATCCGTTTGTTGGATTTGCATCGTCGATACTGATGCCAACAAATTTAGGAGCTGTTACCGTAGTTCCGCTTTGACCTTGACAACCAACTAAGGTTAAGGCTGTGATTAATAGCGTGACTAATGTTAAAAATTTTCTCATTCTATTTCCTCCATTCAGTTTCCCCGCGTATGTGTACACACGTTTATATATATCTAATTATATATTTTATCATAATAAAAGCCGTAATTCAATGATAACCCTCATTGACTTACAACTTTTTTTCTATTATTTTTTGACACCTTTTTTTATTAAAGTACTACCATAATTCTCGTTAATACTGTCAAGCAACCTCATAACGCCTTCTTCTTTGACCGCATTCTTCGGTATATTGAAAATATCTAGTTGTCTAAAATTTGACTGACTGTCTTTTAAGTTACTTACACTGACACCGAGTAACCTAATTGGTTTATCCGATTGATTATCATCAAATAATCGTTCTACTACCTCATAAATGTCATAAAAATTCTCAGTATAATGCTCTAGTGTATATGACCGATTGATTTGTGTGAAATCGTTATATCTTACTTGAATTGATATTGTTTTACAAACAGACTCATCTTCTTTGACACGTTCCACTACTTTCGTTGTCAATTTTTCTAGTTTTATGATTGCCTCACTGTATTCAAATACATCTTGCATATAGGTACTAGAATTACCGATTGATTTCATATCTACATAGCGGTGTGGTGTGACTACACCGTTGTGTATTCCATGGGCTTTATCAATGAATTCTTGCATTCTATTTCCAAGGACTAACTTTAATTTTCGATGATCTTTATATTCAGCCAAATCACCAATTGTTTTAATTCCGATTAGTTTTAGATTTGGATATGTTTTTTTACCAATTCCAAACATATCTTCTATCGGTAAAGGCCATAGTATATCTTTAATTTCTCGTTTGCGTAAGACGGTAATTCCAAGTGGCTTTTTAATGTCTGATGCCATCTTAGCTAAAAACATATTTGGAGCAACCCCAATTGAAACAGGTAAATCATACTCTTCTACTAATCTATTTTGAATTTCTTCAGCGATATCTAGGGGATGTCTACCATCACAATAATCTGTCATATCCAAATATCCTTCATCAATAGATCCTTTTTCAATAATATCAGTATATTCACTTAATAAATTAAAGAATAAAGTACTGTATTTACTGTAGAGATCAAAGTTAACAGGTAATATAACTATATTAGGACAAAGTCTTTTCGCATCATAGACATTCATCGCACTTTTAACCCCGAATTTTCTAGCATTGTAGTTAGCGGTTGTTAAAACGCCTCTATCACTACTACCACCAATTCCTATTGGTAGTTTCTTCAATTCTTTGTCTTCAGCCATTTCGCAACTGGCGAAAAAGGCATTTAAATCGATATGAAATATGATTTTGAATTTTTTTTCCATAAATAATCTTCCTTTTTTAGTGAATCTATAATATAATGTTAAAAGACATATTAATTATATCATAATTTGAGATACGAGGTGAAGAAATGCCAACAAGTAAGAAACGTGTGAAGACTAATGAGCTTCCTGAAATTAAAGTAGCAGTAAAGAACCCTTTACATAGTACATGGGGTAAAGTAGTGGTAATTACTTTAGCTGCAGCATTCGTTATTGGTACTTTAGTATCATTAATCGTTGTTTTAGTTAGTATTGCACAAAGATAAATTAAAAAGCATCGGGAGATGCTTTTTTTTATTGCTTTAATAACTCAATTGCACTTTTTATACTAGATTCGGTAATTTTATCTCCAGAAATCATTGTTGCGATTTCTTTTACTCTACCATTTGTATCTAGTTCTTCTATTTTAGCTTTTGTTCTACCTTCTTCAACAAATTTACTGATAAATAAGTGGTGTTCACTTAATGCGGCAACTTGTGGAATATGGGTAATACATATCACTTGTGTATTTTTACTTATCTCAATCATTTTCTTAGCTACTTGATTAGCAATATATCCACTAACTCCAGTATCTATTTCATCAAAAATAACCAAACTTAATTTTAAGCTTTGCGCTAACAATGTTTTAAGCGCAAGCATGATTCTACTCATCTCACCACCACTGGCACTTTTGCTTAAACTTTTAAGTGGTTCTCCTGGGTTTGTAGTAATTAAAAAATCTATTTCATCAATCCCATTTGGTAAAAATTGAGCACTTAAATGATTGTCAAAAGGTTGGTTGTTAAATGCGATTCTGAACTGTGCTTTCTTTAGTTCCAAATCACCTAATAATCGAATCAATTCTTGTTCGATATATAGGCTTGTTTTTGATCTTAATTTAGTAACCATTAATGCACTAGTTTTTACAGTTTGGAACGTTTCTTTTACTAGGTTATCTTGATCAATAAGGACATCATCATAATGATCGATGTTGTCAATATCTTTGGTAATGGTTTCTAAGTAGTCAATCAATTCAGGGAGTTCTTTACGATACTTCCTTTTTATATTGTCCAATTCGTTTAAACGGTCTTGGTATTTGTCTAATTGATGTGGGTTGAAGTCTAATGAGTCAGCCTCATTCTTTAGTTCCTCGTATGCGTCATTCATTTCATAATAGGAATTTAAGAAGCGAGATTTTAGTTTGCTGTATGACTCGTTATAACTTTCGATATTTTCTAGCTCTTTTGATGCGTCATATAGTCGATCAATTGCGTTCGAAGAATCGATGATTGATTTTGCCTCTTTTAACCCTTCAAATATCTTGTCAAAATTCTGCATTTTTTCTACTTTTTCTGTTAGGTCTTGTTCCTCGTTGAGGTCTAAATTAATCTCTTCTAATTCTTCTTTTTGGAACCTCATTAAATCAAGACGTTCTAGTAAATCATTGTTACTATTTTGTAGTCTTTTGAGTTCTTTTAATTCTTTTTTATATATTGATAAATCACTATTATATTGTTCTAATAGGACTTGTGTTTCATCATAATGAAATCCATCGATGATTTCTAAATACGTTTCTGTATTTATTAGTCTATGAGTATCGTGTTGTGTGTGAATATCTGCTAGATAATTAGTGATTGATCTTAGTTGCGATAATGTAATGGTTTCGCCATTACATTTAATAACATTATTGTTTGTTGGAGTAATTTGTCTTCTTATTATCAATTCGTTATCAAGTGAAGCTATATCGTACTCATTTAATAACTTAGTTATTTCAGGATGAGTATAGTGGAAGATTCCTTCTACTATTGCCTTTTGTTCACCAGTACGGACAACATTACTAGTCGCTCTATCACCAAGTAAAAGGCCAATCGCATCGATTAGCAAACTTTTTCCAGCCCCTGTTTCTCCTGTTAGAGCGGTGATTCCATTTTTGAAATGAACTTCGATATTTTCGATGATTGCAAAGTTTTTAACTGCGATATAACTAAGCATACGATCCACTCCTATAAGGTATTCTTGATTTTATTAATAATACTTTCTTTATCTAATCCTAGTTCTTGAAGTAGTTCTTCTTTTGTCCCTTGTTCTACGTATTGATCTTTGATTCCAAATAAGGTTACGTTTACTTGTAAATTCTCTTGTGCCATATATTCAAGTACACTACTACCAAATCCACCAAGAATTTGTGATTCTTCGTAGATGAATACTTGTTTATTCTTATTGATTACTCTGTTTATTGTTTCAGTATCCAGAGGTTTGATTGATTTCGCATCGATTACTTCTACATTTAGTTCTTTTAATTCGGTTCTTACTTTGTCTAAGATTGAACCAAATGCGATAAAGGTAGCGTTTGCTCCTTGTTCTAATGTTTCCCAAGATAAATCACTGATTTCATCTGTGATTTCATTGGTTAAGTCATATTCAACAGTTCCACGTTCATAACGAACACAGATTGGTCCGGTATTAACTTTGAATGCATAGTTTAATAGTTTGAATGCCTCTTCTGCATTTCTTGGATGAACGATTTTCATGTTTGGTATTGGTCTTAGTAAAGGAATGTCAAAGACACCTTGATGAGTTTCCCCGTCTGCCCCAACTAATCCAGCTCTATCAATTCCAAAGACTACTTTGGCATTTTGTCTTGCGACATCATGGTTTACTTGATCATAGGCTCTTTGGATAAATGTTGAATAGATTGGTACAAAGACATCAACATCATTCATCGCTAGTCCACCAGCCATTGTTACCGCCATTTGTTCAGCGATACCGACATCGTGGATACGGTCTGGGAATAATTGTTGGTATTTGATAAATGAACTTCCGGCAATCATTGCGGGAATCACTACCCCAAATTTTTGGTTTTGTTTTGCGTAGTTAATCATATATTCACTTATTATAGTACTCCAAGAGTGTTGGTTTTGCTTTTTCTCTTTTAATGAAATACCAGATTCGATATTAAATGGAGCTACTCCATGCCATATTCCTTGTTTATCATTTTCACTATGTGCATATCCTTTTCCCTTTTCGGTTAGAACATGGATAACACACGGTTTATTTGAGTTCTTAGCGATTTTTAAGTATTTCAGTAGTTCTTTTACGTTGTGTCCATTGATAGGACCGTAGTAACTAAATCCTAGGTCATCAAATATATTGTTTGCGCTGACGAATCCTTTGATTCCTCGTTCTACTTTATATGTTAGTTTTTTTAGGAAACGAGGTAAGATTCTTGAAACTCCGCTTTTGGTTTTTTTGTATAATTTTCGACCACGAACATCATTTAGGATTCTTGATAAGTATCCGATGTTTTCACTGATCGACATTTCATTGTCATTTAAGATGATAATTGGTTGATGATCGCGGAAGCCACCTAAGAAGTTTAACGCTTCAAAAGCCATCCCTCCTGTTAAAGCACCATCTCCGATAATAGGAATTACTTTTTGGGTGTTTCCAGTGTATTTCTTACTAAACTCAAATCCGGAAGCTGCGGCGATACTTGTACTACTATGCCCTGCTTCATAACAGTCGTATTCAGACTCACTTCTTTTTAAGAAACCAGATAGCCCTTTGTGTTTACGAAGGGTATCGAATTCATCAGCACGTCCTGTCAGTATTTTATGAACGTATCCTTGATGTCCAACATCAAAGATTAGCTTATCTTTTGGTGTATCAAAGACTCTGTGAAGGGCAATGGTAAGTTCAACCACGCCTAAATTGGAAGACAAATGTCCTCCTGTTTGACTAACTTGTTCAATTAAGAATTCACGTATTTGTGCCTTAGTTTCATTCCATCGTTGTATTTTTTAACAGCGTCGTTTAATTCAATGTCGCCATTCTCAAGTTCTTTTACTAGTGATTCTAGTTCTAATAATGATTGTTCAAATGTTTTTTCAGCCATTTTATTCACCCTTTCGTTTCTCTTCTACTACTGCGTTAAATGATCCATCTTGTAAATCAACTGTGATGTGATCACCTTTGTTTATTTGGTTAATGCTTTTAAGTATTACATTATCTTTCTTAGTTACACTGTATCCTTTTTTCATGATACAAAGTGGGTTGATTAGTTCTAGTTTGTTTAATGTAAGATTAAAGTTGTTTTGTTTCTTTTCTATATATCTTTTAAACAGATAGTTTAGTTTCTCGGTTTGTGTTTGTAAATCTCTTTTACTTTGTTTAAGTTTGTTATCTGGTTTTAAAAGTTCTAGTTTCTCAATTAGGAAATCTAATCGTCTATTTTTTTGTTCTGTCATTCTAAGAGGGTCTCTGAATATCATATGTGTCATGATATTGCTTAAGTCTCGTTCTTTACGTTTGTAGATTTGGTTTAGCTGAACAGTCATATTACTTTCAAGACGCTTCATATATGAAAGCAGTTCGAATTGATCAGGAACTGCGAGTTCAGCACCTCCTGAAGGAGTTGGAGCTCTTAAATCAGCGACGAAGTCACTGATTGTAAAGTCTGTTTCATGTCCAACACTACTAATGATTGGGACTTTACTTTTAAAGATTTCGTAGGCTACGGCTTCTTCATTGAAAGGCCAAAGGTCTTCAATGCTTCCTCCACCACGTCCTAGGATGATAACATCTACTAGTTTGTCGTTGTTTGCTTTTTTGATGTTTTCTACGATGTTATCTTTTGCGTATTCACCTTGTACCAAAGTGGGGTAGATAACAATACTACTTAGAGGGTATCTTCTGTTTACGATATTAATGATATCTTTTACTGCTGCTCCTGTAGGACTTGTTAGTACTCCAATTGTTTTAGGAAATGTAGGAATCTTTTGTTTATGTTGTTGTTCAAATAATCCTTCTTTTTCTAATCTCTTTTTAAGTTGCTCGTAAGCTACGTGTAAGTTACCAAGTCCATCTTCTGTCATACTCTTAACATAGATTTGATATTGCCCACTTGCTTCATATACAGTTAAGTATCCTTCAACAAGAACACTCATTCCATTTTCAGGTGTGAAAATTACGTTCTTACTGCTTGAAGCAAACATAATAGCGCTTAACTGTGCCTTATCATCTTTCAATGTAAAGTAAAAATGTCCACGAGAATGATGTTTAAAATTCGAGATTTCTCCCTTTAAATAAACATTCTTAAGATGGACATCATTGTCAAATTTATATTTTAGATACTTTGTTAACGCTGTGACAGATAAATAATTCTTTTCCATACTATCCCTACTTTTTAAGAGCTATTTTTATATTGTCAAGAACGCGGTTGACAAATCCTACCATTTTGCCATCACCCTCGTCAGAATATTCTTTTGTGATATTTAAGGCTTCATTAATAATAATTTCACTTGGAGTTTGTGTATATATCATTTCGTATACCGCGCAACGGAAAATAGCACGATCAATAAATGTTAATCTGTTCAAAGACCATTTTTGTAAATTATCACTAATAGTATCGTCTAAACGATCCATTTTTTCACTTACACCTTCTAGGATTTCTTCGATGTAAGGATATTCACTATCGCAATCAGTAAAATCACGATTCATATCCATTTCATATAATCGTTTAATAACTTCAATTCTTTGTTCTTTTCTTGTTAGTTTTTCGCTCATCGTTTTTACCTCATATATTATAATATGTATAATATAACATATATATATAC
>SDWO01000018.1 GCA_004195325.1 Candidatus Izemoplasma acidinucleici | reverse complement strand
AGATGTGTATAAGAGACAGTGCGTGTTCCCTTCCGATTTTATACTTTTACGATTTTAGTATGTAACCAATCTTAAGTATTTTACCCAATATTGAATCTCGTTTGATCAAAAGGATATGGTATCAATATCCTAACAAGTACATTCTATATTCAAAAAAAGAGAGGCAATTGTCTCTCTTTCTATTTGAATTATTGAATGTTTTTTGATTACTGCTTAAACAATTTTGAATTAAGAGTTAAAAGCGTTATAAACTCTTTCATATCTTTGAATTCTTCAACATAGGAATCTATCAAATCTTTGCTTACTGGGGTAAATGCTTTAATATCAAAAGTATCAATTCTATTATCTACTGCTATAAACAGGTTGTTATTATTGAATGAGAAACTAATTTTATCACGATACTTACGATCTAGTACTAGAAGTCTTTCCATAAAGTGTGGTGTTAAAATATAAAAGGCTTCATGTTCATCTTTTGCATATACTTTGAATTCAGAATTAAAGAGATTTGATTCTAGTTTAATCTTCTTATAACTTTCAAATGGTCTATAGTTATATGGTTGTAGTAGTAACAGATTGTATTTGAAGTTTTTAAAGAAATCAAACTCATAGACTCTACCTCTAAAGATAGTTACTACTGTAGTATGCTTACCAGAACTTCTAACATCCTGCTGGTGTACATCACTGCATTTAAAGCCAACACCATCAAACTCTCCTGTAATTAAGTCCTCAGAAGAATAACGGTCTTGTTTCTTTAGAAGTTTAGATGCTACAACCTCATGCTGAGTAAAACCTTCGTTGTAATAATAGTTACTATCTGGAAATATGTTTTTTAATTCCCTGGTTACATATTCTTGCTTGAAAACATTGCTTAAATCCTTTATCTTTTTACCAAAGAAAGCAATAAACAATAAACCAATGATAGTTGATAATGCAAAAATAAGAAGACTACTCCAATTTTCCGATGTTCTCATAAATAAAATGGCAAAAAAAGAGATAAACATAAATATCCAACCAAAAATAATTCCTAACTCATATACTTGTTTCTTTTTATTTACTTCATTGAACATAGCGATCCTCCGTGGTTTATATATAATGAAACTTATTCCCTATTTAACATTATATCTTATATAAGAGGTTTACTGACATATAGTTTCATTTTCTAGTATGATTTGACATTAGGAAAAGATATAATAAATTGAAGGGGGTAATTTTATGTTTAAAAGATTATTAATGGGATTGATTATTTTATCACTAACAGGATGTATTCCAAACTATGATAGAAAACATGATGAGTATAATGATTACTATACAGATTTCTTAGATGAAAATGGTATTGTAGAATATATAAAAGAACCTGCTTCAACTAGTGATTACACAATGAATGCAATTTATAGGATCTATGAGATAGATGCAAACTGTGAAAGTAATAGTATTATGCTTTACTATGGGATAGAAGAAAGCACAGGTAAATCAGTAACTGTATATATGCCCGATAAAGTAGGAGAGCCTAATATTATAGTTTATGATTTAATATATGATTTAGATGAATTAAGATCAGTTGTACAAGAATATAACCAAAACGAATCTAATCTTGAAATAAGATTAGATGAAAGTCATATAAGACTTAGAACTGTTAATTTCTTATGGAGAGATCTTGTAATTAATGAAGTAAAGCAAGAAGTTGATGAAGAGTCTATACAAGCATTTGCTTATAGTACTTTATCACATCCAATGATTTATCAAGTTGGTAATATTTATGGAAACGATATAGAAGATAAGTATATTTTCTTAGGACTTAATAAAGATAATGAGTATGTACTTTTTAGTCAAACTAATGATCACAATACTTTAGAAGTTGTTTATACATTTCCTTCATCAACAAATAATGACTAAACTTATATGGCAATATAGTTATACTTAACAAGATATTAGATGTTTATAAAGAACAAACTGTGATGTAACTTAATCAATAGATAAATATACCACCACGTAAGATATATGTATATGTTGCTTATCTACAAGAATGAAAGATTATCTGTTTGTTTTGATACTTGTCATACACATGATGCTGGATAAGATACCAAAGATGACTTTGATAAAGTCATCGCAGAGTTTGATTCTCTTATTGGTAAAGAACGAATCAGTGTATTTCATTCGCAGAGTTTGATTCTCTTATTGGTAAAGAACGAATCAGTGTATTTCATATCAATGATTCTAAGAACCCCAAAGGGGCTTCAAAAGATCGACATGAAACATCGGATTTGGATATATTGGATATGAAGCATTAAATAAGATTATCCATCATCCAGACTTTCTAGATATTCCAAAGATACTAGAGACTCAGTATGTCACAGAAAACCTGATTCTAAAGAACGTCTATACCCTCCTTATAAAGAGGAAATAGAGATGTTCAAAGCAAATAAGTTTAATGAAAATATATTAACTGAATTAAGAAATAAGGGTTAACAATTGTTAGCCTTTTTTATTTGTGTATTATCAATGGGACGTAAAAGTCCTTTTTTTATAAATAAGTAATGGTATACTATAAATAAGAAATCAAGGGAGAAAAAGAACAGTCCTTGTTTGGACTGCTTTTTTTATAAGAGGAGGCAAATATGCGTTTAACTTCAATTTACATAAATAACTTTAGATTACTAAAAGACTTCAATTTTGAACTGGAAAATGATTTATCACTGATTATAGGTAAAAATAATACGGGAAAGACATCAATTCTTACTATTTTGGATAGATTTATAGGTGAAAGTTCACAGAAGAACTTTTCATTTTATGATTTTAATAGTGAATACTTGAATTTACTGTCAAAAAGATTAAAAGGTGAAGAAACAAGTAAACCAAAAGTGGATGGGATTTCATTAAGAGTACATATAGAATATGATGAAAATGATGATTTATCAAAGATATCCAAACTATTAATGGATTTGGATCCTACGAATAATGTAATTGCATTATCTTATGAGTATTGTATTGATGACTTGAGTTTTCAGAAAATGAAGATAGAGTACGATTTATTTGAATCAAACGAAAGGGCTAAGCAAAAGGCAGATCCTGAATATTTGCTTAGAACAATTGATGAGTTTATAGAACATATGTACAAGGAGTATTTTGACTATAAAGAGAAATCTATGGATTATGATAAAAAATCAAATATTATTAATCTAGATAATTTTGTTAACTTAAGAAAAGAAAATTTATCCTTGAAAGATGTAATTAGTTTTAAATATATAAGTGCTCGAAGAGATGTAACAAACAGACATATTGACAAAACATTATCAAATCAAACTGCAAGAATATACAAAAAAAGTATAGGTGTTAGTGAAGAAAAAGATGTTCTGATTGATAATTTTATTGATGTTTTAAGGGATACAGATGTTAATTTGTCGAGAATTTATGACACTCTTTTTAAGGATATCAAATCGAGAATTAAAAAATTTGGAGGTTTAAGGAAAGAAGAATCACAAATTGAGATAAAGTCTACTTTACAACACAATAATCTCTTAGACAATAATACTACTGTTGTATACAAGAATCAAAACAGGGATTTGCCTGAGAGTTATAATGGACTGGGATATATGAATTTGATTAGTATGATTTTTGAGATTGAAATTTTAATAACGGAATTTATGAGAACGAAGGATAAAGCTCCTGCAGAAATAAATTTGCTTTTTATTGAAGAACCAGAAGCTCATACTCATCCACAAATGCAATATGTATTCATTAAAAATATAAAAGATATTTTAAAAGAAAGAGTTACTTCGGATGATAATAGTATTAGTATGCAAACTATAATATCTACACATTCACCAC
Organism: Candidatus Izemoplasma acidinucleici; assembly: GCA_004195325.1. GTDB lineage: Bacteria > Bacillota_I > Bacilli_A > Izemoplasmatales > Izemoplasmataceae > Izemoplasma > Izemoplasma acidinucleici. The sequence goes on along the minus strand of SDWO01000018.1, from coordinate 2,403 downwards.
ACATAGTAGCTGACTCTGATTTTGAGGATATTAAGTATCTTGCTAGAATAAATTCATTTGAAACAATTTCAAAAAGTATGAAGGATTTAAAAATCAAGTATAGTCAGACTGCTCAATATGAGTTCCTGAAACAATACCTTACAATTAGCAGAGCTGAACTCTTTTTTGCCGATAAAGCAGTTCTTATTGAAGGTGATACAGAAAGAATTCTAATTCCTACAGTTATGAAAAAGTTGGATTATGAAAATGCACAAAAATATCCTGACTCTGAATTAACTCCATTATTATCACAAAATATATCCATAGTAGAAGTAGGAGCATATTCGCAAATATTTGATGAATTTATTCATTTCTTAAATCTTAAAACTCTACTGATAACAGATATTGATTCTGTTAATACAGAAGGTGAAAAAAGTCCTGTAAAGGATTCTGTTGATTATTCGAATAGTTCAATAAAACATTATATGAATCCAACTAGTTTCACAGATTTAAAAGGGTTTAAATTTGACAAAAAAATATTAGCATTTGGTGAACAGAAATGGGAAAATGATTCGAAAGGAAATCTATGCATTGTATTCCAAACAGAAGAGAATGAGATTATTGGAAGAAGCTTTGAAGAGAGTTTTATTAACGTGAACTTAAAATTTATTATTGATAATATCAAAAAGTTTAATGGAGTAAAAAATCCGCGATACTTTAAATCTGAAAATTTAGTTCCATATTTTTTGGCTGATAATTGCATAAAGAAAAAAACACATTTTGCACTTGATATTATTTATAACAGTATGCCTGACTATAGTAATTGGAATATTCCAAGTTATATTAAGGAGGGATTGATATGGTTGCAGAAAGATTAGGGCTTGAAAATGAAGTAATTCAAATCCTTAAATTACTTGAAGACAATACAGACTTTTTATTGAGTGGTGGAGCTGGTAGTGGGAAAACATATTCATTAATAAAACTTATTGGACAACTACTGCTTGAAAATCCATCATCTGTTTATGCTGTTATCACTTATACAAACTCAGCTGTTGATGAGATAGAGAAACGATATAACAGTGATAGACTAGATGTATCAACTATTCATGATTTTCTATGGAATAATATTAGTCATTTTCAAAAGGAGATTAAGCAAATTCTGATTGATTTGGTTAAGGATCCTGAGATGAGACTATTTACAGTCAATGATGATTCTTTTTCTGATGAATATTTTGATAATATGAAGATATCCTATAAGGACTATAAGTCATTGAAAAATGGTGTTGTGTCTCATGATGAAATAATAGTCATTGCTAATAAAATATTTGAACATCACGAGATGATTCGAAGAATAATCAGTGATAAATATGCTGCTATTTTTGTTGATGAGTATCAAGATACAAGTAAAGAAATCATTGAGATATTCCTTAATTACTTTAGAAAAGAATCTCGAGGAATTAGATTTGGTTTTTTTGGAGACTCAATGCAGGCAATTTATGAAGATGGAGTTGGAGACTTAAATGAATACTTATTAGGTGACAAATCAATTGTTCAAGTAATTAAGAACCAAAATAGAAGAAATCCAAAAAGTGTAATGGATTTAGCAAATAAAATTAGAACTGATAATGTTATTCAAAAACCATCAATTGATTTAGATGCACCAAATATGAAAGACGGAATGTTAAAGAAAGGAAATTGCATCTTTATATACTCTGATGCAAGCAACTTAGAAGAAATAAAATCAAAGATAGAAAGCAAATTTGATATTGATTTTTCAAACTCTCAGGAAACAAAAGAACTTAATTTGACTCATAGCTTGATTGCGAAAAAAGCGGGATATGCTGGTTTGATGGAGATATATGACAAGGATAAAATATTGGATTACGTAAAACGTATTAGGAACTTCATAAGAGATTATAGTATTCAAAATGATTTTTCTGAATCAAGTCTTTCGGATGTGGTAGAAGCTTTGAGAATGCAAACGGACACTACTTTGCATTCAAAATTAAATCCGACTCGAACTCAAAAATATTTTATTGAAGAAAACAATACATTGTATTTAGACGCATTATCAATGAATTATAATGAGTTATCAAGTATTTACATTGAAAAGGAACAACTGATTGATGATAATAAAAAGAATTCTCAGCAAGATAATTTAATCAAACACTTATATAAAATAGAAAAAAATATTTCTCTCTATAATGAAGGAAACTATAATGAATTTTTGCGAAAAACAGACTATTTGTCTTTCATAAAGAATACACGTGATTTAGTATCATTGAAGAAAAATATTGATTCCTTAGTGAACATTAAAAATAAGACAATTGAAGATATTATAAATGAAGCTGACAAATATAAAATATGTATTATAGATGATAACTTGAAAGATTTCTGTTTAAGAACTGTCTCTTATACACATCT
>SDWO01000111.1 GCA_004195325.1 Candidatus Izemoplasma acidinucleici | reverse complement strand
GGGAGAAATAGTTGATGTAACTGGAACATCTAAAGGTAAAGGGTTCCAAGGAGCAATCAAACGTCATAATCAACATACGGGGCCAATGGCTCACGGATCGAGATATCATAGACGTCCTGGTTCAATGGGATCAATCGATCCTAACCACGTAAGAAAAGGTAAGTTATTACCTGGACATATGGGTGTTGATCAGGTAACTATTCAAAACTTAGAGATAATTAAAGTTGACTTAGAAAGAAACATCTTATTAGTAAAAGGATCTATTCCTGGACCTAAAAAAGGATTAATAATGGTAAGACGTGGTGTTAAAACCAAAAATATCGCACCATTAAACCCAGCAGACTACGCAGTAGTTGTTGAGGAACCACAAGTAGAAGAAGCTACAGTAGTAACTGAAGCTGCTGAAGCTCAAGAATAAGAATTATCGAAAGGAGGATTTAAAATGCCAAAAGTTGCATTGTTGAATCAAACGGGTAAAAATGTTGGAGAAATCGAATTAAGTGATACAGTATTTAATGTTGAACCAAACCAACAAGTTTTATATGAAGTTGTAAAAGCACAAAGAGCCGCTATGCGTCATGGAACACATAAGACTAAAGGCCGTAGTGAAGTTCGTGGTGGTGGACGTAAACCTTGGAAACAAAAAGGTACCGGACGCGCAAGAGCAGGATCTACAAGATCACCAATATGGGTTGGTGGGGGAACAGTATTTGGACCTACACCTAGAGATTACTCATTAAAAGTAAACAGAAAAGTTCGTCGTTTAGCTTTAAAAACGGTTTTAACTTTGAAAGTTAGAGATGAAGCATTTAAAGTATTAGACGCGTTATCTTTAGAAAGCATCAAAACAAAAGGAATGGTTGAAGTTTTAAATAACTTAAACTTAAGTGGAAAAATCATGATTATCTTACCTGAGGGTAATGAAAATGTGGCTAAATCTGCAAGAAACATTCCAGGCGTTGTTGTAACAACAGTAAGCCATGCTTCAGTTTATGAAATCATGAGCTACAAAAATGTACTTACAACAGTAGACGCTGTTAAATTATATGAGGAGGTACTAGGATAATGTTATCAAGTGAAATTATCAAACGCCCAATCATTACTGAAAAATCAATGTTACTAGTTGAAACACAAGATACATATACATTTAGTGTTGATAAAAGAGCTAATAAAGTTCAAATCGCTAGAGCAATTGAAGAATTATTTGATGTAAAAGTAATAAGAGTGAATAAATTAACTGCTAACCGCAAGAAAAAAAGAGTAGGACAACACTCAGGATTCAAACCTATCGTTACTAAAGCTATGGTTAAACTAGCTGCTGGCGATAAAATTGAAATCTTTGCAGCGTAGTAAAATAAGGAGGTAACCGTTATGGCTTTAAAGAAATATAAAGCGATGACTAATGGTTTAAGACACATGACAAGTCTTGATTATGCGGAGCTTACAACAGATACTCCAGAAAAATCATTACTAGTTAAAATGAACAAACGTTCAGGTCGTAATAACCAAGGTAAAATCACAGTTCGCCATCAAGGTGGTGGAGCTAAGAGAAAATACCGAATCATCGATTTTAAAAGAAATAAAGATGTAGTTCCAGGTAAAGTAGCAACAATCGAATATGATCCTAACCGTTCTGCTAATATAGCTTTATTACACTATTTAGATGGTGAAAAAAGATATATTATCGCACCTAAAGGATTAAAAGTTGGAATGATGCTTGAATCAGGAATCAAAGCAGATATTAAAATTGGGAATGCAAAACCAATTATGTCAATTCCAGTAGGTACAACAATTCATAATATTGAATTATACCCTGGTAAAGGTGGACAATTAGTTCGTTCAGCAGGAACTAGCGCTCAAATATTAGGACGTGAAGAAAGATACGTACTAGTAAGATTAACAAGTGGTGAAGTTAGAAGAATTTTAGGAACTTGCCGCGCGACAATCGGAGAAGTAGGAAATGCAGATCACGAATTAGTTAACATCGGTAAAGCAGGTAGAACTCGTCACATGGGAATCAGACCAACTGTAAGAGGTAGTGTTATGAACCCAGTAGATCACCCACACGGTGGTGGTGAAGGGCGTCAACCAATCGGACGTAAAAATCCAGTTACTCCTTGGGGTAAACCAGCCTTAGGATTAAAAACAAGAAAAACTAAAAAAGCTAGCGATAAAATGATCGTTAGACGTAAGAAATAGAGAGGAGGAGCTCAAACATGGCACGTTCACTTAAAAAAGGTCCATTCTGTGATGATCACTTAATGAACAAAGTAGTAAAAATGAATGATGAAAAGAAGAAAAAAGTTATTCAAACATGGTCACGTAGATCAACAATATTTCCTCAATTTATCGGGCATACTATTGCAGTTTATAACGGGAAAGAGCATATCCCTGTATACGTACAAGAAGATATGGTTGGTCACAAATTAGGAGAGTTCGCTCCTACTAGAAGCACAAAAGGACACGTTAAAGATGATAAGAAAGCTAAAAGAAAGTAGAGGAGAATATTATGGAAGCTAGAGCACAAGCAAAAATGGTACGCATATCTTCTCGAAAAGTAAAACTTGTTATCGATTTAATTAGAGGTAAAAAAGTTGGAGAAGCACTTGCAATACTAAGATTAACTCCAAGAGCTGCATCACCAGTTGTTGAAAAAGTTTTATTATCAGCAGTAGCTAATGCAGATCATAATTATAATATGGACCAAGAAACTCTATTCATCAAAGAAGTTTTTGTTGGAGAAGGTCCAACATTAAAAAGATTTAGACCAAGAGCCCAAGGGCGCGCGACACAAATCTTAAAAAGAACTAGCCACATTACAGTTGTAGTGGCAGAGAAAGAGTAAAGGAGGGAATCACACATGGGTCAAAAAGTACATCCTATAGGATTACGAATTGGAATTATCAGAGATTGGGATTCTCGTTGGTACGCTGACAAAAATGACGTAGCAGACTTACTACACGAAGACATTAAAGTTCGTGACTTACTTAGAGAATTATACGCTAATGCAGCAGTATCAAGAATTGAAATCGAAAGAAGTAAAAACAGAGTTATTATCACTGTAAACACAGCTAAGCCAGGAATGGTTATTGGTCGTGAAGCAAGTGTTAAGAAAACTGTTGTTGCTAAATTACAAAAATTAACTAACAAAGAAGTTTTCTTAAATGTTGTTGAAATCAAGAGACCTGAGGTTGATGCTAACCTTGTTGCTCAAAGTATCGCAACTCAATTGGAAAATAGAGCATCATTTAGACGTGTTCAAAAAATGGCTATTCAAAGAGCTATGAGAGCTGGAGCTAAAGGATGTAAAACACTAATTTCTGGACGTTTAGGTGGAGCTGAAATGGCAAGAAGTGAAGGATATAGCGAAGGTAATGTACCATTACATACACTTAGAGCTAATATCGATTACTCTGCTGCAGAAGCAACTACTACGTATGGTAAATTAGGAATTAAAGTATGGATTTACAAAGGTGAAGTCCTACCTGCTAAAAAAAGAGGGGCGGTTAAATAATGTTAACGCCTAAAAGAGTAAAATACAGACGACCTCATAGAGTTTCATATGAAGGTGTAGCAAAAGGTGGAACTACAATTAGTTTCGGTGAGTTTGGTCTTAAGTCACTTCAAGGTGCTTGGATCACAAACCGTCAAATTGAAGCTGCTCGTATTGCTATGACAAGATATATGAAGCGTCAAGGACAAGTTTGGATTAGAGTATTCCCTCATTTAGCAAAAACAAGTAAACCACTTGAAGTTAGAATGGGATCTGGTAAAGGTTCTCCTGATGGATTCGTGGCAGTTGTTAAGGAACAAGTAATTATGTTTGAAATTGGTGGAGTAAGTGAAGAAATCGCAAGAGAAGCTTTAAGACTTGCTGCTCACAAACTACCTGTTAGAACTAAGATTATAAAAAAAGAAAGTGGTGATTCTAATGCAAGCTAAAGATATTAGAGATATGGACACTACTAAAATTAACCAAGAAATTATTGACTTGAAAAAAGAATTATTTGACTTACGTTTTCAACAAGCAACAGGTCAATTAGAAAATACTGCTCGTATTGGTAAAGTTAAAAAAACAATCGCTCGTATGAAAACAATTCTAAACGAGAGAGCTTAGTCGAGAGGAGAATTTTATCTGTCTCTTATACACATCTGACGCTGCCGAC
>SDWO01000170.1 GCA_004195325.1 Candidatus Izemoplasma acidinucleici | reverse complement strand
AAGATGGTAAGTTAATGGTATTAAGTGATATCTTCCAATTGGATATCAAAAGTGATTTTTACAAAAGGATAGAACATTCTATTAAGAATTATGATGTTATAGAAGAAATCTATAATGGATATAAAGAGAAGTATGGAATGGGTCTTGGTGATTTTGGGCTTTACAACCTTGATGAGAAATTAAAACGAAATGTTTCTAAATGGATGATTTGGCCATTTAGTAAAACAAATAGTTTTATCGTCAAGTTAAATATATTTATAAAATAACTTAAGATAAAAGGAGGATTTACTTATGAAGTATGTAGCAACGTTTCTTGTGTTATTGCTTTCTTACTTAGGACTAGTTGGACTAGTTGGTAGTACAGAGCAATTTTTACAAGAATTAGTGCTTGGAACAGTAGTGAGTTTAGTACTTACATTTATTCTAGCGAATTATGTAAACTATACAATTGATTACAAGTTTCCGGTCAGACTTCTAGTGTTTGTATTTGCATACATTCCAGTATTCGTGTGGGCGTTAATCTTAGCTAATTTCGATGTAGCAAGAAGAGTATTAAGCCCGAAAATTCCTTTAAATCCCGGATTTGTAAAAATCAAAACGGATTTAGAAGGCGATTTTGCGAAACTGACACTTGCAAATTCAATAACACTAACACCTGGTACATTATCTATTGATGTTGATGGGAATGACATTTATGTTCATACCGTTGATGTAAAAGGTAAAACACCAGAAGAGAACAAGAAAAATATTTCTGCAAGATTTGAAAAACTGTTAGGGGTGATTTTTAAATGATAAATGCAATCGTATTTGGTCTAGTAGGCCTAGGAATGTTATTCGCAATTATTCGTTTAATTAAAGGACCTACAGTAGCGGACAGAGTTGTTACGTTAGATACGTTTAACGTTATCACGATTGGACTTATTTCGTTATTAGCTTTTAAATTTGAAAATTCACTATTCTTAGACGTTGCACTTGTTTATGCTATTTTAGCATTTATGGAAACAATCGTCTTTGGTAGATATTTGGAGGGTAAACATGGAGATCGTTAGTCAAGTATTATTAGTTATCGGTGGTCTATTTTTTCTTCTAGGTGGACTTGGAGTATTACGTATGCCTGATGTATTTAATCGTATACAAGCAGGAACAAAAGCAACAACTTTAGGTGCATTTGCCTTATTACTAGGAATTGGATTTATGTATCCTACTTGGTTCTTAAAAGTAGGTATTATTATTGTTTTTATCGCAATAAGTAACCCAATTGGTAGTAGTGTATTAGCAAAAGCATCATACAAAGCGCAAGGTGCGCCAAGTAATGTTGTTCAAGATGATTTAAAAGAATTTTTAGGAGGTACTGAAGATGTTGGATAATATCGAAGTATTACAAGTACTAGAAATCGTAATCGCAGTATTTATGGTTGTACTTGCCTTCTTAGCAATAAATAGTAAATCTTTAATCAAAGCTGTTATGTTCTTATCAGCACTTAGTATGTTAAGTGTTATAGGATTTGTAGTTATGCAAGCTCCAGATGTTGCAGTAACTGAAGCAGTTATTGGTAGTGGACTTGTTACAAGTCTATTTGTCTTTACATTATTAGCAACAAAAAAAGTAGGTGTTAAATAATGAAGAACTTTTTAGCATTATTAGCAGCACTTGGACTTGGTGTTTTAATTATTTTATCTTTACAAAACAATACATTATTCAACGAGTATGGTGAAGATGTTACTGGTAGAGATAGTGAAGAGTATGGAGACCGTGAATACGGTGAAGAAAATCCAGCAAGTGGACCAGCAAACATTGTTACTTCAATCGTTGCTGATTTCCGTTCATTTGATACTTTAGGTGAGATTACAGTATTATTCGTATCAAGCTTAGGTGTTGCATTACTACTTGGTGGTACGAAACAAAAACGTTTGGATTTAGGATTCCATCCTAACTTTATGTTAAGAATTGGATCTAAAGCGTTATTTGGAATCATCTTAATGACTGGTGTATATGTTACTATCCATGGTCATTTAACTCCAGGTGGAGGGTTCCCTGGTGGAGCTATGATTGCAAGCAGTATGTTGCTTTTATATTTAGCAGATGATACGTTTAGAGCTAAAATAAAAGGATTTAAAATATTAGAAAGTGTCGCTGGAAGTTTATATGTATTAATTGGTATTGCGGGATTATTCTTCGCAGACTATTTCTTAGAAAATTTCTTAAACAACGGTGTTGTTGGGGACTTACTAAGTGCTGGTATTATTCCATTAATATATGTATTAATCGGTCTTAAAGTTGGATCTGAAATCAGTGGCGTTATCGATAATTTCTTGACAGAGGAGGTAGTGTAATATGTTACAGTTCGCAGCTATTATCCTATTAATGTTAGGACTTTATGGATTATTAACACAAAGAAACGTAATTAAAATCATTATTTCATTAAACATCTTAGAAATAGGATTAAATTTATTCATTATTAGTGTTGGTTACTTTGAAGGTGGACTTGCTCCAATCTTTACAAGTGAAACTCCAGCAAACCCTAACTTTGTAGATCCATTACCACAAGCATTAGTACTTACAGCAATCGTTATCGGTGTAGGGACAACTGCTTTAGGACTTGCACTAGCTAGAAAAATATATCAAAAATATGGTACGTTAAACCTTGATGAAATGGGGGAAAATTAAATGAGTGCGATATTATTAATTGCAGTTCCATTACTAGCTGCATTCATTAGTATTTTAGTAAAAAAAGTTTCTCCATACTTACTATTACTTGTTAGTTTATTTGCATTAGTTTATCCATTCTTTATGGATATGAGTGATGTGATTATCGGTGGATTTGATAGTCCTATCGGAATTAACTTGGTAGTTAATAAATTTGCATTAACAAGTTTAATTGCAGTTAATGGGTTGTTCTTCTTAGTTGTTGCGGTAAACATTGCACAATATAAGAAACTATCATCAATCTTATTAGTAGCACTTGCAGGATTAAATGGATTATTACTTACAGGAGATTTATTCAACTTGTTCGTATTCATTGAAATCAGTGGTATTGCTGCTTACTTAATTACAACAACAAACAAAAAACCACTTCAAACGTTCAACTACTTAGTAGCTGGAACTGTGGGAAGTAGTTTATACTTACTAGGATTAATTATTCTTTACAACATGTCAGGAACATTAAATATGGCAGATATGGCTACATTCGTTGAAGGTAACGGTATGTATACATTATTCCCATTCTTATTAATGTTTATCGGACTTGGTGTTGAAGCTAAATTATTACCATTTAACTCATGGGTTAAAGGAATCTTAGGTCACAGTAATAATTTATCTGGAGCGATGATCGCTTCTGTATACGCTACAGCAATTGCCTTAGTGTTTGGTAAATTATTAGCAGGTGTATTCCAAATTGAAGGAACATTAGCTTTGATTATAGCTTTAGTATTAGGGATTACAATCCTAGCTGGTGAGGCAATGGCATATGCATCTACAAAAGCAAGAGAGATATTATTATATAGTAGTATTGCTCAAGCTGGAATCGTTATTCTGTTATTTACTGTTGGACTTGGTGCTTGGGCTACATTCTTTGCAATTGCAAACGGTGTAAGCAAGTTTATCTTATTCGGAGTAGTTAATAGATTAACTGAAGAAGTAGGATCAGATGAAATGGATCAATTAAAAGGTTCGTTTGTTAATAATAAATTAATTGGTGTTTCTTTCACAGTAGCAGCACTTAGTATATTAGGATTACCTTTATTCTTCGGATTCGTTGTTAAAATGAACAGTTTAATTGGATTCTTTGAACCTGATTTTGTAAGTAATTTACCTGGTGGAAACTTCATATTCCCTATTATTATCTTGGTAGCGAGTGTTATTGAAGGAGTTTACTTTGTAAAATTATTAACTAAACTTTGGTATAAAGATTCAGATGTTAAGGTTAATTTCACTCCATTATTCAAATACGTCGTAGTTGTATTAGCAGTTGCATTAATCGTATTCGGATTATTCCAAGGTGAAGTTGAAGAATTAGTTGCATCACTTATTAACCCAGGAGGTGTCTTTATATGGAACTAAGTATTGAGATATTTATATTAGCCACATTAGCATTTGGGTTAATGGCTTACGTAATAGGAAGACTTCATAAACAACTAGGTAGTATCATGACTATCTTAGGAAGTTTAACTATCTTTGGTGGAATTGCCTATTTAGGATTTACTGGTGGTTTAACAGGTGAAACTGCATATTTAACATTTACACAGTTTGAGATTTCCGAGTTTGGATTATTCTTTGCGATTATCGTTTCATTCGTATTCGCAATGGTTTCATTCTTTAATCCATTCTTTATAAAACAATATAAGTACCCAGCTTTATACTCAATGTTATTTATGTTCAGTTTAGCTGGAGCAATTGGAGTATTCTTCAGTTCTAACTTACTATATTTATTCTTCTTCTTTGAGTTTGTTGTTTGGACAAGTTTATTCTTGATCCCAATGGGAAGAAGTAAAAAAGCTGCTTCTTGGTATTATGGATTTAGTGCAGCTGGAAGTTTCATGTTATTATTTGCAATCTTAATGATATACAATGCGAATAATGGAAGTTTCCATATCTCAGGAATCGGTAGTGTTACAGGAACTACACAAATTATAGTGTTTATCTTTATGAGTGGTGCAGCATTTACTAAACTTGGTGCATTCCCACTTCATATATGGTTACCAAAAGTATTAACAAACGCTCCTGATCCAGTTTCTGCAGTATTTAGTGGTGGATTAGAGAAGTTAGGTGCATTTGTTGCCTTATTAGCTATTGTTAATATGGGTGGTATTGGGTTTATTATTCCAAGTATTGATATGTACTTTGGGCAAATGATTATTGCGACTTTAGGAGCATTAACAATTGTATTTGGTACATTGATGGCTATCAGACAAGACGATGCTAAAAAACTACTTGCTTACTCTTCTATGAGTAATGGTGGTTATATCTTAGTTGGATTCAGTATGTTAACATCTCAAGGTGTTGCTGGTGGTTTATACCATATCGTGGCACATGCAATAGCTTCAACTGCAGCATTCTTAGCAATCGCAGCAGTAGCTAGAGTTGCTGGAACGACTAAAATGAAAGAACTTGGTGGTATTATTCATAAAATGCCAGTTACTTATATGGTGTACTTAATTGCTATCATCAGTATGGCAGGAATTCCTCCTATGGGTGGATTCATAAGTAAATGGATGATCTTCCAAGCAGTAATTGATAAAGGTATGATATTTATCGCTATCGCTACAGTATTTGGTAGTATTGGTAGTTTCTTATATGTATTTAGACCACTGGCAGCTCTGTTCTTAGGACAAGAGTTACCACAATTTAAGAAGACAGTTAAGGAAGCACCATTCTTTATGTTATTACCAATGATTATCTTATCATTATTAAGTGTTTATACAGGAGTATTACCTGGTGTAATAATTGATTTTATCAATAAAATATTTGTTGATATGCAGTTGAATTACAATATCGTAATGAATGGATTTGCTATTGAAGGATACACTTCAGGAATTGAGGGCGTTGGTCCTAGTTTACTAAATCCATTGTTGATTGCTTGTGTGTTCGGTGTTGGTGTATTTGTTGCATTCTTAATCTTTATTGTATTAAAGAAATCAAAGAAAATCGACTTAATGGATACTTACACTGCAGGAAACTTTGTTTATACAGAAGAACATTTACATTACAGTGTTGATTTCTATGCACCACTTGAAAGGCTATATGAGAAATACATTCACATCATGAAGAACTTCTACAAATCATTAGCTAACAAGGTAAGAGAATTTGGAGCATTTATGAAGTATTTCTTCTTTACTAACAAACCTGAGATTACAGTCTTCTGGATTGTAGCGTTAATGGTATTCTTACTATGGGGTGACGTATTATGATAGAAATACTAATGAATATAGGATTTGGTCTTGGAGTAGCAACATTCGGATTTGTATTACAAACAGCAATGGGTGGAATTAACCGTAAAATTGCAGCTCGTTTACAAAAAAGAAGAGGACCAAAATGGTATCAAGAATTTATAGATATATTTAAATTATTAAGTAAAAGAGCAACATCACATGGTTGGATATTCGACTTTGGTGTAATTATGGCACTTGGTGGTATTATTGGTACGGCAATGTTCATGCCGATCACATCAAGTATTGTTGCTTTTGAAGGTTACGATAACTTCTTTATCTTTGTATACTTAATCGCAGTTGGAATGTTAGGTATGGCAATGAGTGCTAGTGGTAGTGGTAACCCACTTGCTAGTATTGGAGTTATGAGAGCATTAACTACTATGCTTGCTTATGAAGTTCCATTTATGGTTGTTGTTATGACAATTATTAAATTAACAGGTACTTCAAGCTTAACAGGTATCGCTGTAGCTCAACAAACTGGTGATTTTAACTGGTTTATGATTGCATTGCCACTTGGATTCATTGTTGCGGTAATGTCCTTAATGGGTATGCTTGGTAAGAAACCATTTGAAACATATATAGCTCCAGCGGAAATCGCTTCAGGACCTATGGTTGAATATGGTGGAAAACAACTTGGTATGTTGTTTATCATGCATGAAATTACAATCTTTATCGAAGTTAGTTTATTCGTTCACTTATTCTTAGGTGGAGCTGAAACTATTATTATGTTCTTAATTAAATACTTCATTGTATACGCAGTATTGAACTTGGTAAGTAATGTACTTGGTCGTTTCAAAATTGATCAAGTTGTTACATTCTTCTTCAAATGGCCATTGTTCTTCGCAGTAGTACAAGCAATGATAGCAATACACTTAGGGTGGGTGATTTAAATGGAATCTACTAAATATACGCAACCAGTTGCGTTATCAAAAAAACAAGTTGATAGAAAATGGTGGGAAATCGGAGACTTTTTCCGTCGTAACTCACTATGGATGTTAATGTATTGTACAGGATGTTGTGCTATTGAATTACCACCAGCAATGACGTCAGCATATGATATGGAACGTTTAGGGATGGGGCCAATGGCAACTCCTAGACAAGCAGATGTTTTATTAGTTACAGGATACTTATCTTTAAAAACATTAAGACGTTTAATCTATACATATGAACAAATGAGTGAACCAAAATATGTAGTTGGTTTTGGTAGTTGTACAATTAACGGTGGAATCTACCATGATTCACATGCCGTTATAAATCAGTTAGATCAATATATACCAGTAGATAGTTATGTAGCTGGATGTATGCCAAATACAGAAGCAGTAATGAATGGATTTGTAGATTTAATTGAATTAATCAAAAACAAAAAAGCAAATGGTTGGAAAAATTATCATACAAACAATGCATGGTATAAGAAAAACCAAATTGACGCGCTAGGGGAGGTTCGAATTAAAGATGAATTCCACCAATAATGTAGACTTTTTAAAGTCCCTAGTAGAAGAAAAATACAAAGTGAATAAGACAGAAGTAATTGATCAATATCAAATTAGTTTTGAAGTTGAGCAAGTTGAAGTTCATAGATTATTATCAGAGTTAAAACTTGAAGGTTGGAAGCAATTATCATACTTAAGTGCTATTGACTGGATAGATGAAAATGAATTTGAAATGGTATATATCGTATTTAACTGGGATCGTCCAGTTCATGTACAAATTCGTACAAGAATAGATAGAGATAAGCCAGTAATGAACAGTATAATGCCTATATTTGAAGGTTGTAAATACTATGAACGTGAAGCACATGAAATGTTTGGTATTAAATTCCCAGGTAACCCTGACCATGAAAAGCAATTAGTACTTGAAGAATGGGACGATATGCCACCACTTAGAAAAGATTTTGATCCACAAGCATACAGCGATAGAAAATTCCCTGTACGTGAATACAACAATGATTTTGTTGAATTAAATGGAAAAAAGTCAAAACAAAAAGATCGTTTAAAACGAGCTGAAAGAATTGAACAAGTTGGAAAGAGAGGGAATAAATAATGAGAGAACTTAAATTATTTCTAGGACCTCAACATCCAGGGATGCATGGTAATGCATCAGTTCATATGTTTGTTGAAGGTGATATCATTGTTCGTTCTTACCTACTTCCTGGAATGTTACATCGTGGATTTGAAAAAGGTATGGAACGTCACTCATGGGTAAACAATCTTGCTCTTATTCCTAGAGTATGTGTTGTAGAACCAGATATAAATGAAATGGCATACGCAATGGGAGCGGAGAAACTTGCTGGTATAGAAGTTCCTGAACGTGCTCATTGGATTAGAATGATTATCTTAGAATTAGCTAGAATTAGTATTCATATGATGGCTTATGGTGGATTAGGAAGCCCTACAGGGAACTATACACTTATGTATCATGCGCATGCTGATAGAAATAGTATCTTAGATATTTTTGAACAAATTTCTGGTCACAGAATTTATCATCAATATATCGTTCCTGGTGGAGTTCGTAAAGATCTTCCTGTTGGAATCGAAAAAGATATTCATGCATTCTTAGATGATTTAGAAAGCAGATATACTGAATACCGTGATTTAGGTATTGAGAATCCTACACTTGTAAAACGTATTAAAGATACAATCATGTTACCTGAAAGTGTTGTATGGGAATTAGGAGTAACTGGTGTTGGGATGAGAAGTGCAGTAAATAAAGAATACGATATTCGCAAGGTAATGCCTTATGCTCTTTATGATCAAGTGGAATTTGAAGTTCCTGTGTCAGATTATAGTGATGCTAGATGTCGTGTAGATATAAAATTAAAAGAAGTAGTTCAATCAATTGGTATTATAAGACAATGTCTTGCTAAAATGCCTGAAGGTCCAGTAAGAGTGCCAATGGCACAAGGACAATCAATGAGATGGACACTTCCAAAAGGTCATGTATATAGTGTTGTAGAATCAAGTCGTGGTGAATTCGGATATTATATGGTAAGTAACGGAGGGACACATCCTTATAGAATTGGTGTTCGTGGTGCAAGCTATCCTCAAGGATTATTAGGTATTGAGAAGTATTTACCTGGTACAAGAATTGATGATGCTGCGTTATGGGTAGATACTATGGGTGTATGTTCACCGGAGATTGATAGGTAGGTATGAAGATGAAAAAATATAGAACAGTAAGCTTATTCAATCCATTTAGATTATGGAAATATTTATTTAAAAAACCAGTTTCACACGACATGGAAGACATTTTTACAAAGAAAAACAGAGAAGTTTTAAGAAAAGACACGTTCTTAAAACTAAAACCAAAAAGAGAATCTTCACCAAGAACAGCTCCAGCAAACTTACGTGGTTTCCATACAAATGATTGGGATAAATGTATTGGTTGTGGGACTTGTGAAGATATCTGTCCTACAAAAGCAATTGAAATGGTAGAACGTTTAGATGTTCCTGATAAAGAAGGATCATTCCAAGTTCGTCCAACAATTGATTATGGTAGATGTTGTTTCTGCGCATTATGCGTAGATACATGTACTACAGATTCATTAAACATGAGTAACGAATATATTTATGCTAGTGATGATGCAGACAATTTCAAATTCTTACCTCAATCTACATTCTTGGGTGAAGAAGTTGACATGGGTTGGCAAAAAGATGAAGTTTCTAACTTGTTAGACAAAGAAAGAGTTAAAATGGATCACGTATTACCAAGTGATCGTAAGTCTTCATTTGTTGAAGTAGTTAAAGGATACAGTAAAGAATACGCAATGGCAGAAGCTGCACGTTGTGTTGAATGCGGTGTTTGTACATCATCTTGTCCAGTTCAAATGCATATTCCAGCATACATTAAAAGTATATGGGAAAACGATGTAGAGGCAGGATTACGTCAAATCTATGAAACAAATCCATTACCTGGTGTTTGTGGTAGAGTTTGTACGCATAACTGTGAAACATCATGTTCTATCGCTGTAAACGGAGAGGCAATCGCAATTAGATGGTTGAAGCGTTATATCATCGACAGTGCTCCAACAGATATGTATGAAAAAATGATATCTCAAGATGTTAGTGAAGTAATCGATGCTAAAGTAGCGGTTGTTGGATCTGGTCCTGCTGGACTTGGTGCTGCATACTACTTAAGATTAATGGGTTACAACGTTGATGTATACGAAGAAATGGCACTGGCTGGTGGGGTTATGCGTTATGGTATCCCAGCATATAGATTACCTGATACTTCAATTGATAAAGATATTAATTTTATTAAATCTATTGGTGTAAATATCCTTACAAACAAAAGAGTAGGTAAAGATATTTCAATGGATCAATTAGAAAAAGATTATGATTCAGTATTCTTAGGAACAGGATTCTTCAAAGTAAGAAACCTGAATATTCCAGGTGCAGATCATAAAGATGTTATTGGCGCAATGGACTTCTTACCACAAGTAAGAGACTTCGAACGTGGAGTGTTAAAACTTGAAGATATCGATGTAGCTGAAAGCGTAGTAGTAATTGGTGGTGGAGATGTAGCGTTTGACGTTGCAAGATCAGCGACTAGATTACAAATGTTAAAATATGGAAAAACTGATGTTAAATTAACATCTCTAGAAAATGAAGATGCACTTCCAGCTTCAATGGATGAATTAATTGAAGGTGGAGAAGAAGGTATTGAATTCTTCTGTGGAAACGGTCCTCAAGAAGTTATGCAGAAAAATGGAAAAGTTACTGGTCTTCGTTTATGGAAATGTTTATGTGTATTTGATACAGCTGGAAGATTCAATCCTGAATTTGATGACGAATGTGAACAAGTTATTGCTGGTAAACAAATATATATCGCAATCGGACAAGCTCCAGATTACGATTACTTACCAGAATCACTAAGTAGCAAAGTTAAGATTGAACGCGGGAAAATCAAAGCAGACGACAATGGACAAGTTTCAGATGTTCCTTGGTTATTCGTTGGTGGAGATATCTTACGTGGTCCAGACTTAATCAGTGGTGTAGCCGACGGTCATAGAGCTGCTAAAGCGATTGATTCTTATCTTTACAAACAAGCTAAAGATAAAAAATCATACAAAAAAGTAGAAGAAATGAGAGAAGCTGCAATACACAATACTCCAGGATTTACTCCAAAGCAACAAGCAAGAAAATAGTTAAATAAAAAAAAGGAAATCAATTAATGTTGATTTCCTTTTTGTTTTAATTGTTGTTCAATACGATACAATTGTCTCATTGACATTCTAGCTAATTCAGTTAAAGTGTATTCATCATCAGTATCAAGTAATTTGATATTGTAAACATATACCAATTTACCAGGTGAGATACTATATTCAACAGCTGTTTCAAGTAATGTTCTTATCTGTTCATTTGTTAAATCGTATTCATCACTTTTAAGGATATTAACTACAGGTCCATAACGCTTGAAACCTTCATCCATTTTTTCATGGAATTTGTTTTGAACACGTAATCTAATCTCTTCAGTTTTTCCTTCTACATGAATTAATACTACATTTTCTAATTCATCAGGATCAATGTATCCAAGTTCTATTGCTCTATCTACTAATCGATTAACAACTTGTTCAATTGTCATTCTTTTGTATGTTATATCTTGTTCAATTAAAGTGTCTCCATCATCATTTAAAGCAGATATATTAATCACTTTATCATCCTCATCAAGCGTAATTACAATAGAAGGATTGATATCAACTGTGACCGTAGAAGCGTATACCTGAGTATTGCTCTGGATGTTTGTACTAAATATCATTACTAGTGCAATAATAAAAATACTAACAAAACTAAATTTGAACCTGTTTTGTACTAAGAAAGCGAAGATACTATGACGTTCCTTTTGTGGAACGTTGAATCTAGTATCTTTTTTGATATTATCTAAAATATCTGGAGCTTCTGTGAATGCGGAAGCAATCTTTTTCTCAAATTCATTTTTCATAGTATCACCTACTTTCGTTTGTTTTTCTAAGTCTTTTTATAGCATCTTGATACTTCCAGGATACAGTTCCTTGTGGCATATCTAGTATCTTGGATATTTCCTTGAACGTTAGATCACCAAGAATCTTGTATACTACGATATCACGTTCAGTCTCATTTAATTGATTAAGTATTTCTCTTACAAGTAATTCTTTTTCACTTGAGCTTTCAACACTTCCAAATAGATTATCTTGTTCAGTAACATCAACATGAAACTCTTTTTTTCTTCTGTTATATGCGTTTAAAGCTTTGTTTCTTGCGATTGTAGTAAGCCATGATTTAACACTTGTATTGTGTTTGAATGAGTGTATTTTCTCCAACATAGTGAGGTAAGTATCTTGCATAATGTCTTCACTAAGAGAAGGGTCTTTCATAATCGCTAATATTGTATAGTAAACAATTTCTTTTGTTGCATAGTACAATTGATCAAAACCCTCCAGTTCATTATTCTTGAGGGCTTTGATTATTTTGAATAATTCTTTGTTAGTCATAATACCACCTCATATTAGATTGTATCATAACTCCTTAGGGATAGAAAGGGGAGAGGTAGATAGGGGGATCTACCTCTCTCTAGGAAATTACTACTGGTTATTCTTCAGTGCAGTCTACTTCGCACTCTTCTTGATCTCTATGATTATTCCATTCTTCTTTACGTTCTTCCCAACGATTTCTAGTTTCATTGTGGAATCTGTTTCTAGCTTGTTCTACAAACTCATCAATTTCTTCATCTGTTAGATCAGGATGATTGCTAATATATTCGTCTAATCTTCCTTTGAATTGATTGATTCTTTCTTGTTTTCTTTCACGTAATTGTTCCATTTGGTTTTCTTTATAATCTAAGAACTCATCTTTATGTAGTTCTCTAACGATAGATAAAATGTCTTTAACAGGCATTTCTAATAATTCAGTTAATACTAATGCTTCATCTCCAGCTTGAGCAGCAAGAGCAAGTTTTAGTTTACCAGGTGATACACCTAATTCTTCAGCTTGAAGAACTAAATCTTCTTGAGTGAAATCTTCACTTAATACTGTAGCGTTTATGAATTTTCTTGCGAAGTGTCTATTTAATCTCTCATGAATTCTATTTCTTACTTTGTCTAAATTTTCTTCTTCGCCATCTTCACCAAGTACGGTGATTAAAACTGCGTTATCGTCACCTTCAGGATCAATGTATCCTGCTTCAGTAGCGGTTTGTACAAATAATTCAACTGCGTCATCAATGTTCATACCGACAAAATCTAAATCAACACATAAAATAGCTGCGTCTTCATTTAAGAAAATAAATGATTCCACGATGTCCTCACTATCAACTATAAATTCGATAGATGGATTAATATCCACTGATACATAATAGCCTTGGACCTCTGTCTCATTACCAGTACAAGCCGATAATGTTAAAGCTGCAACAGCAACAAATAATAATAAACTTAATTTTTTCATTTCTAATTCCTCCAATTTTTTTTGTTTTTCACATATATAACAGATAACCTTCGTGTATTTATGGAAAAAAATCAAAAAAGTATAAAATTTATCTTTTTCATTGTGTTATAATATTAATCGAGGTGATATTATGAATTATCATTATAAAGTTCAAAACGAACAAATAGACAAATTATTTGAAGCTATTCTATCTTTAGATTCAATAGAAGAGTGCTATCGCTTCTTTGATGATTTGTGTACAATAAACGAAATTGAAGCATTTGGACAACGATTAATGGTTGCCAAAATGATTCATAAAAAAATGACCTATCAGGAAATTGAAAAAAAGACAGGGATAAGCGCAGCAACAATTTCAAAAATCTCTAAGTCTTTCATGTACGGACCTAAAGGATACAAGATGATAATCGACAAACTGGAAGATAAATAGGCCTATATATTTAGGCCTTTTTATATAAAAAAAAGGAGATGGTGATGTGAGAATAATAACGTTGTTGGAAAACGATTCACTTAGAAACGATTTAAAATCTGCACATGGTTTAAGTCTTTACATCGAACACAACCATAGAAAAATACTTTTTGATATCGGACCAGGAAATCAATACATTAGAAATGCTAAGAAATTAGGCATCGACTTAACAGATGTTGATTATCTAATTATTTCTCATGGACATAGAGATCATGGTAGAGGAATTAATAAATTTCTAAGCATAAACAAAAAAGCAAAAGTCTACATTCAAGAAACTGCATTTCAAAAACTATACAAAAACTATAATAAGATCTATATTCCAATAGGGATTAGAAAACCAATCTTTTCTAAACGTTTGATATTGGTAAATGATGATATCAAAATTGAAAATGGAATAAAGATATATAACAATGTGGAACACGTGAAACAAATTATCAAAGATGATACATTGTTGAAAAGAGAAAGTGGTAATGGATTTGTTCAGGATGATTTTGAGCACGAAATATACTTGGTATTATATGGTGGAAAAAACAAAGTCTTAGTAAGTGGATGCTCACATAAAGGTATTGAACATATAATAGATTCAATAGAAAAACAAGAGAAGAAACCATTTAACACAGTTGTAGCTGGTTTCCATTTTTCAAATTATGATTCATCAAATCTAAGACAAAGTATGTATTTAGATAATTTCGGGTCGAAAATGACTTCAAAAGGTAATGTTATGTATTATACAGGACACTGTACTGGTGATGATGCCTACCTAGATCTTAAGCAACATATGAAAGAATCATTGCAAAGAATTAAAACAGGATCAAAAATACAATTATAGTATAG
>SDWO01000071.1 GCA_004195325.1 Candidatus Izemoplasma acidinucleici | reverse complement strand
GAAAATTTGATTTTCTTCATAATGTTACCCTCTATTCTTCATATGGAACTTCTATGATTAGTGTTGATTGTCCATCTATTATACCATTGTATGATTCAATATCATTACTATAATATAAGATTTCTCCTTCAACATCACCATATGCAAACCCAGTATCACCAACGTTATGTAATACAAGTACTTTTTGATTGTGATCGGTATCATAGAAGAAGTTACGGTAGTATCCTAGTAGTACATTACTACTAATTTCCCAAGCTTCTGTATCTCCGAATTTTAAAGCTAAACTATCTTTTCTAACATTTAATATGTCTATATACGTATTCAACAAACTATTAGGATCAGCTAATTGCTCATCAACATTTTCTGTCTCATCATTGTATGGATCTACCATCCAAGATGTTTTAAATGAATCGTTAAATAAATATGGTTGTCTTCTCGTTTCATCCCATATATTTGGTCCATTTGTTTTAATTCCAAACATACCTAACTCTTCCCCATAATAGATGAATGGGTTACCTTGTTTAGTAATTAACATCTCTGCGGCTAGTTTCATTTCTTCAATGTTTCCATCCTGGATACTCGCAAATCTGTCTTGATCATGATTGAATAAGAATGGGGCATCAATTGCCTCAAAATCATATACTTCTAATGCTTCTAACATATCTAACATATCTTCAACATAATCGCCATTTCCACCACGATTGATTGTATATAATATATCAGCCGAAGTATCGAAGTTTAATGCGCTATCCATACTTTGAACAAATTTACTGAAGACATTGAATCCACTCCATATTTCACCAACGATATATACGTCAGGATATGATTGTTCAATGTTAAATTCAAAGAACGCTAATTTGTTAATTGTACTTTCAATTGGTATAGTAGGTGCTTCTGCTTCTCCATAATCTTCTAAATGGATTGCCGCATCTAATCTAAATCCATCGACACCTTTGTCCATCCAGAATAAGGCAATGTCTACCATTTCTTGTCGAACTAATGGATTACCCCAGTTTAAATCAGGCATACCACCTCCAAATGAACCGGCGTAGTAATCCCCTCCACCTAGCATGTGCCATAACCCTCTGTTGATTGTAAAACGATCATCGTTACTTGTTATTTTACGATAGTAATCTTCATACTCAGGATCATCATTTCTCCATGCATCAAACCATGGATGTTGACTTGAAGTATGATTGACAAGCAAGTCAATGATAATCTTGATTCCTCGTTCTTCTGCTTCTAACAACAAGTTCTCAAAATCTTCCATTGTTCCGTACTCAGGATTTACATCATAGTAATCTAACACATCATATCCGTGATAAGTAGGACTAGGATGAATTGGCATTAACCAAATCCCTTCAATTCCTAACTCTTCTAAATAATCCAACTTCGCTGTTATACCATTAAAGTCTCCAACACCATCTCCGTCAGAATCACTAAAACTTCGAACAAACATTTGGTAGTACGCTCCTAATTCTGGATACATACTATCAAAATCAATTACTTCAATATCTGGCACTATTAAAACACAAACTTCACCAACAAGTTCTTCTGTGTCTTTACATTTTATTCTTTCTTCTTCTTCTTTACAACCACTTAACGTAACCGCAGTTATTAATACTAAAAATCCTACAAAAAGTTTTTTCATACTTTCACCTCTATCATTCATAGAATACCAAAAAAAAGTCTCACTGTAAACGCTTTAAGTATGTAACCCTTACCTTAAAAAAACAGAGAAATCTCTGTTTTTTATTTATAAATCAATATTCTTATTCGTTCTTGCTTCTTTATATTCGTATTTAAACTGATTATTATTTTCTATATATAATATAAGGTAACTTTCTATCATATGATTACGACTTCTACTTACACTACCTGGATTGATAATGTAAATCTTGTTCCTATAATCTACTTTTGCGATATGTGTGTGTCCGTATAAAACGATATCACTACTTAACTCAAGACCTTTATCATATAAGTGATCAATACCTCTTCTTACTTTATATCTGTGACCATGAGTAATAAACAATTTAGTGTCCTTAATCTTAATTTCTTGTTCATAAACAACACCAGCATCAAAAGGATAATTACCTTTTACACAAATAACATTATGTTTCTGAAGTTCACTATATTGTAGCTCACTATCACCAAGAGATATTATATAATCTGCATCAGGATTAAAACTTATTATTCTATTGAATGCTTGTCTATTTCCATGAACGTCACTAATTACTACAACTTTCATAATAAGTCCTCCTTTTAAATCTTTATATCTATAATATCATATATCAATAAAAAAACGATGCGAACATCGTTTTTAGTTTTTAGTAGTTAGATTTTTTTCTTTCGAAGTAAGCGCGCGGATGCATACATACAGGGCACATACCTGGTGCTTTTTTTCCTACATGAACGTGTCCACATTCTCTACAGAACCAAATCGTTTCATCTTCACTTGAAAATACTACATCTTCTTCTAAGTTATTTAGTAGTTTTAAGTATCTTTCTTCATGATCTTTTTCTATTTTCGCTATTTGACGGAAACTAGCAGCAACTTTCTTAAATCCTTCTTCATCAGCGATTCTCGCAAATTCAGGATATAATTCAGTCCACTCTTCATTTTCACCATCAGCAGAAGCTTTTAAGTTTTCAAGAGTTGTTCCTTCTATACCAGATGGATACGTTGCAGTGATAGTTGCAGTTCCACCTTCTAAATGACGAAAAAAGATTTTAGCATGTACATATTCATTAGCAGCTGTTTCTTTGAAGAATTCTGATATTTGCTCATACCCTTCTTTTTTTGCTATTTTAGAAAACATTGTGTATCTATTTCTAGCTTGTGATTCGCCAGCAAATGCTTTAAGTAAGTTTTTTTCTGTTTCGGTTCCTTTAATTGACATATTTGTTCCTCCTTCATTATATTTTACTACTTTAGTATAACAAATAAAAAGAGATTATTATATCTCTTTTCTTAAGTTATGTTACAAAGTGTTTGTAAGTCAAATAGTTACTTAAACTCTACAATACCAGTTTTCATATCCTTTAATTGCTCTAGATTTTTAGCAGCTGACTCATATTCACTAATACTCTTTGGTCCATTCTTAATATATGATGTTTCAAAATATACTTTAAGAACTTTATTTAGAGTTTTGGTACTTATAGGTTTACTTTGAAATATTAATAAATCATTTGAAGAAAGGAGTTCTTGTCCCTTTAGTTTCTTGTCATCATCTGCAGGAGTATAGTACTTAAAATCAACTTCGCTATAATAGTTAGCAAGCCAAAATGGTTTATGTTCTTTATTAGTGTGTTCTACTTCTGCTACGAAATATGTTTTTTCATCATAATGTGATCTAAGTGTTTGCAGAGCATAGTTCGCATATTGTTTTCTTCTTTCAGTTTCATCGATAAATAGATAAAGGATGATTACCGCATTTTTGATTTTCTGAATAAGCATACCCCCAACCATTTTCTTTGCATTATCTTCAATAGAATAAAAAATGTATGGGTTCTTTTTTCTTTCTTTAAGGTAATACCCTAAATGGTCAGGATGATCATTATTGGGGTTATCCTCATAAGAGAAATATTTTTTGTATCCATTAGCCCATTTTTCTAGATTCTTAGGTGATTCAACAAGAATTAAATCAATTTTATTTTGAGCTTTGAGGTATAATTTGTCCATAAATAGAATAAACTTTGAATCCCATCCATACCCGTTTTCTTTCCAAGTAATCCTAAAATTCTCTCTACTCATATATTCTTTAATTGTCTTGGTCCAATTTTCAAATTGATCAATATCACATTTCTTACCATGTTCCTTGTAGAAGATAAAAACTCGTTCAAATACACTTATTAAATATGAGAAAGCTACTTTCTCTTCTTTTTTTTCCAAAGAGGTTAGCTTGGTTTTTTTCTCGTCCTCTACATCAAAAATATCTAAATGAGGCTTATCCAAACATATTTGTAAATATTCGTTAAATTTATCATCAATATAATCAAATGTTTCTTTTTCTCTATCCTTGTTTTTAGATCTAAAATATAAAATTGCTGAGGTTAATGTAGTTCCCCCAACAACAACAAAAGATAAAACTTGTAAAAAATCCAATATTCCACTCATAATATTCCCCTACTTTACTTTTATTTGTTATATGTATTATACCATAATAAAAAATCTAAAAAC
>SDWO01000099.1 GCA_004195325.1 Candidatus Izemoplasma acidinucleici | reverse complement strand
AGATGTGTATAAGAGACAGGTATAATTGGAATATAAATTATAAGAGGTGTGAAGATGAATATTGATATAGTAAAAGATTTTGTAGAACTAAAATTATCAAGTGAATCTAGTGGGCATGATTATTTGCATGCACTTAGAGTTCTTGAAAATAGTAGATTATTAATCACGACTTCGGTGGATGAAGATGTTATTATTGTTTCCTCTTTGATCCATGATTTAATTGATCATAAACTAGAAGAGAAGTATAAGGCAACAGTAGAAGAACTAAACACTTTACTAAAAGATGCAAAATTGAAAACAAATCAGATAACTCATGTATTTGATATTATCAATAACATTTCATTTTCAAAAGGAAACGTTCCTACCACAGAAGAAGGTAGAATTGTTCAGGATGCTGATAGACTTGATGCGTTAGGGGCAATAGGTATAGCTAGGACATTTAGCTATGGAGGTAAGAATAACCGCTTAATATATAATAAAGATACAATTGATAGTACTGATTCAGTTTCTCACTTTTATCAAAAGCTCTTTAAACTATATAAGTTGATGAATACTGAAAAAGGAAAAGAAGAAGCATTATTACGCACAAAATATATGAAACAATTTATAATGAAGTTAGATGAAGAAATTGGAGGACAATTATGATAATTAACGAAACTTATTCATTAAGTAATGGAGTAAAGATACCAAAAATAGGATTAGGAACTTGGCAAGTAAAAGATGGGGACGAAGTATACAAAAGCGTCCTTGCCGCTTTAAGGAATGGATACAGACATATTGATACAGCACAAGGATATCAAAATGAAAAAGGTGTCGGACAAGCAGTTCGTGATAGTGGAGTTCCACGTCAGGAAATTTTTGTTACTAGTAAACTTGAATCTGATATTAAAACATATGAAGGTGCAAAAGAAGCCTTTAAAAATACATTAAAAGAATTAGGATTTGAGTACTTAGATTTATTTTTAATTCACGCACCTTGGCCATGGAGCAATATGGGTCAAAACTGTGATGAAGGAAATGTTCTAGCTTACAAAGCAATGGAAGAGTTATATAATGAAGGATTAATTAGAGCAATTGGAGTTTCAAATTTTGAACAAAAGCATTTAGAAAATATACTTAACAATACAGACATAGTTCCACACGTAAATCAAATAGGCTATTTTATTGGTCTTGATCAATCTGAAACAATAAATTATTGTGAGGAAAGAAATATTTTTATAGAAGCATATAGTCCACTTGGAATTGGATTTTTACTTAGTAATACAGACATTAAACAAGTAGCGGATAAATACCATAAATCAAGTGCCCAAATTTGCATAAGATATTTATTGCAAAAAAATGTGGCTCCACTTCCTAAAAGTGTAAACGAGCATAGAATCATCCAAAATAAAGAAGTTGATTTCAAAATTAGTGATGAAGATATGGCGTTTCTAGACACAATTAAGGGTGACCCGAGAAGATGGGATTAAAAAGGTAATTTATTACCTTTTTTTATATGTTATAATAGATTAGTGAGGTGGCATATGAGTCATTTAGAAAGCATAAAAGGAATAGGTCCTAGAATGAAAGAGAAACTAAATCGTAATAAAATTTACGATTGTTTTGATATCATCAATCGATTCCCCTCTAAATACGAAATATATAATCTGATAACACTAAAAGACGCAATTGACAATGAACGAATTACAATAAAAGGAAAAGTTACAAGTGTTCCCAATGTTGCTTTTATAAGAAGAAATTTTACAAGATTATCTTTCAATGTAACAATTGAAGAAAGAGATTTTAAAGTTTCTATATTTAATCGTGAATACTTAAGAAGTATATTAGATTTAGGTGAAGATATTGTTTTAACTGGAACAATAGATCGTTTAAGAAACACATTTACAGCTTCAACACTAAAACTGATTAGAAATTTTAAAAATGAAATCGAACCAATCTATAATTTAGATGGAGTAAGCGACGCTCAATTCAACAAATTATTTCAATTGAGTTATGAAGAATATGGACATCTTATAGAGGATGATTTACCAGAGTATCTAATAAAGAAATACAAATTGATAAAGTATACTCAATTATTAAAGATTGTTCATAACCCAGTGACTTCAAAAGATCTAGTTAAGATTGAAAGAAGAATTAAGTATGAAGAGTTATTTAAATTCCAATTCAAAATCCAATACCTAAGGTTAAAGAACAAGAGCAAAAAATCGGCTCTAAAGAAATATGATATAAATGAAGTAAAAGCATTTATTAAATCCTTACCATTTGAATTAACTGATGATCAAAAAAACGCTACAAATCAAATAATGAAGGATATCAAATCTCCTTTTGTAATGAATCGTTTACTACAAGGTGATACAGGTAGTGGTAAAACTGTTGTTAGTGCAATTACAATATTAGCTGTATTAAGTAGTGGACATAGCGTAGCAATGATGGCACCAACAGAAATATTAGCCAAACAACATTACAAAACATTTTCAAAGTTCTTTCATAGAACACCATATAAAATCGTCTTTTTAACAGGGAAATTATCAGCATCTGAGCGAAGAGATCAGTTACACATAATAAAGAATAATCAGTGTTTAATCATTGGGACTCATGCTTTATTTAGTGATGATGTTTTATACAAGGATCTCGGATATGTAATAACAGATGAGCAACATAGATTTGGTGTGAATCAAAGGAAGAAATTTAGAGAAAAAGGATTCAATCCAGATGTTCTTTATATGAGCGCTACACCAATCCCTAGAACATTGGCCATTTCTTTATTTGGGGATATGGATATCTCCACAATAAGAGAACGACCTAAAAACAGACAAAAAGTAGAAACAAAGTTATTTTCAAACAAACAAATGGACTTAGTATACATGGTAATTGACGAACAATTAAAACTAAATCATCAAGTATACGTAGTTACTCCATTAATATTAGAAAGTGAATCACTAGATCTCAACAATGCACAAAGAGTATTTAGTGATCTTCGTTCAAGATTCAAGAATCACAGAATCGGGATTATCCATTCAAAGATAAAACAAGAAGATAAAGAAAAAATTATGGATATGTATCAAGAAAACGAAATCAATCTACTCGTATCAACTACTGTAATTGAAGTTGGAGTAGATGTCCCAAATGCTAGCTTAATGATTGTTTTAGATAGTGATAGATTTGGATTATCACAACTTCATCAACTCCGAGGAAGAATCGGAAGAAGTGATATTAAATCATACTGCTTACTCGTATATAAAGAAGATAGTGAGTCTAAAGTAAGACTTGAGATCTTAGAAACAGTAGATGATGGGTTTATATTAAGCGAAGAAGATTTAAAATTAAGAGGACCAGGTGACTTCTTCGGTTATAGACAATCAGGAGATATGAAATTTAAGAAAGCTCATATCGTAAATGATCACAAAATCTTAGAAGTTGCACGAGATGATGCCTTAGAAATATTAACTAATAAAGAGTCATATAGTAGAAAAGAATTTACAAAGTTATTTAGTTACCTAAAAAGCACGTTAAAGAAATCAAATTTCGACTAATTATGATATAATATATTTAGTGAAATTAATAACAATACACGAGGTGAAAGCAATGATAAAATTAGCAATTGACGCAATGGGTGGAGACTATGCACCTAAAGAACAAGTTGAAGGTGCAATGTTAGCGATAAAAAACATCAAAGATATTGAACTTACTTTATACGGAGACGAAACTGAAATTAATAAATACCTTACTAATAGTGAACGTATAACAATCGTCCAAAGTGATGGCGTGATTGATATGGGGGAAAAAGACCCAATACGAGCAATTAGAAGTAATAGGAACTCCTCTATGGCTTTGGCATTATCAAGTGTAAGAAGCAAAGATAATGACGGTGTTGTAAGCAGTGGTGCTACGCAAGCTCTAATTGCTGGAGGTCATATTTTAGTAGGACGCTTAAAAGCAATGAAACGTACTGCAATTGCTCCACTTATACCAAATGTAAAAGGTGGAAGTTACATTCTTTTAGATGCTGGAGGAAATCTTACTATTACTGCTGAATATATGCATCAGCAAGCAACATTTGCTGCTGTGTATGCAAAAGAAGTAATGGGTATTGATAAACCTAAAGTTGGATTAATAAACATAGGGACAGAACCTGGTAAAGGTAGAGATATAGATAAAGAAGCATTT
>SDWO01000075.1 GCA_004195325.1 Candidatus Izemoplasma acidinucleici | reverse complement strand
CCTGATGGTACTAAAGCTCTACCAAAGGCACCTGAATCAGTATAAACCTCAACTTCAATTGTTGGGTTTCCACGAGAGTCTAATACTTCTCTTGCGAATACATCTGTAATATATGGCATTTTATAACACTCCTTTTAATATATTTTATGTTTCTCTACATAGTTATTATAAGGTAAATAACTTTATAAAACAAACAATATCCAAAAAATGAAAACACTTTCAAACTAGAAAAAATAAAAAAGCTCAAAACCTTATGTTTTAGTGCTTTTACATATCATTCCTTGCTTTAATCAAGGTAAAAAAATCTTCATGTTTAATATAATTCAAGTAATCATAAACCATTGATTTATCTTATTTGTACCTTTTACTACATTCCCATCAAAAAAAGTCCTAATTTAATAGGACTTAATGATTTACTTTTTAATTAATGTTTTACCAGTCATTTCTGAAGGTAGTTCTAACCCTAAGTATTCAAGCATCGTTGGTGCAACATCAGCTAAGATACCACCTTCACGAATTTCAATATCTTTATCAGTAATGATTAATGGTACTAAGCTTGTAGTGTGAGCTGTAAAGGCACTCCCATTTTCATCTAACATTTTTTCAGCATTTCCATGATCTGCTACAATAATAGCTACTCCACCTTTATCTAAGATAGCGTCTACTACTTTTCCAACACATTCATCTACTGTTTCAACTGCTTTAACTGCTGCTGGGATATTTCCTGTATGTCCAACCATATCACAATTAGCGAAGTTTAATACTATTGTATCGTGAATGTTTTTTTCAATTTCTTCTAGAATGCTATCTGTTACTTCATAAGCACTCATTTCAGGTTTCATATCGAAGGTCGCGATTTTAGGACTATTTACTAATACTCTAGTTGATCCTTTAATCTCTTTATCTTCTCCACCATCAAAGAAGAAAGTAACATGTGCATATTTTTGAGTTTCCGCAATTCTTAATTGATTCATTCCTGCTTTACTAACAACTTCACCATACATATTATCAAGTTTTTGTAATGCAAATGCAACTTTACCAGTTACCTTTGGACTATAATGCATTGTTGATACATATGTTAAATTTGAAGGACCATTTGAATGATCAACCTCAGTTAATGTAGGATTCGTTAATGCTATACTAATTTGAATTGCACGGTCTGGTCTGAAGTTAGCAAATATAACAGAATCATTATCTTGTATAATACCTTCTTCAACTACTGTAAATGGAACAACAAATTCATCCATTACTGTATCTTTATAACTATCTTCAACACCCTGAGATGCACTTACTGCTTTTGTTCCTTTAGCAGCTGTTAATACATCGTATGATAATTGAATACGGTCCCACATGTTGTCTCTATCCATTGCATAGAAACGTCCGTGAACACTCGCTATTTTTCCATAATTTAAATCAGCCATGTATGATTCTAAATCTTTGATGTATTTTACTGCACTATCTGGTGCTACATCTCTACCATCTAAGAATGCATGTACATACGTTTGCTCAACACCTTGATTTTTAGCCATTTTTAACATAGCTTTAATATGAGATATATGGCTGTGTACTCCACCATCACTTAATAATCCCAAGATATGAAGTTTGCTATTCATTTTCTTAGTGTTTTCCATTGCTTCAAGATAAGCCTCGTTTTTATAAAACTCGCCATCTTGAACATACTTATTAATTCTAGTTAATGACTGATACACAATACGTCCAGCCCCTAGATTTAAATGTCCAACTTCACTATTACCCATTTGTCCTTTTGGAAGGCCAACACTTAATCCACTTGCTCGAAGATCAGATGTAGGGTATTCTTTTATTAATAATTCGATATTTGGTTTGTTTGCTTGTTTTATGGCGTTACCGACATTGCTGTCACTCAATCCGTAACCATCCATCACAATTAATATAATTGGTTTTTTCATTCTATCACCTCTACCAAAGTGTATTATACACCCAACTTTTATAAAATCCTAGTAAAATACTATGTGCGGTAGCGTTTTCATGTTTACCTACATTACTATCTTTTATATACTTAATATTATATAATATTGACTGAAGAGAGGTTGATACAATGAAACACTTAATGCTAGAGAAACTACTTCAAGTATTAGAACAAAACAAAGGAAATGAAGTATTCAACTACACAGTCCCAGATTTATGGAACTGTTTTGATTACGATGAACATAAAATGATTAAAACATTAAGCAATGAATTAATCGTCAATCCTTTTGATTTTTATGCATCAGTTATAAAAGACTACATTCTGCCAAATAAGAAAGAAAACATAGAATATAACAAATCTATAAGTATTGGTTCAAATAAGAAAATCCCCAAAGTGAAATATACTGGTGGAGATTGGATTAAAGAAAGTGTTGTCTACAGTACGATGATTCGGACAAGTACATCTTGGGATCATGATCGTTCAGGAACACTTGATGATAGTAACATTTACAAAATGCCAGAAACAGGAAGTTTTGTTAAAATGTTAAGTCTTCTTCCACTTCTTAAAAAGATGGGTGTTACAGTTGTATATATGTTACCAATATCAAAATTTAGTTTAAAAGATAAAAAGGGAGACTTAGGTAGTCCTTATGGAGTATCAAACTTCAATGAATTAGACCCTAACCTTAAAGATCCTTTAACGAAAGATAAAATGACTTTAGATGAAGAATTCAGTGCTTTCGTAGAAGCGTGTCATATATTAGATATGAGAGTAATGATCGATATCATCCCAAGAACAAACGCAGTTGAAAATGAATTAATCAAAGACAACCCAGATTGGTTCTACTGGATTAAAGCCAGTGAATATGATTTATATCGTTCTCCAAAAATAAGTGGAATAGGTGATACGTCAATACCCTCTGTAGAAGTAATGGGCAAGGTATACCAAGATAAAGATACCTATCGTCATATAAATATGTTCCAAGTAAATCCAAAGGAACAAAATGAGACATTATGGAATACAGTAAAAGATAGTAAAAACTTAAGTGCTGATATAGAAAAACATTTTGATTTAAGAATCGCACCGGCATTTAGTGATCATATAAACGATCCACAACCACCGTGGACAGATATCACATTCTTTAGAATGTACAAGGATTTTCCAAAAGAAACTGTGCAATTTCTAGATACAACTGATAGAGCTCCTTATATTTTATTTGATACAATCAAATCAAATATGTATCACGGTTTAGAACCAAACATGAAATTATGGGAAAGACTTTCAGATATCGTACCTAGTTACCAAAGACGTTTTGGAATTGATGGTGCTAGAATAGATATGGGTCATGCTTTACCACAGGAATTACTTAACATGATTATTGGTAAAGCCAGAGAAAATGATTTAGACTTCAGTTTTATCGCTGAGGAACTACAACCTTCAAATGCACAAAAGGCAAAAGACTCTGGATACAACATGATTATTGGTAATGGTTTCATTATGGAACCCCGTATCTGGGAAGGTGCTTTATACCAATTTGTGTATGAGACAATTGATCTTCCACTCCCAGCATTTGCCTGTGGAGAAACACATGATACTCCCCGTTTAGCAGCTAGAGAAGGCGGAGAAACACTTTCCAAACTATTAACGATCTTAAATATGTTCATCCCAAACAGTGTTCCATTTATTAATAGTGGACAAGAAGTTTTTGAACCTCAACCGATGAATACAGGTCTTGATTGTAGAGAAGATGAAGCATTCGTATTAGATGAAAATGATCCATTTTATGGGAAACTAGCTCTGTTCGATAAGTTTCAATTTCATTATACAAATAAGAGAAGATGGGAACTACCTGATGCATTAGAATTCATCAAACCTATTAGAAATAAATATATCAAACAGATCACAAAAAAAGAATCGTTTGTTCCTTTATATAGTGAAGACCATCCAAAAACGTTTATAGGTCTTGCATACTATAAGAAAACGAAATCAAATAAGAAAAACTGTTTACTAATCTTGGCAAACGCAAATCCATACAGCGAGCAATATGTTCGTCCTGATATAAAAGAACTAAGAATATTATCTTCAAACAAAGAAATGGAAGGTAAGTTATTATTTAGTTCTCACGAAGAGCCTAGAAAATTCTCTCAATTTATTGATTACGATAAAATGGATATTCATTTAGGACCAGGAGAAATAAAAATAGTTGAATTATAAAAAGGTAGATTATTCTACCTTTTTTGCTGTCTCTTATACACATCT
>SDWO01000181.1 GCA_004195325.1 Candidatus Izemoplasma acidinucleici | reverse complement strand
AGATGTGTATAAGAGACAGCCTTATTGGTCTTCTCAATGAAGAATGGTAATTCCAAATTGAGCTCGGTTTCAACAATATGTTTTTCGCTAAAACTTGAAATGATATTCTTATTGTTTTTTCCTTGTAGCTCAATATTTAGTTCTTTGCCTGATTTATTTAAAATTCTAAATGAAACATTATACTCCTTATCATACGGTAACGCATGATTTGGCACTGTCATTTCAATTAGATAGTCGTCAGTTTCTATAAAACGCAATCCACGTCCGCTTCTTTCAAATTCTAGTGATAGTTTTGTTTTATCATTTTTGAAGTCGTATCTATAATATTCAAACTCGTTTACTTCTTCACCATCTTGATCCATATTAATAAGACGTTTACTGTCTTTATACCAATCTATATTTTTCAAATAATCTTCCAAAGCTTCTGTCTGATAGACATAAGGTATGAAGTTCATTAGGTGAACAGTATTGTTTTTTCTCTCCCAAAAGAATCCGCACTTTTTATAAAGTGGCATTGCTTTGATATTTCCGCTCCATGTATATAAATCAAATCTTGGCCATTTTGATACAATTGCATCATCAATAACCTTTAAGATTAATTCTTTCCCAACTTTTTTACCATGATATTCTGGTATCACATTAAGCAAAGGCAAGTAAGAAGCTCCCTCGTCTTGTTTGTATTCAGAGAAACTGCAATAGCCAATAACTTTATTATCCTCCATTGCTAGATAGAGTTTCTCGTTCCCTGAATTAGATTCAGACGACAATACATCTTCAGTTGTTTTAAGATTTTGTCCGTCACCCCAACTGGAGTTACTTTTATTCCACATTTCAGCAACGAGTGCTGCGTATTTTTCCTTGTATTCAATTATTTTCATTTTAATTCCCCCGTCTCTCTCGATATGTAATCAAATTCCATTAAAATAATAACACATTATAAATAAAAAAGCACTATTACAAATAGTGTTTTTCGAATGTTATATTTAAATTATCTTAAAGAAATTAGTACTTGCTGTGCGATTGAACCCTCACGTACTAAAGAGATAGCTTCTTCTAATGATTTCCATATAGCATCATCTACTTCTTGTTTATCAAGAGAAAATTGTTTGGTTTTAGAGTAAGCAGTATAGGCAACCATAATAGTATCTTTCTTATCATAAAAATAGCTACCTAAGTATTTAACATCTGCGACATCAAGATTAGTTTCTTCTTTAACTTCTCTTATAACTGTTTGTTCTAAGGATTCGCCTTTTTTATGATACCCTGCGACAAGAACATAGTATTTACTAATTTTGTTTTGCTTTAATAGTAATACTTCTTTATCGCTGTTTCTGACTGCAGAAATCATCGCTATATTTGATTTGTGAAAATGAAATACTTCACAGTTTTTACAGTACGGAACCATTCCTTCATTTATTACTTCTTTGGTTATAAGCTCTGTTCCACAATTTGTACAATGCATAATATCACCCTCTATAATTGTATCATAAAAAAAGCACAATTAAGTGCTTTTTAGTCTCTTCTCATTATGATTGCTAGTAAACGTAAGATATCTACATATAACCATACAATAACGACGATTAACCCTAATGATAAACTCCATTCATATTGTTTGTCTACTCCGTTACCAACCATTTCTCTTACTCTGTCAAAATCATACAATAAGTACATAGTTGATACAAAGATACTAAACACAAGAATTGTCATATAGAATGTAAGTGATCCTTCTAATGTTACTACTCCAGTTATTGACAAAATAATATATACAATAACCAATAAGAATAATGTTCCAAAGGCTGTGAATAGGAATCCTTTGAAGCGTTCTCCTACAGTAACAATACCACTTGTGTAAACAAGCAACATAACAAACACTGTTCCGAATGTACCACTAAGCGCGTATAAAACAACTGGTCCTTCTGTATACATTACAACAATCATTGTTAGTAATCCTAAGAATATCCCTTCAAATATTGCATACAGGATTGTATATATAAAACTCATAGCAACATTTCGATGTGCTAATATAACCATGATATAAGCAACAATTGGTGAAACAATCATTCCAAATATCAGTGTTCCAATTGAGAAATCAATTGTTGGTAATGTTCCAATATAGTATGCGACAAACCCTGTCAGCATTAATAGTAATAATGTTTTTCTAAATACACCACCATAAGATGCTGCATAATCACTTGATCCTTCTAATCCATAAGAATCTCCATAGTTCTTATATACAGGATTATCTCCTCTAAATCTCATAATAGTCCTCCTAATTATCTACTTTGATTATTTCAATATCAAAGTACTGTTCTTGGAAATGGGTAAGTTTCTTGATTTCTTCTATTGAATAATCTTGATTTGATACAACCCATTTGTCTTCGATATCATTATGTCTTTTAATGATTGCGATGAGTTTACCCTCAAACTCATCAATTGGTTCTGTGACACCTAAAACATAGGCGTCTTGTTCTTCATTGTCAGGAGCTATAATTCCTTCTATGTAGCCATAGTTTACTTCATAATATATATTGTGTTTTGGGTGTTTTGTTCCTAGTTTACGATCGATTGTTACTTTCATTATCCAGGCATCTTGAAATCAATAATTGATATAATTGCGATACACATAGCAATGTAACCAATATCTGCGATTAATTTCCCTTTACCAGTAATGTTTAAGTACTTGAATACTACATGTACTCCATATTTTAAAATCAACATCATAATAGCTAGAAATGAAACCCATATAAATATCATGAATGGTATTCCTACTGGAAAAATGAATACCATGAATTCTAATCCTACTAATAATTGAATCACAAGCAATCCTGTGATCAATGGAAGAAATGCTCCCAATAGTATGTATTGTAATCCTTTGAACCATGTTATTTTGCTATCTTCGTATATATTGTTCATAATGAAACCTCCTAACTACATTATAATGTAATTGTTCTTGAACAAAAATGACATATCTGTCTACATATCAAACAGATTCATTTGACTGTTATCTGGTAGGTGATCAAAACAATTTAACATATCTAGTTTAGTAAATAAGCCCTTACTAACCGCGGTACGTTCTTGAATATCATCTTTTGATTTAAATGGTCCTTCTAGTCTTGCCTTAACGATTGAGTTGGCTACTTTTAATCCCAATCCATCAACTGTGATAAATGGTAGATATAGTGATTTTCCATCTTCGTGAATCACAAAGTTTCTGGCATCTGATTTATCAATATCAATCGGTCTAAAATTAAATCCACGTTTAATCATTTCGTTACAAATTTCAAAATCACTTGCACGTTTACTGAAATAAGCACTGTAGAATAAGATTGGTTTATATACTTTGAACCAGGCAATTCTCATCGCCATCATAACATACGCTGTAGCATGTGCTTTTGGGAACATGTATTTTATTTGTCCACAAGACCATATATACCATTCAGGTATCTTATGGTTTCTCATTATTTGTTTATATGTTTCCCATTGTGTTTTGTTTCCAGCAGCTTTTCCTCTACGGATAAACTCACTTATTTCAAACGCTGTTGCTTCTTTCATTCCCCAAGAGATTAAAGATACCATGATATCATCACGACAACCAATTACATCTTTGAATGGGATTTTTCCATATTTTTTATGTCCAATTACTAAGCTTTTTGCATTGTTTAACCAAACATCAGTACCATGTGATAATCCCGATATTTTTACAACATCTGCGAAGTTGGTTGGACGAGAATCTTTCAACATATCTCTAACGAAACTGGTTCCCATTTCCGGGATACCAAATGACGCTACTTCAGACCCGTTAAGATCACTTGGTGTTAGATTAAGTACTTCGGTTCCATTTAGTAATTTATATACATTTGGATCATCCATTGGAATGTCCGTTGCTGTACTGAATGGGAAATCTAATGGACTTTTTTGAACATGATCCATTAAGTAACGAATCATTGTTGGATCATCATGTCCTAGTACATCTAATTTAAATAGATTGTCTTCAAAACTATGGTAATCAAAATGTGTTGTTCTCCATGATGCTGATGTGTCATCAGCTGGAAATTGGATCGGAGTAATATCAATAATTTCTTTGTAGTTAGGTACAACAACTATCCCTCCGGGATGTTGTCCTGTTGAACGTTTTACGCCAACTATTCTACTGGCTCTTCGTTCGATTTCAGCTTTTCTCATTGTGATATTTTTACGTTCTAGATATCCTTTAACATATCCAAACGCTGTTTTCTCAGCTACTGTACCGATTGTACCAGCACGGAACGCACGTTCGTTTCCGAAGATTGATCTTATGTATTCATGGACTACCGGTTGATAATCTCCACTAAAGTTAAGGTCAATATCGGGAACTTTATCTCCTTTAAATCCTAGGAAGGTTTCAAAGGGAATACTGTGTCCATCTTTGTTTAATTCTGCCTGGCAAACTGGGCAGTTTTGTTTTGGTAAATCAAATCCTGATTCATATTTCGCTAAAATAACCTGAAGTTCATCTTCATTGTCTTTTAGGCCATATTTAACCTTCTGATCATTTGTCATTTTAAATGAGCTAAAATGACACTCTGGACAAACATAGTGTGGGGGTAACGGATTAACTTCAGTTATATCCATTAGAGTAGCGACTAAACTACTACCTACTGATCCCCTACTACCTACTAAGTATCCTTCATCAAGTGACTTCTTAACCAGTAAGTGTGAAATGTAGTAAACTGTACTGAATTTATTAGTTGTAATGCTCTTTATTTCTTTGTCTATCCTATCTTTGACTAGATTGGGTATGTCTTGACCATATATTTTTTTACTACGGTCAGAGACCATTTTAATTAGCTTGTTTTCAATGCTCGGGATTCCTTCTAACGCTAAAAAATCATCTGTAGGTGCATAAAGCTCTGGCTTGAATGCTTTTACGAAATCAATCTTGTCATTGATGATGTGTGTATTGGTGATTACTATTTCTACTTTTTTGTCTTCATCTAGGAAGTGAAATTCGTCCAACATTTCATTTGTTGTTCTAAAATATTGTGATGGAATTTCTTTGTATCTTGATAGAGGATGAAGCCCTCCGCCAACAACAGGTGTTTGAACATAGATATCTCTATATTTACTATCTGCTTCACTGATATGATGAACATCCCCTGTTGCTACTACAGGGATGTTAAGTTCTTCTCCTATTTGGATGATCTTTTGGAATGTTTCTTTCAAATTGGATTCGAAATTATCATTGTCTTGTCCTAAATGGGCAAAATCTTTTAACGGTTGTAGTTCTAGGTAATCAAAGTATTTAGCATACTCTTTTAATTGTTCATATGATTTATTTATGGCAACTTCAAAGAATGTACTATTCATACAACCACTACCTACAAGAAGTCCTTCTCTGTTTTCATCTAATACTTTTTTAAGTAATCTTGCTTCTCTGTGGAAATATGTAGTATTTGCAAGACTTGTAATTTTGAATAAATTACGTAGTCCAACTTCATTGGCTACTAAGATGTTGATGTGTTTACTAATAACATGTTTGTACCCTACACCATTTTCACTTAGTTTGTTGAAGTCGATAACATTTGTAATTCCAACTCTTCTAGCATCTCTTAACATATGTAAGAAGATATCAGCAGTAGCTCTCGTATCATAGATTGCTCTATGGTGTTGTGTTAGTTCAACTTTGAAGTGTCTTGCAACTGCTTTAAGATTAAATCTTTTAAGATCTTTACTATAACAGTTTCTCGCGATACTAAGTGTATCAATATATGATAAAGTGTCATAATTTATATTATGATCCTTATATTCTTTTTCAATAAATCCAACATCGAAATGAGCATTGTGGGCAACAAGAATTGTGCCTTTGCTAAATTCATGGAACTCATTTATGACTGTATCAATTAAAGGAGCCTCAGCAACATCAGTGTCTTTGATGCTTGTGATTCTTGTAATAAACATACTGATTTCTCGTTGTGGATTTACGTATGTTTGATACTCATCAATTATATGATTATTTTGTATTTTAACAGCTGCTATCTCGATGATTTTATCAAAGTTAATTGAAAGACCGGTCGTCTCAATATCAAAGACAGTATAGATTGCATCATCAAAAGTCTTATCTATTGGATTTTTTATGATTTCATAATCTGCTTCATTTACAAATGTAAATTCGGCACCATAAATCGGTTTAATCGATTCATCTTTTGTTGATTTATATAGTTCAGGGAACCCTTGTACATTCCCATGATCAGTAATTGCTATTGCAGGATGTCCCCATAATTTAGCAGTTTTGACATAATCTTTTACACCGTCAATTCCATCCAAAGTAGACATTTTTGTATGGGTATGTAATTCAATACGTTTTGCTCTTCCTAAATCTCTTCTTGTATCTTTAGGAACTGGTTTATTTGTATGCTCGATAACATTAGCAACAATCGTTATTTCACTGCTAAATTTATCAAATTGAGCAACTCCTCTGATTTTTGCATGCATACCAGCTTTGATTCCTTTTATAAATGTTCTATCTGTTGGTTCTTTTACCCACTTTTTGACATAGATACTATCTTCGCCATCTGTGATAATCATTGTATATAAATCTGTATTTTCGTTAATCTTACGAGCTTCAATCTTAACGATTTCACCCTCTAAACTAAATACTGCTTTGTCATTGGCTGATTTATATTCGTTTAGTTCGTCTTCTGTTTTTGGTATTTCACTAATTGCGTTTTTTGCACCTCTAACAACTCTGTTATCAATGTTCAAATAACGGATTTCTTCAGGAGCTGCTTCAACGTTTTGTAGTACTTCATTCATAAATATACGATCTTGTCTTGCCATTCTATCAGTGATTAATTCACTTTTTTTGCAGATACGTGAGGCTAGAATACATTCAAAACCAAATCGTTGAAGTTCTTCTGTTAATTCATATAATAATTCAGTAACAAAAGTGGCATCTTTTGGACGAACCACTTCTATTCTATTTTTATCTCTTGTGATTTCAAAATCTACGATTGAACTGAATCTAGGTTTCTTTTTCGCCATACCTCTGATTACATAGTCATAATATTCTTCTAATTGCTCATAATCCATCTCTTTATAAGAAATTTTATAAGTGATATTTTTGATTCCTTTTACTTTTCTTGGAAGTAGTTTAATGCGCTCTGCGAAGACCTTAAAATCCTCAATGTCAATTGGTGATTGAAGTTCAATATCAAAAAACCAACTGTCGTTGGTATTGTTTGTAGTGGTAATTACTTCAAAACCTTTTAACTCACCAATATAGATGTGTCTTTTGTCTAGTAAATCCAGCATTTCTAATAGTCTTATAAATCTGTCTTTCATCGTTGCTCACTCCAATTAAATTTCTATAAAGATTATACCATATTCCAAGTGTAAAATAACTGTATAAATAAAAAAAATAGAATTAAAATTCTACTTTTCTTCAAATTCAATATGTACTTTTCCAGCTAATATCTCTTCAAGTGCAATCCCTACAGGTTTACTTGACTTTGGTACTACTGACGTGTATTCTTCTTCTTTTATAATCTTAGCTCT
>SDWO01000185.1 GCA_004195325.1 Candidatus Izemoplasma acidinucleici | reverse complement strand
AGATGTGTATAAGAGACAGATCATCATGAGACCAAATAAGAAATAGAAAAACGTAAGGTCAGATAACTCATAATCATCTGGATGATAGATATCTTTGTAACCGATTTTAGCTAAAAAGTATCTTGGGAAAGCAAATAATATACTGAAAAACAAAGCACATATAAAGGATACAACTAATACAACATTCATATATATCCCTCCTATCTATATTCATTATAACACTAGAAAATAAAAAAAGCACTTCATAAGAAGTGCTTTTAAGTGACATATTTGTCTTATTTGTTTCTAAGTTGTGCTTGTGCAGCAGCAACGATAGCAACAGGGATACGGAATGGTGAACAAGATATATAGTCTAATCCTGTTCTATGGAAGAAGTCGATTGAAGTTGGTTCTCCACCGTGCTCTCCACATACACCTACGATAATATCTTTGTTTGCAGCTCTAGCAGCTTTAGTTGACATTTCAACTAATAGTCCTACACCTTGTTGATCTACTGCAGCAAATGGATCGTTTGGTAAGATTCCTTTTGTTTTATATTCTTTTAAGAATTTTCCAGCATCATCACGACTGAATCCAAATGTCATTTGAGTTAAGTCATTTGTACCGTAAGAGATGAATTGTGCTTCAGGTCCTACTAGAGAACCGATTAATGCAGCTCTAGGAGTTTCAACCATAGTACCAATTTTGTACTCTAATTCAATTCCTGATGCAGCGATTAATGCGTCAGCAGTTTCTTTAATGAATCCTTTTAAGTAAGTTAATTCTTCAACTGTAGCAATTAATGGAATCATTATTTCTGGTTTAACAACTTTACCTTGTTTTGAAACGTTGATAGCAGCCATAATAATTGCTTTAGCTTGCATTACTGAAATTTCTGGATAAGTAACAGCTAAACGACAACCTCTATGACCTAACATTGGGTTGAATTCATGTAATGTTTCTAACGCTCTTAATAATTTAGCTTCTGTAACTCCTAAGTCTTTAGCAACTTCAGCAGCATCTTCAGCTTGAGGTAAGAATTCATGAAGAGGAGGATCTAATAAACGGATAC
The DNA here is from genome assembly GCA_004195325.1 of Candidatus Izemoplasma acidinucleici. GTDB lineage: Bacteria > Bacillota_I > Bacilli_A > Izemoplasmatales > Izemoplasmataceae > Izemoplasma > Izemoplasma acidinucleici. Next base: position 13,953 of record SDWO01000185.1, on the reverse strand, counting down.
AAACAGTTTTACCATCCATAACTTCGAATAACTCAGTGAAGTCTTTTAATTGGTGAGGTAAGATAGTTGCTAATGCCGCTTCTCTTTCTTCTACATTGTCAGCTAAGATCATTCTACGAACATCTAATATTCTTTCTTCATCGAAGAACATATGTTCAGTTCTACAAAGTCCGATTCCTTCAGCTCCAAATTCTAATGCTTGACGTGCATCACGTCCGTTATCAGCGTTAGCTTTAACACCTAAAGTTTTGATTTCTTTTGCCCAGTTAAGAATTGTTTGGAATTCTTCACTGAATTCTGGTGATTGAGTTTCAATCGTACCAGCATATACATTACCTGTAGTTCCATCAATACTGAATGGAGTTAACTCAGGATATTGTTTACCATTAATAGTCATGTATCCTTCTTCTTCGTTGATAGATAATTCTCCACAACCAGAAACACAACATTTACCCATTCCACGTGCAACAACTGCAGCATGTGATGTCATTCCACCTAATTGAGTAACGAAACCTTCACAAACAACCATACCTTCGATATCTTCAGGTGAAGTTTCTTTTCTAAATAATAATAATTTTTCTCCAGTTTCTTCTTTTAAAGCAGCAGCTTTTTCACTACTGAATACGATTTTACCAGATGCAGCACCAGGTGATGCAGCTAATCCTGTAGTTAAAGTTTCAGCATTTGCCATAGCTTCTTCTTTGAAGATTGGGTGTAATAATTGATCAATTGCGTTAACGTCGATACTGTCTACAGCTTCTTCTCTAGTTAATAAACCTTCGTTAGCCATTTCTACTGCAATTTTGATTCCAGCAGCACCAGTACGTTTACCACCACGAGTTTGAAGTATGAATAATACTCCTTCTTCGATTGTAAACTCAACATCTTGCATATCTTTATAATGTGCTTCTAAACCGTCTAAGATATCTGTTAATTCTTTGTAGATAACTGGACTAACAGCAGCAAAGTCTTCTAATTTTAATGGCGTACGGATACCAGCAACGATATCTTCACCTTGTGCGTTAAATAGGAATTCTCCCCATACTTCTTTATCTCCATTTTTTGGGTTTCTTGTGAATAAAACACCAGTTCCTGAATTGTCAGAAGTGTTACCGAATACCATCTCTTGTACGTTTACAGCAGTTCCCCATGAATGTTCAATACCATTATGGTTTCTGTAGTAAATAGCACGAGGAGTATCCCATGATTCGAATACTGCATTAACAGCCATTTCTAATTGTGTGAAAGGATCTTGTGGGAATGGTTTCCCAGTTGCTTTCTCAACAATAGCTAAGTATTGTTCAGAAACATTTTTCCAATCAACAGCAGTTAATTCAAGATTTCCATCATAGTTATTTTTTGTTTTAATGTCTACTAATACAGCTTCAAATAACTCGTATTCAACACCTTGAACAACTTCTCCAAACATGTGGATAAATCTTCTATAGATATCCCAAACAAATTTAGGATTTCCAGTTTTTTCAATCATACCTTCAACAGCAGCATCAGTTAAACCTAAATTCAGGATTGTATCCATCATCCCAGGCATTGATACTCTAGCTCCAGAGCGAACTGATAATAATAAAGGATTTGTTGTACTACCAAATTCTTTTCCAGTTTCTACTTCTAATCTAGCTGTATATTCTCTCATGTCAGCTAATAATTCGTCAGAGTTCTTTCCTCCATTAGCATAGTAATCAGTACACATATCAGTTGTAATTGTGTATCCTCCAGGAACAGGGACACCCATTGTTTTCATTTCTGATAAGTTTGCACCTTTACCACCAAGTAAGTTCTTTTGTGATTTGTTTCCTTCACCAAACATATAAATTCTTTTCATTGTTTAACACCTTTCTATATATAAGTTTTCTTAAAAAGTCCGCTCATATTATACCATTCAATAAAATCTAATTCAACTAATATAACCATTATGATAACGCTTTTATTTTGAGAATTGAACCAAATTTATATAAAAAAGAGACAATAAAGTCTCTTATGTAAATTTATATCTCTTAATACAATAGCTTGTATTAAGTCATACGGCAACTCACTATCAAGATAGTACTGCAGCAAACATCACTACAACAGCTATTATCCCTGTTGCAATTGTCATTAAACCATAGTAAATCACAGTTACAGCTACCATGTGAAGTAAAATGTTAACCAGATATAAAAACCAGTTCACAAATGACTCAGCCCCAAATGGTATATCAAATACAATCATTGCCTCTAAATATATGATCGGTATGAAAATCACAATAAAGATAAGCCAACCGAAGACATCATTAAACGGTAAAACCGACATAATCAACCATATAAACATTAGCCTTAGGATTACATAACTAACTCTAATAATTCTTTTGTTATCAATTGAAGCATTATCGTAATTCCCATAAATTCTATATATAGATCCAAGTAACGGGAATAATAAAACGTATAAAGTAAATCCCCCAGTTGATTTAAAGATTGTAATTAATATTAACAGACTAAATGCAATAATATTGATAATTCTTCTATCCATTTTTACCATAGTAATTCTCCTCTTCTTAAATACTTTCACTCATCCTCTAGTAATGAAACTTTCAAGGTAATACTACTGTTATCTATTAACAGTTTTTCTTACCCCTTGAATATTATATCATAATCAGAAACAGATACCTGATTTTTTTAAAAATCATGATAGCATCGTAGCTCCCTTTGTTGCAAATGCTAATGCAACTAAGAAAGATAAACCATAAAAGAATAAGTAAAAAAATGAAATCATTACAAACTGCATCCATGAGTATGCAATAAAACTAAACAGTTTAAATACTGAACTCAAACCATAGTCGAAAAATAGTATAATATACCCTTCTAACATTGATACAGGAAACAAACCAATCAAAATAGCCATCTGTGGAATCTCCATCCCTCTAAAAATTATCCCGAAATAATTAACACAATAACTCAAAATGTATACTCTAATCACAGAATATAAAATTACCAATACAATTCTATCTTTCCGTCCCAATGCTTGATAATCAATAAAGACTCTTGAAACAAGTAAAACTATTGGAACAAACAATATGACATATGATAACAATGCATCTTCTATTTTAAAAATTAAAATAAAGAATAATAATGCACCAACAAGTGTCACTGCTTCTTTTTTAACAACCATTTCCTCATACCCCTTCAGTAAAACTAATAATTATGTATCCCATTTGTTAAAGTTAGGATTGTAGATTGAACAAAGTATATCAATTCTTTCATACAGTTCATCAAATCCCTCTTTAAAATTCTATTCTAATTATACTATATAATACAGAAAAAAGTAGGACAATAATGTCCTACTTATTTTTTAACTTCAACAATCTTTCCATCTGGTCCTGGTGTACTTTTCAAATACTCCATAATTGCATTGTAATCTGAATCTTTTCCTGGTTTACATAGAGATAATTGCTCTACTTCACCTTCGACAATACCTTCACCAAATCCAGCACAACCTGGGTACCCACAAGCACCACAGTTAAATCCTGGTAGTAATTCTATAACTTTTTCGATTCGTGCATCAATTTCCACTTTGAGTACGTCAGCTGCATAGGCTAGTCCAAGTCCTAATAATAGACCCATTCCTCCTAATACAAATAACGGTACAATAAGTGCTTCTAATGTAATAGTTAACATTTCTACACCTATCCTTTATGCGCACAGGCAAAGTTGTGACAACCTGAGCATGCGGCTTTATCGATATCTTCAAGACATTCTTCGGGGATTGGTGTTTTTTTATTTAAAGTATATGTGATTATGTATAAAGCGATAAGCCCAGCCACAATGAATATACCTAAGTATCTAGTAAAGAATTCTAACATTATAGGATACCTTGCAGTCCTAAGAAAGCAATACTCATAATACCAGCAACTACTAAACTAATAGGAACACCTTTCCAAGCATCAGGAACATTTGATGATTCTAGTTTTTCACGAACTGATGAGAACGCGAATATAATTAATGTAAATCCAAGCGCAGTACCAAGTGCGGTAAATACCGCAAGCCACATTCCGCTAGATCCATAATTTGTATATATATTACTAATATTACCTTCAGCTACCCCTAATATCGCACAGTTTGTTGTGATAAGTGGTAAATAAATACCAAGTGATTTATATAATGGTTTACTGAATTTTTTAAGAATCATTTCTACTAATTGAACCAAACTAGCGATAACTAAGATAAAAGCAATTGTAGAAATGTATTCAATTCCGTAAGGAACTAGTACATAACTATAAATAGCATATGTAACGAATGAGGCAATAACCATAACAAACGTTACAGCAGCACCCATACCTACAGCACTACTACTTTTCTTAGAAACACCTAAGAAAGGACAAATACCAAGGAACTGTTTTAAGATAACATTATTGATTAACATTGCATTGAATATCGCAACTGCGAATACTGTCCATGTCATACTATGCCGCCTCCTTAACTAATTTAGCTGCAGCTGCTTTTTTAGCCAGTGCTACTTTTTTTAATTCTACGATTCTTTGCTTTTGAATTTCTATTTCTTTTTTTATTCTTCTCGCACTTTTACCTTGAATCAAGGCTAAGATTATCCCAAGTGCGATAAACGCACCAGGTGCCAAACTAAACATGTTTAAAGCGTAATCTGCGATAACGAAGTCACTGTTAAATAAATTGATAATCATATCTAAACTAAATAACGTAACTGGTTGATCAACGAAGAATGGTAAAAATTCTCCCCAGATGATTCCTCCAGTTGATAAAAACTCACGAAATACTCCAATAACAACTAAAGCAAATGTAAATCCAAGTCCCATTCCGAATCCGTCAATTGCGCTGTCTAATACTTTATTCTTAGATGCAAAACTTTCTGCTCTACCTAAGATTAAACAGTTAACAACGATTAATGGAATAAATACTCCTAATGCTAGATATAAATCATATGTGAATGCTTTACTTACCATACCAACGATTGTTACAAATGTTGCGATAATAACGATATAAGCAGGTGTTCTAACATCATTTGGTATTACATTTCTTAACATTGAAACAACGATATTACTCATTGTTAATACGAATATTACTAACAATCCCATACCTAATGCTGTTTCGAATACTGCGGTTACTGCTAAAGCTGGACACATACCTAATAAGAAGACGAATATTGGATTTTCTTTAAAGAACCCTTTTAAGAAGTTTTCTTTCTTGCTCATTATTCATCACTCCCTTCGTTATATGCTGCAATAGCATCATTCACTATATCTGTTACACTACCATATGTATAAGTAGCTCCAGTAGCAGAATCAAATTCAATCAACTGAGGATCAGCCAATTGTCCCATAAATGGAGATAAGAATTCTTTTTCTATTTTTTTAACAAAGTTTACTGTATTTGTTGAACTAGATATCACTACATTAGCGATTGTTCCATCAATATTGATTCCAACAAGTACACCAACTTCACCATAACTATTCTTTTCATTTCCAAAGTAAACAACACCAATTAATGAATTATCCGCTTTGTCGTAAATGAATGTTTCAGTTAAACCTTCTGGACAAGAATCTCTTACTTCAAATGTAACATCTTCTTCTAACTGTCCGTCAATTGGCACTAAATCATTTGGATCTGTTGTGCAATCTTTGTAGATGATTTCCTGATCTTCAGGAATTTCAAATATTTCACTATAGAATCCAATTTTTCTTTGTAATTCATTTTCAAATATAATTGGTGCAGTGATATCATTTACTATATAAATTAGTCCACCACTAACTGCCCCAATAAGTAGTAGGACTAATGCTGTTTTTAATTTACTTAGCATAGTATACACCTACTAACGTTACTGCTATTGATACAAGTACTACAATACTAAACCATAGCACTCTTTTTCTACTAAACTGACTGTTTGTCCATTTATGATAATCAAACGAAGAAACAAACATATTCATAATTAATATACTAAATACAACACCTTCAGGATATGCACCAAATATTCTAATAATGAATGTAATGAATCCCATCATAAATCCTGCGGCTATCCGCCCAGGTTTTGTGATTGGTGATGTGATTGGATCGGTTGCCATGAATATAGCCCCAAATAATAATCCACCACTAAGTACATGGAACAACATATATTCTAACGGATGAACATCAATAAAGACTCCAACTGCGAAAGATAGTATTGCTACTGTTCCAACCATTGCTAGTGGGATGCGTACTTCAAAACTATTTCTAATAGCTAAGTATACTCCACCTAGTATTAATAGAATCGCACTGACTTCACCAAGACTACCCGGTAGGTTTGTACCTATCAATAGATTTGAAAAGGAGTAAGTCTGCAACGCTTCTATACTAAAAGGATTATTGGAAGCTATCTGTAAAGCTGTTGCTCCTGCATTTCCATCAATTAGAACTACATGTTGTGTATAGCTTGTATGTGTTATATAAATAATTACTACTAACACTCGAGCTAACGCTGCTGGATTAAAGACGTTTTGTCCCATTCCACCAAAGATTAGCTTCGCTAGGAATATCCCTAATGCTCCACCAATTACAACAACAAACCAAGGTGTTTGATCAGGCAAGGTTAATGCGTAGATCAATCCACTTGTTACTACACTAAAGTTATATAATGTATAACTTTTATTTTTTAATTTAAATTTCTCACCATCAAGTAAATCTTGAACTTGATAGTAAACATATTCTGTTACTACCATAGAAAGGATACTCAATGCGATAATTAATACTGCACTCCAATGAAATGAGTAAATACTAAATATAGTTACAGGTAACAAAGCAATTGTTACATCTGACATCATTCTACTAACATTAGCATTTGGTCTTCTTAAATAAGGAGATGTTTTTCTTAAAATCTTCGGGTTCGCTACATTCATATCAATCACCCTATTAACTTTTTAGCTTTTCGAACGTAATCTGTAACATGGATTTTACTCGTACATACATACGTACATAATCCACATTCAATACATTTGAAAGCTTCAAGCCCTTTCATTACTTCTTTGTCATTTCGTTTTACTGCATTCATTATTTGAACTGGCTCAATGCGTACTGGACATGAATAAACACAACTACCACATCTAACGCAAGGTTCCTCTTTATATTCAACATTTTTTAAGATGATGACAGACGTTGTTGTTTTAGAAACGATAACGTCATCACTTGTCATCGATGTACCCATCATTGGTCCACCCATTACAACTAATAACTCATCCAATCCGTCTTTATAACCATCACTTAATTTAATTAACTCTCTAACACTAGCTCCAACTCTTACACGATAATTCTGTGGGAATTTAATCGCATCTCCAGTCAAAGTAAAGTATCTTTTTACAACTGGTAAATTATGCTTCACAGCATCAAATACTCCAGCAGCGGTTGATACATTAAATCCGATAACACCATATTTCATTGGCAGTACACCATGAGGGATATCAATATTCAAAGCCCATCTGAACATTTCAATTTCCCACCCTTGTGGGTAATGGTTTCCTAGTTTAACAACTTCTACGTCAAGCTCTGGGAAACGAACATTTAGCACTTGAGTAAGTACTTGGTATAAAGGATCTTTCTCACTTTTTATAGCGATCATCCCTTTTTTTGTACCAAGGGCTTGCATAATGTATTTTAGACCTGTAATTACACGTCCAGGATGTTCTAGGATTAAACGATAATCACTACTTAAATAAGGCTCACACTCTACTGCATTGATTACTACAGTATCGATTTTATCTTTAGTTGCAAGTTTTATATAAGTAGGGAATCCACTTCCACCTAAACCAACCAAACTTTTAGATTTAACGATTTCTACGAAATCATCTTGGGTAAATTCTTCAATTATATGATCTGGTCTATCTACAATTGATTCATGATATGTGTCTTTAAAATCATTTCTGATTTCTACACAATCAACTTTGCGCCCAGTTCTATGGAATTTCTTACTAACTTCACCAACAACACCACTAATTGTTGCATGGATTGGTTGTTCAAAGAATCCACCAAATCTTGTACCAATAACTTCTCCTAATTTAACATGTTGTCCAGGTGTAACATTTAGTTCATATGTTTTACATCTACCATTTTGTAGATGAATATAAACTGATTCTGGATCTACATATCTTTGAGAAGGAAGTGCTTTTGTTAGAGCTTTGTAATCTCTAACTTTTCTTGACTTTTTAATCATTCAATCACGTCCTCTTAAATCGTCTATATTTTGTTTACTAAATTAACAACTGCATCCTTAATACTTTGGTTCTTTTCTTTAGATGATTCTAAGCTATCACTTAGCACCCCTATATAAATCTTAAGTTTTGGTTCTGTCCCGCTTGGTCTTAATACAAACCAACTTCCATCACTTAAGAAAAATTTCAATACGTTTGATTTCGGTAATGTCAACTCTTCAGTTTTATCTCCGATATATCTTTTACTAGTTAAGTAATCTTCTACTTTTACTATATAAAGATCCTTAATTTGTTTTGGCCCATTTGTTCTAAATGATTCCATTATCTCATTAATCTTACTAGCTCCACTAGCACCCTCTAAGAATATATTTACAAGGTCCTCAATATAATACCCATGAACACTATATAAGTAATCTAAGTAATCTACTAATGTCTTCCCACCAAGCAATCCAATATTAGCTATTTCACACACTAACAATAAAGCTTGAATACTATCTTTATCACGAACAAAGTCTTTTATTACATACCCATAACTTTCTTCATATCCAAACATAAATTCATACTCAGTATTTTCAATAAGTTTAGCTTGTTCACCAATAAACTTGAATCCGGTTAAAGTGCTTTCAACTTTCATTCCATATGATTTGGCAATTTTTGCACCAAGTTCACTTGTAACAACTGTGTTATATACCATACCTTTAGCAGGCAAGGTTCCTTGTTCTTTTCTTGATCTTAAGATGTAATCCACTAAGATTGCTCCTGTTTGATTTCCAGTAAGTAATTGATATTCTCCATGATGAAGAACAGCAACTCCTAATCTATCAGCATCAGGATCTGTAGCTATTAATATTTCAGCATCATGTTCTTTACCGTATCTGATTGCATATTCGAAAGCCTCAGCATTTTCTGGATTCGGACTTTTTACAGTACTAAAATCGGGATCTGGGACCATTTGTTCTTTAACTGGAACTACGTCATAATTATTTCTTCTTAATGCTTCCACACCCATAAATGCACTTGTTCCGTGTAATGGTGTAAACACTATTTTAATTTGTTTTTCTTTATCTTTGTTTAACTGAACAGTATCAATCATTTCAAGATAAGCTTTATCAATATCGCTACCGATAATTTCTATTAACCCCTGAGCTTTTGCTTGATCATATTCAACATAATCAATACTAAATAAATTCTCTACACTCTCAACAAGTTCAATTACTTTATCAGCATACTTAGGTACCAATTGACATCCATCTTCATCATATATTTTGTACCCGTTGTATTTAGGTGGATTATGTGAAGCAGTAACTACGATACCACCAATTGCATTTAAATGTCTTACCGCAAAACTTAATTCAGGTGTTGGTCTTAAACTATCAAACAGATAAGACTTGATTCCAAAACTAGCAAGTACACAAGCACTTTCTTTCGCAAATTCAACACTTTTATGACGATTATCATGAGCGATTACTACTCCTCTTGATAGGTCATTGTATTGTTCACTCAAGTATTTACCAAAGCCATAATTAGCTTTTCTAATTGTAAATGTATTCATTCTGTTAATTCCAGCACCGATTACACCTCTCATACCACCAGTTCCAAACTGTAAACTAGTGTAGAAAGAATCCTCGATTTCTATCTCACTCATAGACTTTAGTTCGTCTACTAACTCTTTATCTAAGCCGTCGAAGTCCAACCACTTTTCATATTCTTTTTTGTACATACAATCACCTCATTTTTACCAATGGTAATTATAATATAAAAAGGTCACCTTTTCAATGAAAAGTGACCTTTTATAAATTAAATATAATTATAAATAATTATAGTTTAGTTGAATAAACTTGAAGATATCAAGAATGTATATGGCATTGTTATAACAGCAAGCAATAATGATAATTTCACTACATCTGTTTTTAGTAATTCTGAACTGCGATAATTCAGCATATTAAAAAGAAAAATGAGTACACCCACAAATAAAATCGCAAGGCTATGAACTAGTATACTTAATGGATTACCCCATATCTCAAAATAAGTTATTCTAAAATTTGGAATCCCATAAATAAATATTAGTAGAACTCCCCCGGTAATATCAGCAACAAAGCCTAATACTATTGTCTTTACAATGTTCGATTTTAAATTAATAAGATGTAAATTTGTTCGTTTTACAAAAAAAGCAACTATTGCTGTATCAATTGCAATATTTACGATCAGTGATATAAAAATAAATAACGGATTAAAATAAAGAATCATCCATAATGGAAAAAACAAATTTAGAATCATAATATCCCCTCCTAAATAAAATTATACCATAAAAAAAGAGGAAAAATTCCTCTTAATTTTTTTATAAAGTATCTTCTCCAGGTTGCCATCCACAAGGAACCATTTCTCCAGCTACTTCTTTTTGGAATACTTGTAACGTTCTTAGTACTTCATCAACATTTCTTCCACCTTCACCATGATTAACATGTGCAGCTTTTAAAATCCCGTCAGGACTGATAAAGAATGTCCCTCTCCAAGCAATACCTTTGTCTTCATCTAATACACCGTAAGCTTCACTTACAACGTGATTATTATCTGAAGCATGAATGTGTTTTAATCTCTCTAAATCTTTACGTTCTTGCCAAGCCAAGTGACTAAATACACTATCCGTTGAACAAGCGATTAACTCAGTATTTAATTTTGCGAACTTCTCAGTTAAAGCATTAAATTGTTTAATCTCAGTTGGACAAACAAATGTAAAATCAAGTGGGTAAAAATATAAAACTACCCATTTCCCTTGTTTTAGAAGTTCATCTAAGTTTACTTTTCCAAATCTATCTAAATATTCTCCGGTTGGTAATACAGCATCCATTTCAAATTTCGGTGCAGGTTTCCCTACTTTGGCACCAGTTACGTAAAATTCATTTTCATACATCATAATTATCTCTCCTTCTATTAATTAATTATATTAAAATTGTAAGTGAAATTTATATTTTTTTCAATTAAAACACTCTTATTTTTCAAAAAAAAGATAACAAATCGTTATCTTCTTATTTATGAAATAAATATGTCTCAATTGCTTTTTCAAATTCTACGTTCCTTTTTAGCGATGTTTGTGCTCCATGACCATTACAATCATGTTTGAAAAACTCAGTAGTATGATTTATTTTATCAATCCCTAAATCGTAATCATATATATATACATTGTCTTTATATTCAATATGAACATTTAAATAATCCTTACCTTCATAATGTATTGAAAGATTATAAAGATCTGCATCTAAGTGTTGTTTTGTGATTTCAGCTAATCCTGTATATTTTTCCATAATTAAATCTCGTATCTGATTTCGTCAGCACCTTTAAATGCCATTTTAACAAGTAATGGTCCGAATAATTCAAATACCAACACAGCTGCAAGAACTACATTTTTAACAACTTCTGCATACTCTTTGAATCCTGCACCTTCTAAAGCAATATATGCAGCAAAACTTAACCCGATTGCCACACCTGATTGAGGTAACAAACTTAATCCTAAGTATTTTTGCACCATAGGAGATGATTTACAAACTTTACAGCCAATATATGATCCTGCCACTTTTCCGATAATACGGCCGATAACATACATCGCTCCAACTCCACCAACTGTTAATAAAACAGAAAAGTCAAGTTCTGCCCCAGCAATAACAAAGAAGGCAATCATTATTGGAGGTATGAAAGTGGTAATAGTTTTTTCTTCCACTTCATAACACTCTTTATTTATCATATTTGTAACAATTGCACCAGCTATCATAGGAGTTAGTATTGCTGACCCTCCAAAATATAGGGCTAATCCTGTTGTAACAAGAACTGCAATAACAGTTACATTTAAGTTCTTAACTTCTCGCTCTCTATTTCTATCTATCGTTTTTACAGCTAATCCTGTTGCAACCCCGATAACAGAACCAATTAATATACTAAGTCCAATTTCTACCATAGGTCCTTCTAACAACGCCCATACACCTGTTGCCGCATGTTCCCCTCCAGCACCAAGTAAACTTATAGAAATACTTAATAAAATACCAAATATAATAACTCCAACTGCATCATCTAATCCAACAACCGGAAGTAATGTATCTGTTAGTTCTCCTTTTGTACGATATTTCTTAACAATCATCATAATCGGTGCAGGTGCTGTTGCAGCTGCGATAGCTCCTAAGATTAAAGCGATTGATATATGTTCTGCAAAGAGACTAATACCTAGTATTACAAGTACAACAGTTGCTACTGCTTGTACGATAGTGATAACTAAAATTTTAGCGCCAGTTTTCCTTAACTTTCCAAACCATAATTCATTCCCAACTTGGAACGCTATGAACCCTAAGGCGATTTGCTGTATAAATCGCAGTGATTCCAAATTCTCCTCTGAGACTAAGTGGAATACTGGTCCCAATATAAGTCCCGCTACTAAGTATCCAGTAACATCAGGTATTTTGATCATTTCTGCTAGTCTTCCAACTATTAGACCAGCTAATACTATTAGACCAACATCAAATATTAATAACGCTGTTGCGCTGTGCGTTGCACTCGATAAAATCATCATTGTCATTTCCTCCAACAAAAAAACTGGTGAATTTTATTCATTCAATCTAAAAATAAATTTAGATATCGCGAAAGTCATCAGTTTGGCTTATTTTTGTAATAAATTAAGTCACCTAGGCTTAGGGATATTTTTTACTTTTCTAACGATTATTATATACTATCATATTCCTTATTGTCAATAAATAGTGAGATTATTCTTTCCTTATATATAGTTTGTGTACAAACGTGTGATTATAACATATTTACAATTCTTTTAATCCACCCTGCTAATTTTGAAGATGCCTCGTTTGCGACTTTCACAACGTTATCATGACTATGCTTCTGTTCTTGAATTCCTGTTGCCATATTTGTTATAGTTGCAAATGCTAAAACTTTTATCCCTAAATAGTGCGCAACAATGGTCTCAGGAACAGTACTCATTCCTACAGCGTCACTCCCCATTGTTCTGATCATTCTAATCTCGGCTTTACTTTCATAATACGGTCCCATGAATCCTGTGTATACCCCTTCTACATAGGGGATATCTAATTTATTTGCTTCTTTTCTTGCAATGATTCTTAAATCTAAATCATACGGTTCCGTCATATCAGGAAACCTTGGTCCAAAACGTTCATCATTCTCACCGATTAACGGATTTGTAGGCATCATATTTATGAAGTCGTTTATCACCATAATGCTCCCTGGAGATAATCTTTCTTTGTTGATTCCACCACAAGAATTTGTCAGTATAATTTGCTCGATTCCTAGTAACTTAAATACGTATATTGGAAACGTTACTTCTTTCATTGTATATCCTTCATAAAAGTGGAAACGACCACTCATCAAAAGCACTTCTTTACCATCTAGTAATCCATATACTAATTTTGATGTATGTCCTTTAACTGTGCTGGTTTTAAAATTTGGAATATCCTCATAAAGGATTTCAATTTTATTTTCAAGTTCATCCATAATGCTAGTTAAACCACTACCTAAAACAATTGCGGTTTTTGGGTTCTTTTTAAAAACTGATTCGATATATTCTTTTGCCTCTAAAGCTTGATTGTACATAGTACCACCTCTTTGATATAATAACATAAAAAAGCACTTCAAAAGAAGTGCTTTCTACAAATTTTAATTTTGTATAAAATAAAATTATTGGTCTGAATTAATTATAGTTTGTTTTACTACTTCATTTATAATTATAAATACCGTAGTTATTATT
>SDWO01000153.1 GCA_004195325.1 Candidatus Izemoplasma acidinucleici | reverse complement strand
CCTCCTTATTGGCGCATCTCTTTGACTAAATCGTAACGGAATCCTTTTGCTAGTAATTTTTTTATTAGTTTATCTTTTTCTTTAAAATCTTTAATATTAAAATCCTTTTTAAGTTTCTTGTATTCTGCTTCTAATAAAGATACTTCGTCTACCGCTTCTTCAAGCATATCTTTGCAAGATATCATCGAAGATTCAATAATATTCATATCAAATCCTTTTCCCATTAATTTTGTTTTAATAGATTGATATGCTTTAATATAAGGTTTTTTGATTGTGTGTTTTGTCTCTTTTTTTAGAAATTCTCTGATTTTGTCATATTGATACTCTTCTTTATATAGTAACAAATGAGTATCTATTAAATCAAAGTGTATCCCTTTACCTATTAATTTATCTTTTATAGATTTTGGTCCAATCAACTCAAACTCAATCTTCTCAGTAATGAAATTTTTTGCGTATTCATCATCATTTAAGTACCCTTGCTTTTTGAGTTTATTGATCAGTACTTGAATTACATCTTCGTTTTGTGTTGTTCCTCTTAGTTTCTTTTTAACTTCACTGATTGTTCTCGTTTTAAATTCAATGAAATATAGTGCTTTATTGTATAAAACATCTTCTTCAGATGATTTAATTATTTTTTGGTAGTCATTCTCAGTTAATGTTTTTGGTCCTAATAAATTATAGTTTATAATCGTTTCTTCATGAACAATATGGACATGCTCTATATCGTTTCTTTGTAATTTGACAAGATATCTGTTTCCACGCATTTTTTTTATTTCTGTTAGTTTAATCATTAATTAAATATTCTATCGCAGCTTGGAGTTGCGTATCATTGTCTGGGTTGTTTTGTAAGTTATGTAGCAACGTGTTTATGATATCTAGTGTCTCGATATTTATTTCACCATTTACTGTTAATGTGTTAGTTGTTTGAATGTCTTCAATTGCTGCTTCTGTTACTGTATCAAAGTATCCGTCTGTACGAACTGTATACCCAAGTGCATTTAAGATAACTTGGATGTTTGCTGTTCTTGTGTCTACTGTGTCTACTACAATAGACCCACCTTCTAGTAAGAATACTTTATAAGCTTTTTCTACATCAGATTCTTCGATTACGATATCAGGTATGATACCATCTGATCCACCATCAAAGTGAACCCAATTTCCATCACTTGTTAACCATTTACCAACTGATATATGTAATGAATCTCCCACTGTAGTATCTAAACTCATATCTGTTTGCATACTACCTTTACCGTAAGTTAAAGTACCTAATACCTTATAGTTTCCGTGTTCCTGCATAGCTGAAGCAAATACTTCACTAGCAGATGCACTATTTCCGTTAACTAGTGTAACGATATCATAGTTTCTAGCTGTTCCTCTATAAGCAAAATAGTAATCTGTTTCTTGAACTCCACTAATAAAGTGTTCTGTGCTAAACATTTCAATTCCATCATTAATTAGGAATTCTTGAAGCATGTTTAGTACTGTAGATAAATGACCTCCACCATTGTCTCTTAAATCGATGACTAAGCCATCAATTCCAATTGTTTCAAGGTCGTCAAGTGCATCATAAAATTTTTGGAATGTTTCATCTCCAAATGTTGTTACTACGATGTATCCAATTGTTTGCCCATCTTGTTCAAACGTTTCAAATTCAACGCTTGGGTTTTCGATAACACTTCTTGTCATAACGAAGTATAATGTTTCTTCGAACCCTGCTCTAAATACACCCACTGTTACTTCGGTGTCTTCGTCTCCGATTAATCTACCTACTATGTCGTAAAATTCTAACCCTACAACAACTTCACCATCAATGTGTGTTATTACATCATTCACTCTAATCCCTATGTTATAGGCAGGACTATCAGCGAATACATTTTCAATGATTAGTGTTTCATTTTCATAACGAACTTGAACTCCGATTCCTACATAGTCTTCTCCGAAGTTATCGTTAAATGATTGTGCTTCTTCATAATCAAAGTACGTTGTATGTGGATCCTCGATTGATTCGATCATCCCTTCAATCGCTCCTTGAATTAAATCTACTTCTGTGGGTCTTTTGTAGTGATGATCTACTAGTAAATCCATCACTTCTATGAATGTATCAAATTCTGTACCACAAACTACTTGTTGTACAATAATTTCTTCTGTTACATTTATGATTGGTGCTTTCTCGTTTTTAGTTACAACGTATCCACCACAATACCCTAGCCCACCTACTATTAAAACTGTGACTAAGATTATAATTTTTTCTTTGATTTGTCCCATATTACTCATCCTCTCTTACTACAAAGTCGCCTTGTATTTCGGTTGCCTGTGTTACGTATACAAATGCGGTTGGATCTATTCCAGCGATAATATTTCTAATCGCATAATATTCTCGTTTAGTGATAACTGTTACTAACATAGTTTTTTCTTGTTTACTGTATCCACCTTTAATACTTAGTTCTGTGACTCCTCTAAATACAGAATCATATATTGCCTGTTTGATTTCCTCTGGGTGATCAGTAATGATTTGAACTGCTGTTTTACTTGTGTTACCGAGGATTACAATATCTGCTGCTCGTCCACTGATGTATATTGTTAAGACAGCGTATAATCCAGATAATAATCCGTAATCTTGATAAAATACAATTACACCTAATATAACAATGACTCCATCGACTAGATATAAGCTAATGCTTAATGGTAGTTTTAGCTTTGTGATTAGTATCTTGATTGGGATATCAGTCCCACCACTTGTACCACCGTATTTGATAACATATCCAAAGCCGAATCCTAATAATGTTCCTCCGAAGATACTTGATATAAAGAAATCACTTTCGATATCTAAATAAGGACCCCATTCTTCAAATATATAAAGTACTAATGGGAAGAACAAACTTCCATATATACTTCTTAAAAATACTTTTTTTCCTAAAAACAATAAAGCAAGAATTAGCAAGAATAAATTCATAATTAAAACAAAGACACTTATTTTAAAATGGAATACTTTATCAATTACTAACGCAAGTCCTGTAACTCCACCAGCTACTAAGTCTGACGGGATTAAGAATAGGTAAAACGCTGATACCATTAATATGATTCCTATTGAAATCATAGAGTATCTTTCTTTTGCTGATATTAATCTAATTGTATGATTTTTAGTCATTGTCTTCACCTACTTTGAATTTTAAGAACGACGAGATAAACATATCAATGTCACCATCCATGACTTTTGATACGTTTCCTGTTTCTGTGTTGGTTCTATGGTCTTTTACCATGTTATATGGATGCATGACGTACGATCTTATTTGACTACCAAATGAGTTTGATACACTGGTAGATCTAAAAGATGTTAGTTCATCATGTTTCTTTTGTAATTCTAATTGATATAGTTTACTTTTTAAAACGCTCATAGCTTTATCTCTATTTTTAAATTGTGAACGTTCGTTTTGAACGGTTACAACTATTTTAGTTTCTAAATGGGTGATTCTTACTGCGCTATCGGTTGTATTAACACTTTGTCCTCCAGCACCACTACTTCTATAGGTATCAATCTTGATATCTTTGTCATTAATTTCAATATCTATTTTGTCATCTATTTCAGGAATTACATTTACACTCGCAAATGAAGTATGTCTTCTTCCTCCACTATCAAATGGACTAATTCTTACTAGTCTATGAACACCGTGTTCAGATTGAAGATAACCATAGGCATAAAATCCTTTAATCATGAATGTAACACTTTTTATTCCCGCTTCGTCACCTGATTGATAATCGAGAACTTCAATTTCGTATTCTTTGTGTTCGCTATACCTTTTATACATACGGTAAAGCATTTCTGCCCAGTCCTGACTTTCAGTTCCACCAGCTCCTGGATGAATTTCTAAGACAGCGTTTGATGAATCTAACTCACCGCTCAATAAAAGTTCAACAGATAGTTTTTCATACATAGAAAAATACTCATCAGTTAGCTCTTTAAAGAATAGTGCCATCTCATCGTTGTCCTCTTCTACTAATTCACTAGAAGCAACACACTCTTCGTATAAGTCAATGAATTTGTTGAGTTTTTCTTGCTTGTTCTTTAGCCCTTTTAATACTTTAATTACTTTTTGAGCAGATTCTTGGTCATCCCAAAAGCCTTGTTCATATGTCGTTTGATCAAGGGTTTTTACTTCGTTATTTAAGGCATCAAAATCGAGCATGCTTAACACATCATCTTTTTGTTTTTTAATGACACCTAAATGTTGTTTAATCTCTTGTTTTTGCATATTCTCACCTAGTTTAAAGACTCAAGATTTCTCTTGAGTCAGTTGTTATCTACCATGACATTGTTTGTATTTT
>SDWO01000134.1 GCA_004195325.1 Candidatus Izemoplasma acidinucleici | reverse complement strand
AGATGTGTATAAGAGACAGGTATATAAACATTTACTACATCTGGTAAGAATGTAGTTATCACAACAAATGCTAATAGTAAGAAAAAGATAAAGGCAATTAGTTTCTTACCAGAAACAAATTCAAGACCAACTAGTCCAGCTAATGCATAAATCAGATATTGTTGGAAAAGATCAAAGTATCCAAGAATGTCATCCATCCCTGTGAATGAAAAATCAAATAATGCTTGTGCATTTTTCAAAGCATATAAAACAATGATTATAAAACCTAAGATTGACGCTAAAGAACTGTATAATTTTTTCATGTTTTCCTCCTTGAGTTAATTACTTATATTACAATCTATTTTGCAGCTATTTTGTTAAGAGCCAGTTTAAGTACTTCCTTATAATTAGATTTATTTTGTTTCATTTTATACATATTCTGATCTGCCTCGGCAAGAACTTCACCCATAGTCTCTTTACCTTCGTTATTAGATATAGCGTATGAGTAATGAATTGTGTCAATGAAACCTAATTCTTCATTTATGAGTCTTAAGTTTTCAACGATATCGTTTACTCTATCATCTGTTTTATTTATTGCCAATATGACAAACTCATCGCCACCAAGTCTTATTGCGACAATACCACCTTCATTGGTAACTGTTAAAAGTTGATTTGAAAATCTAATTAATAAATCATCACCCTTTTCGTGACCAAGAATATCATTAAACAGTTTTAATCCATCTAAATCAAACATAATTATATGATATATATGTTCTGTCTGATCGAGACCATCTCTAATATCTTCTATGTAATTCCTATTAAAAAGTCTAGTCATCAAATCATGTGTCTTAACATAATTCATATCATTGATATATTTTAAGTTGCTAGTCTCATCATGGAACAAATGGAACGATCCACGTTTTTTATATACAGGTAATCTAATATCTTTGTGGTATGTTTTCAAATATAGTTTATTTTGCTCGAAATCATATTTTACATCATCTGCGTTTTCAAACAGAATTGCTTTTTCTTGAAGCTTCACAATTAAATCATCATAGGTAATATCTTCATCAATTTGAATGCCTGTCATACTAATAAACTCTTTTGAAGCATCAATAACAATCCCCTTCTCATTGACAATAACGTACCTCTCACGTAAATTACTTATTAAGAAGTTATTTCTATCTACAGCTAAGATTAGTCTTAAATCTCTCATGTAGAATACATAGTACAAAACTGATAGAAATGCTGTTGCGGCAACCATTGTTGGATCAATATCAAATGTGAAGAAAAATACTTGAAGTATGTTGAAGAAAAAGCCGAAAATAACTGATAACACAATAAGAATCAATGGTATTGCATCTCCAGTTTCCTTCAATCTAATTAGTAATTTATAGATTAGCGAAGCGACACTTCCGAGTAACAATATATAAGTTACTCCCATATGTATTGCAAAGAAGGGACCCAAAGACACATCTTTAAAAGCTTCATATGTAACACTATCACTCAGTGGGAAATCTAACACTAAGAAATGTAGATTATTCGTCATAGAGATAAAAAGATTTACGAAGAAAAAAGCTACTAATCCCAGAATAATGTATTTGTTTAATGGTTTTCTTAAATACCTTATTGAAGCTTCAAATAATGTGAATACTACTAGATATACTATTGGATAAACAAGTAATGATAAATAGTATATTAATGTTGGATTTGTACTAACTAACCTTAAAAAATCAACTATCCACCATATGAATAGTGAAATAGTAACATATAGAAAAGATTTATACTTTTTGTCAACCTTGAATAGGCCTATTTGTAATAGTGGGAATATAATAAAGAAACCTGTAGTTATGTAAACCATCCAAATAATTTCATTCATTTAAAACGCCTCCTCATGTATGCATTCTAATTATATACTATATTTCAATATAATAAAATAGGGATAAATTATTGATATTATTACTTGATGAATGTTTGATTGTACATATCAACGCAGATTTAGGAGTAGTGACAATTTGGGTCTCCTATTGTATTCAGATATCTATTGCATTCATAGATTTATGACATGTACTGAATTAATGATTCTAGTAGTAGATGGACATCAAAAAAAATAAAAGTCAAAACGGACTTTATTTTGTTATAATGAAACAGAAGGGGTTGAGTCTTATGGAAAAAAATAAAAAAATGTTAGTTATGGCATTAAATGTATTTTTTGTATCACTGTTTTTTGCGGTTTTCATAGTGATTATTGAATTATTTATGTCCGATACACACACACTTGGATTTGGGAGTTTCATTATTTTACTTATAAACTTTGGATCAATTGTGGTTGCGATGGTGAGTCTTAAAATATTTGTTTTGGATAATGATATAGCGGAATCTAACTTGTTTACGAGAGTTAGACTTCTCGAAAAAAAGATAAAATACTTAGAAAATAAAATGAATACGAAGGAATTATAATGTTGGAAGTCCAGAAATGTACTTTTTTTGATTATAATGGTATAAGGGAGATGATACTATGAATAGAAACAATAGCATTTATGTAGTTTTTCTAATCGCGGCATTTTTATTGGTTTTTTCTTTATTTGCAATAGGGTACGATCCTACGAGCATCAGGGATTATTTCATATTTGCATTTTCATTGATCGGAGTTTTAGCAGCTATAACGCTTCGTTTCAAACCTATTCGTAAAGATCTAACTAATCACAAAACTACTTACCAAGGATACGTGATAATCACATTTTTATTCTTGATTGTTACTTATATGTATTTCCGTAAAGACTTTAACCAAGCACAGGATGTGTTACATATTAAAGATATTTGGATTATAATACCATATCAAATCATTTCATTTATGGTATTACCGTTTTTAATCATTAGAGAATCATTTAAGAATAGATCATTATATAATCATGAACAAACCAAAACTACTGTAGTTTTGAATTTGGTTATTCCTACGATTTTGATTACATTGGGACCCTTATTCTATATATTATTTAACTTAGAAAATTTTCAAAACTTATACTCGGGGCAACATGATTTTTGGTTGTTAACAACCTTTTCAGATTTAGTAGGTATCAGTTATCTAATCGGGATACCAGCAATGCTCATCACTGCGTATTTCTATCATCTATTTAACAAGAACAGTCCAAAAGTTTAGTCAAAAATATACGGAGGTAGGATTATGAAACCATCAAATATGACAGTAAGAATATTAGTAGAAGATTTTAAGAAGATGTACGACTTTTATAAAGATGTTATGGATTATGAAGTACACTGGGGAGATAGAAACGGCACTTATGCTTCATTTAAGGTTCCAGGAGAAGACAATCCAGCATTCGCAATTTACGTTAAACAAGATTATTCATTTTATGAGGGTTATCAAGATATTGGTACTCAAGATAAATCAGATTATGTAGTTCTTTGTTTAGAATGTGAAGATTTAGATAAATACTATAACTATTTAAAAGATAAAGGGGTTATGTTCATTGGTGAACCTAGAGATATACCAGAATGGTATTGTCGTGTAGTGTTATTTCGGGATCCAGAAGGAAACCTAATTGATTTAAGTGGACCATTGAAGGATAGTAAGTAATATATAAAAAGCGTAATCCATTTGGATTACGCTTTTCTTTTTTCTTTATTAGTCTGTTGGTACGTAATCTGTGAAGGTACATGAACCTGCAAAAAATTGTGCATCTAAATATTCTCTTACAGTTCCTACAGCGTCAACCGCAGTTTGAACAACACCTAAATTATTTTCTTGAAGAACATCTTCAGAATAAAATTCATAAACAACATCGTCTTTGTAAATGTACTTAAATGAGCCTCCTTGAGAGCATTCTGCAACAGTAGCATCATCGGGGATTTCTGTAGTTTCAGTGTTACCACATGATGTCAAAAAAAGCGTTAGTACGAATAGCAAAAATAGTTTTTTCATATTAATCCTCCTGTATTTTAATCTTCTTTCTTCTTTAATTTTACACTTAAGGGAGTGTAATTGCAAATAAAGGTTCAAGGATATAAAACTTAAAAATGATAGAATTTTATGTTAATATATAAAAGAGGTGATTGAATGTCTATTATTCAAAAATTAATTTCTTATATATTCATTATTATTGGTTTAGTGTTAACGGGAATGCTTTTGATTCAACTATCCGAGATTTTTACAAAGAATAGTCAGTACTTATTCTTTGAAATTATATTTGTAATAGTCTGGGGATTTGGAGCATTTATTTTTTTGATTGTTGGATTAAGTATTCGAAAAATGGGTAGAAGAACAGTCGAGGAAAACGATAGCGA
>SDWO01000152.1 GCA_004195325.1 Candidatus Izemoplasma acidinucleici | reverse complement strand
CTCTGTCTCATAATGTCACTCCTATTTTATTCCGATTAATCGTAATATATCATTATATGTTATGAATACAAACAAACTCATTAACAATAAGTACATTGCGTAATGTAATGTATTTTCTACTTTTTGATTTGGTTTATGTCCCGTTAACACTTCATAACCTAAGAATACAAGACGTCCACCATCTAATGCTGGAATTGGTAATAAGTTGATTACAGCTAAGTTGACACTTAGTAATCCAACCCATCCAAGAAGACTTACGAATCCTTGGCTTAATGCATTACTTGTTAATTGGTAGATTCCTAGTGGACCAGCCAAATCACTGACACCTACTTGATCATTACCGAATAACAAAGCTAATGTATCAAAAATCATTGTTGATGATTCTTTAATACCTATGATTCCATATTCTACACTTTTGAATAAATGAAACTTATATGTTGGTCCAATTCCAATACTACTATCAACTAAAGGTAAACCCTGTGTGTTTAATACATCTTCACCCCAAGGTTCAATGATCGTAATCTCAAGTTCAATACCATCTCTTAATATTGTAAATTCTATTGGATCACCCTCAGTATTACTTTGAACCAAAGAAATCACAGTAGCCCAATCAGTAACTACAACCTGATCAATTTCTAATATCTCATCGTTTTCAATGAACGTTGAATGAGCTTCACCTTGTGAATCAATATCACATGTCAATTCTTCAACATCGTCAATTGCTGGATCCAACAAATTTTCGGTCAAGCACACTTCGATACGTGCGTTATCGCCGAAGAAGCCACCAATCAATAAATCTTCACCCGCTCCTACCATACTATATAGTCCCACGCCATACATTTGAATAACTGGTTCTATCGTAACGAATACAGGTTCTCCATTTCTTGTTAATCTAAACTCTACAAATCGCACACTTAAGTCTCTATCTAATTCTGCGCTGATTTCATCCCAAGTAAAGACATCAACTCCATCAATTTGTGTGATTACGTCCTTCTCAATGATAAGTCCTTCAGCAGGGGATGCTTCCCCAATAAGCCCTATTTGAGTAGATTCTTCCGCAGGGAATCCTCTAACAAGTCCAAACAATACAAATACAAAGAACGCAAGTACAAAGTTCATAAATGGTCCTCCAAAGATTGCTAGGAATCTTTGACGCTTGTTTTTTGTGTTAAAATTACGATCTGCAGGTGCTAATTGAATCTCTTTACCATTAACTACGTACATAGCATTTCTAGCTACAGCATAATCATTAATGTATAACGCTGTAAAGAACCCATCTTTTTTTTGCCCTACTAAATCGATTTTTTCTACGGTTATTAATTCATATTCTTGCCACTTTTCTTCCTTGTGGTCAAGTATCAATTTTTGTACGTTTCGAAGTTCATTAAAGACAACTCTAACTTGGTCTCCAACTTTAATAACTTCGTCTTTAAGTTCTTCACCCGCCATTGCGACAAATCCACCAAGTGGAAATAGTCTGATCGAATAAACGGTCTCACCTTTTTTCTTGCTCCAAACAACTGGACCCATTCCTAAACTAAATTCGTGACATAGTATCCCAGCTTTTCTCGCAGCGATAAAATGTCCTAGCTCATGAATGATAATTACTAAACTTAATACAAATAGAAATACTAGTATTCCTAAAATTCCTGATATAATACCCATCGTGTCACTTCCTTCAATTAGACCTTATTCTTTACATACTCCCTAACTCTTAAATCAAGAGTGATAATGTTATGTAAGGTTACTTCTAAATCTGTTTTAAAAATATTCAAACACTCTCCGACAATTTCTTCAATGTCTAAGAATGATATTTTTCCTTCTAAAAATAAATACACGCTTTCTTCATTAGCGGCATTTAGAATAGTCGGTGTCAACCCACCAGTCTTTCCTGCTTCAATTGCTAATTTAAACAAAGGATACCTATCATAAGATAATTCCTCAAAATGCAAAGCTCCTAGTTTAACCAAATCTAATCGTTTACCCGTATACGGCATTCTCGTTGGATAAAACAATGCATAGTTAATAGGTACTCTCATGTCAGGGTTTCCGATATGAGCTAGTATACTACTATCATTGAATTCAACCAGACTATGTATCATGCTTTCTCTATGTAATACAGTCTTAATCTTCTCATAAGGCATATTAAATAGATAATGTGCTTCTATCACTTCAAACCCTTTGTTCATCATTGTAGCTGAATCTATAGTGATCTTTTGACCCATATCCCAATTAGGATGATCTAAAGCGTCTTTTACTGTTACTGATTTTAGTTCATTTCGCGATAAATCTCTGAAACTTCCACCACTAGCTGTAATTATGATTTCACTAACATCGTCTTGTTTATCCATAATCAACTGTTTAATCGCCGAATGTTCACTATCAACAGGTATTAATTCCACACCATACTCTTTTACAAGCGGCATAATAATTTCACCACCAACAACAAGTGTTTCCTTATTCGCTAGTGCGATATTCCGTTTCATCTTAATTGCTTCTATTGTCGGTTCAAGTCCAGCACTACCTACTAGTGCATTAACTACTAACACTTCTGAATCACTTTTATAAGTAGCTGCTCCAATTAAACCTTGTTTCCCCTGTTCAAAAACAACATCAGGAAACTCTGATTTTAACGGTTCTATATTTTCACTTTGTCCTATACTAACATAACTAGGACTAAATTCTACAATAATTTCACGTAACTTACGTATATTCTTATTACAAGTTACAGCAATTACATTGAACTCACTTCTATGATTCCTTACGATATCTAATGTTTGAGACCCAATACTACCAGTAACTCCAAGAATTACTAGATTCATAACCCAACAACTTTAATAATTAACATCAGTACCATAGCAGCGAATATTGCTGAATCAAAACGATCCATTACTCCACCATGACCTGGGAATAAATTACTATAGTCCTTAACTCCGCAGTCTCTTTTCATTTTTGATGCTACTAAATCACCAATTTGTCCCATAACAGATATCACAAATATTAATAAAATACTAATAACCACATTCAAACTAAGAGTATCAATCACTTCTAGTTTCACTAAATATAAGTAAAGAAGAGTAAATACGATAGCAAAGAATGTTCCACCAATGCTACCTTCGATACTTTTCTTCGGACTTATTTTAACTGCTAATCTATGTTTTCCATAATTAACTCCGACAATATAAGCAAATACATCAGTCATAATTGTAATCATAAATAGGAAACCAATTACTAATAATCCTTCATTAAAACTTCTCAAACCAGCCAATGCTCCAAAACCAAGTGCTGGATACAATACAATTATGAAAAAGTTCCCAAATTCTTTACTATTAAATGCTTCAATAAAGATGTAAACCAAACTCATAACAATGAACATCAGTATAACTAAATAGAATATTCCTTCAATATATGGTTCATTTTGATAGAATCCTTTAATCAAAAAGAATAATCCACCACTAAATAACATCTCTAATCCAGTAATCCATTTAGGTTTCTCAGTGTTTTGTCTAAACATTCTTGATAATTCCCATGTTCCCGCTACACTTAAAACAAGTAACGTAATATCAAATGCAAGTTCACCAATAACAAATAATGGCACAAAAACAAGCAGTAAAACAACTCCAGTAATTAATCTAGTTTTCATTCTTTAAGTCCTCCAAATCTTCTATTACGTTTTTGAAAATTATCCAATGCTTTAAATAACTCTTTTCTACCAAATGCTGGCCAATGCTTCTTAGCAAAATAAAACTCACTATATGCGATTTGCCATAACAAAAAGTTACTGATACGTTCTTCACCCGAAGTACGGATCATTAAATCTAGCTTTGGTAAGTCTTTTGTATATAGATGATTACCTATAATCTCAGGTGTAATATCATCTATACTCAATTTATTGCTCTGAACTTCCTTAACAATCTCTTTTACACCATCTGTAATCTCAGTATAACTTCCATAATCGAAACAAATATTCAAAATCAAACCAGTTCTATCTTTGGTTTTCTCTTCAACACGTTCAATTAATTCAATTACATGTTCTGGAAATCGATCTCTTCTCCCAGAAAACATAACTCTAATGTTCTTTTCTTTGAACTTCCCTTTGAAAGTTTCTTCGAATTCTTTGGGTAAATCCATTAAGTAGTCCACTTCTTCTTTAGGTCTGTTCCAGTTTTCAGTGCTAAAAGCATAAACACTTAATGCTTTTATCCCAATCTCATTACAAACCAAAGCAATATTCTTCAAGTTTGTTCTAGGTAGACTTCTTTTCTTAGCCCAACGTCCATTTCCATCCATAATAATTGCTATATGTTGTGGAACATATCCACTTAATACTCTATTCTCTAAACTCATTTCTACACCTCTTTTACAGTATTTAATTATACTATATATGATTTGAAAATACCATCAAATAAAAAGACGTAATATATTATATATTAACGTCTTCAATACTTATTATTTATTCACTTTATCAAATATCCTTCTTACCATAGCATTCGTCTGATTTACTTTATTCAGTATCAAGTAAAACGCGATATACATACAACCATTAATAACCATAGATACTGCAAGTAATAAGAACCATTCAGCATCCATATAATATATCATTTGGTTTCTAAGTAATATCATCAAATACATTAAAATTTCATTTTCATAAATTAATTCAGTAAAATCAAATCTAGAAAAATGCAATAATACAAAGATACCTCCCATTGCAACTTGTAACAAACCAAATACCCCTAATAATAATCCCGTTAAAGACACTTTTTGTGGATAACGCATATTATCACTCCCTTCCAATACTATTATATCATAGTACTAAAAGAAAAAGACTACAAAATTGTAGTCTATATACTTAATATATCGTCTTCTTTGGCTTTGATTAATTCATCTACTTTTTTTGAGTACTGAACAGTTAATTCTTGGATATCTTCTTGATACCCTTTTGAATCATCTTCACTGATTTCAGATGCTTTTTCAAGTTTCTTGATTGCATCGTTTCCATCACGTCTATCATTTCTGATTTCAACTTTGAAAACCTCACCAAGTTTATGAATTTCCTTTACTAATTGCTTTCTTCTGTCAGTTGTTAATGCTGGTAAAACTATTCGAATTTGGTGTCCTTCATTTTGTGGAGTTACACCAATGTTCGCGGCTAAAATTGCCTTTTCAACTGCTTTAACAATTGTTTTATCAAAAGGTTTCACAATTAATTGTGTTGGTTCAGGAACTCCAATTGATCCTACTTGAGTAATTGGTGTTAATGCTCCATAGTATTCGACTTGAACACTTTCTAATAATTTCGGATTTGCACGACCTGTTCTTACTTTAGAGAATTCTCTTTGTAATGCACTAATCGCATTCTCCATTTTTTCTTCTGTTTCTAATAAAATCATTTCAGGCATAGTTTTTCCTCCTTAATAAATTAATGTTCCTATTTTTTTACCACTTGCAGCTTTTCTGATATTTCCTTCTTCGTTCATATCGAAGACAATAATCTTAATATGATTATCTTTACATAAAGCTGAAGCAGTTGAATCCATAACTTCTAATTTTTTTTCTAGTACTTCTTGATGTGTTAAAGAATCATACTTCACAGCATCATCATGTTTTCTTGGGTCTTTATCGTATACACCATCAGTACCATTTTTGGCCATTAAGATATACTCAGCACCAAGTTCAGCTGCACGTAAAGCACTTGTTGTATCTGTACTAAAATATGGGTTACCAGTTCCACCACCAAAGATTACTATTCTACCTTTTTCAAGGTTACTTATAGCTTTTCTTCTAATATATGGTTCTGCGACTTGTGGGATGTTTAAACTTGTCATTGTTCTTGTTTCAAGACCAAGTTCTTCTAATGCATTTTGTAGAGCAAGTGCGTTCATGATT
>SDWO01000092.1 GCA_004195325.1 Candidatus Izemoplasma acidinucleici | reverse complement strand
ATTTAATTTCTCATTAGATTTTATTAAATTAAAGTTAACTTCATCAAAGGTAAGTAGTTTAGTTAAAGTTATATAACCAGTATCAATCTTTTGTAAATGTCCAAAATACATAGAAAACCTACTCAATGAAACCTTTCTATTCTTGTTAGTTAATATAGAAACCAAATTTGAATAACTACTTAGCTCTAGGTAAAAATTCCAAATAGAACTTACCGAGTCATCTTTATATACAAGATAACATTTTCTTGTATTAGATAAATATTTATCACATTGTTTCATAATAAATTGTCTTTGATAGTTTAGTTTTTTGTATCTCGGATTATGTAAATATCTCGACATTTCTCCCTCGAATTGAAGCGAAATCATACTGTTAGGATTAATTGATGTAATCTTATTCATATCCGCTATTATAAACGATTGCATAACCCAAACACTACCGGTAGGGCTACTATATTTTTTAATCAGATTGTCAAGTTCGCGATCGTATTTAATCCAAAAAGGAATTGATTTTTTTTTTAGTGATATATTAGTTTTGAACAATATCAAAGAATCAGAAATGTTATAATATATGTTCTCATTGATAAATTGATAAGCTCCCTCAAGTTTTGATATATCTTCACTAAGATGTTTGGCTATCAATTTATCTAAGTAAAAATATCTTAAGTATACTAATGAATCAAATAAACTGTTTAAAAATTCAGAGTAAACATTGTTGTGTTGTTTTGGATTAACATGTGCCTTTTTACTTTCAAAGCTTATTGTACTGTATATAACATTTATAATGAAAAGTATGTTTAAAATAAACAAGAACAAAACAATGTTATTAATACCTATTATCATAAAAATCACTTCTAAAAGTGTTAATAGTATTAAAACAACTATTTTCGTAACCAGCGTTTGTCTAAACGGGTGCAGAAAATGAAACTTGCCATACTTAGTTTTGTAAAAAACCATCATTTGTTCATTTTCTGGCCTAATGTCGTCAAACTCACCTTTTTCACTTAAATCAAGTTTTGATACGCCTGAATATACCATTGAAACAAAAACTAATGCAAAACTTGTGAGAGTCGCATCAATTGAAACTATCCATTTTGTATTGTCTCCCCAAGAGAACATTTCATATAGCTTTTGTTCAATAACAAAATCATCAATGCATGAAAAAATTCCAAATAAAAACGACCAATTATGATACAAATAAAAAGCTATTATCGAAATAATAGCTATTACAAAGGACCAAATAAAACCTATCAGCATACTCCTTTTTAACATGTTTATCTCTCCCTATTAATTACCTGTGATGATCTTACTTGAAATAAATCAGCTTTACCTTGAACAGAAAAATCTTTGGTTTTATTTATATAATCCAAAGTTTCAGTCGGTAGGGAAAAATTTAAAGCAAACTCATCCGCATCTCGTTCTTGGTTTAGTGTATCTGTATTGTTGAAAATAGGACTCCTGAAGTTAAAGTAAACATTTCTGTCAAATTCATCGAAATGATTTAAACATATATGGGCAATTTCATGCATTAATACAACATAATCTTTTTGCCCATTCTGATTAACAATATATACATTAAAATCATCATCATTTTTAATTACCATACCATCAAGAAATAAAATATAATCATCAATTTCCTCGGGCGTATTCACACCTTCTACATTTTCAGAAATGATTTTGGATACAATATCATTGTTCCAAAAATTTCCATATGTGAGATGCACTTTTTTCTCAAAG
This sequence comes from Candidatus Izemoplasma acidinucleici, assembly GCA_004195325.1. Lineage (GTDB taxonomy): Bacteria > Bacillota_I > Bacilli_A > Izemoplasmatales > Izemoplasmataceae > Izemoplasma > Izemoplasma acidinucleici. Next base: position 2,654 of record SDWO01000092.1, on the reverse strand, counting down.
TGTTTTTCAATAAAGCTGTTCAAATAATCAGCATACTGAAAAGGAACAAAAAGTCTATTATCTATTTCTGTATTTGTTTTTTCTTCTATATACATTTTAAATTCTTTTACTAAATCTTCACCCATATTATCCCTCTTATCTTTTTATATAAGTTGCTGTAATTGAAATTATATCATTTATTCTATGTCATTACTAATCTTTTTTTTGAAAACCCTTACATTAAAACTATATCATCTCCTAACGTAGTATTCAACAGATTTTATAACTGAAGATACTATATTGAACAATGATTTCTATGACTGTATATAATACGAATAATAGAGATTTATAAGATTCTCTGACTTTTTAATATTGGATGTTCAATTGTTCTTTCTCTAAAAAACAGCTATATCAAAAAGATTATATATAGTTTTCACAACGAGTAATCTAATTTATATTGTAACATGATTTATTACAAATAGTAGGTCATATACGACCCTCAAAAATAACCTAAAAAGAAATATGTTATTCCAAACATTTATCATTAATTGGAAGTAAATGAGTTACTGTCATCATTTTATACTTTAAACGACTTTTTTTATGACACTTTGTCTCCAGGAAGTAATGATGATACTTCAATTACTTCATAGTTCTTTCTTCTTTTACCTGCTAGAATCATACCTTCAGATAAGACACCTCTAAGTTCAACTGGTTTTAAGTTTTTAACTACTATTACTTTTTTACCAATCATCTCTTCAGGTGTATAGCTTCCAGCTATACCTGAAACGACTTGTCTTACTTTATCTTTAGTATTGATTTTAGATACTAGTAATTTATCAGCGTTTGGATGTTTTTTACATTCTAAGATTTCACCAACTACAAATTCAAGTTTATCGAAATCTTCAATTGAAGCAAATACTTCTTCAATTACTTCTTCCTTTTTACCTGAAATCATATTCTTGATATATTCTTCTTCCTCTTCTTTATCAAGACGAGGGAAGATTGGAGTTGGTTTATCAATTACTTTTAAGTTTTCAATAGAACCAAATTCTAGACTTTCCCATGTTTGTAAATCAGTTGGAATATTAAGTTGAGTAAACAACTCTTTTGAAGCATCTAATAGGATTGGTTTTAATAAGATACCAATATGTCTTAAAGATTCAACTAGATGATATAAAACACTATTTAGCTCTTCTTTTTTTGAGTCGTCTTTAGCTAAGATCCAAGGACATGTTTCATCAATGTATTTATTAGTTCTTGAAACCAAAGTCCATAAGTTTTGAATTGCTTTTGAAACTGCAAGATTATCCATTTCAGTTGTATAAACAGAAACAGTATCTTTGATTTTATCTTGTAAGATTTTATCAAACTCAAAATAGTTTTGTGATGGTTTATGTAACTCACCATCAAAATATTTATTCGTCATTGATATCGTTCTATTTACTAAATTACCAAAGTCATTGGCTAAATCATAATTGATTCTGGCAATAAAGTTTTCCGGTGTGAAAACACCGTCTCCACTATATGGTAATTCTTTTAATAGATAGTATCTTAACGGATCAAGACCGTACTTTTCTATTAATGGATCAGGGTATACTACATTCCCTTTAGACTTTGACATCTTTCCATCTTTCATTACATACCAACCATGGGCATATAATTTGAAGTTAAGTGGTATATCTAATGCCATTAACATAATCGGCCAGTAGATAGCGTGGAAGCGTAAGATATCTTTACCTACAACGTGGACAACTTCGTCCCCGTTCCAGTATTTTTCATATAGATCAGTGTTATCTGATTTATATCCTAAGGCACTGATATAGTTACTTAACGCATCAATCCAAACATACACTACGTGTTTAGGATTAGACTTAACTTTAACACCCCAAGTGAAACTTGTACGTGATACAGATAAATCAATTAAACCTTGTTTGATAAATGCGACTACTTCATTCTTTCTAGTAACAGGACGAATGAAGTCTGGGTTATCATCAATAAACTTAAGTAGTCTATCTTGGTATTTAGTTAAACGTAAGAAATAAGATTCTTCTTTTACAAGTTCTGTTTTTCTTCCACAATCAGGACAAAGGTTTCCTTCGTCTAATTGTGTTTCAGTGAAGAATGCTTCATCACTCATACAGTAGTATCCTTCGTAATGTCCTAAGTAGATATCATCTTGTTTTAATAGTTGTTCAAAGATTTGTTCAACTACTTGTTCATGACGAGGTTCTGTGGTTCTTATGAAGTCATCGTATTTGATGTCTAATAAGTCCCATAGTTTCTTTGTTTCAGAAGCTAAAAAGTCGACATGATCTTGTGGACTTTTATTTTGTTCTTTGGATACTGTTTCAATCTTTTGTCCGTGTTCATCCATACCAGTTAAATACCTAGTATCAAATCCTCTTAGTTGTTTATAACGATTGATTGTATCACATAGAACTGTTGTATATGAATTACCGATGTGAAGTTTTCCACTTGGGTAATAGATTGGCGTTGTTATATAGAATGTTGGTTTCATCATTTTCACTTCCTTTTATTGTTTTAAGTGTCTATTCTTTTGAATTGACATATTCTTGATATACATCGTTCTTCTTCATGTTTCTTGTTTTGGCTGTTTTTTTAATTGCGTCACTGCTACGCATGCCTTCTGACATATATAAATCTATCTCTTCTAA
>SDWO01000036.1 GCA_004195325.1 Candidatus Izemoplasma acidinucleici | reverse complement strand
AATAGATATACATGAATGTCATGATGTTTTCGCCAGGAACTCTTTTTTGCAAGTATCATGAAAAGAAATATGACAGACATAAATATAAGCATACCTGGGAAAACATAATCAAGAGACCATGTAAATTCAAAGTCTTTAAAGTCAAAAACAATCAGCATCAGGAGAATAGAAAACATCACACCACTAAAGGCCTTAAAACCTGTATAGGACTTTAAAATACGATAACTCATGATTAGAAATAATACACTGCCATGAACGTATGTATACCATGGTATGATTAAACTGAGTAAATAATTGATGATGACAAAACCAAGCAACATTCTACTAAAATATCTTGTGCGTCGGTTCTTATATTTTGGATAGTTCATTTAATCACCTTCATTCGAGTATATAAAAATATCATCATCAGTGATGTCTTTTAACAGTTTGAAGAAATAATCAATGACATCTCTTTCTTCGATACACCGTGATAAGCTAATAACAAGTTGATTATTGTAAGTAACAATTCCCATATTGACATTATGTGGTTTAGAAGCATATAACAACATCTCAAAGTGTTTGACATATGGCATCATGCTCCCTGGTAGTGTGACAATGCCAGGATTGGTTAAAACCGATGTTGTAATGGATTTCATCTTGAAAGTTCTCGCCTGTTTTAGTAAAAAACTCTTAAGAATATTTGGCATAACACGCATGAATAATAATTCTTCGAAGCTTACATTCTGACTAAATTTTGCCAGTAGATTATCAGGTTTTATTTGCTCTTTAAACTGTTTATCAATAATGGAAATCAATTCTTTAAGAGGTAGATCCAGTTCTATTACAATGTTCATGACATAGACAAAATTTCTAAGTGTATCCGTTTTAAATATTTTTCTTAGATTAACTGGTACCGCAATGGCAATTGGACCAGATTTTCTTATAGCAAATATGGATTGTATATATAGTGCTGTTAACAGAATAGTAATGGTTGTATCAAATGTTTTAGCAGTCCTCTTTAATGTACTAGCAGACAAAAGGGCGTGGTTCACAAAGACACCTTCAGTGTGTATATGGGTGCCAGTTATATGTTTTACTCGCTTGTTTTTCGATTTATGTTTTGTATCATTCGAAAAATGTTTGTACCCATCTCGTAAGTTCTCTTCGGTATTGCCCATAAGTCTAAGATGGTCTGATGAAACATCCGCAAAATCGCTAAGATAGCGATATAAAAGGGCTTTTAAGAATTCAAAAGCGCCATAGCCATCTGTTAAAGCGTGAAAACACTCCAAAGAGATTCTTTTATCATAATAGTAGACATTAAAAAGATAACCATTGCTTCGACTTAAATTAATATAGGTACAAGGCATTTTTTTCTCTTCACTAATGATGCATTGCCTTGGATTTTCATCTAAGTAGGCCCAGAACAATCCTCTTCTAAGTGTAACTGCCATGGAAGGAAAGTTCTGTAGGGTAGCATCCAATGCTCTTTGAAGGCATTCGGGTATTATGGTATGTTCCATTACAACAGAAACTCTGAAGGTGGCAGGATCATATTTATGTGCAAATGCCGGATATATCTTCGCAGCATTGTCTAGTTTTATCCATTTGTTTTCAGTCATTTTAATTACCTCTATTTATTTATATACGTTTGGTTCATATAATTAATAATAATTCTATGAACGATATCTTTCATCATGTATAATCACTTCAGGAGACGATATGAAAAATACAAGTCTAATTAGTAGAGTACTAGAAAAAATATTATGGTTAACAAAAATACCTTCATTCAAGGGTGTGGATCACTTTGATGAACATTATGAAAAACTAAAAAATAAACTTGAGCATCAATACGATTTGCCTAAACTTAAGTTTAAATCTGAAATTTTATCATTTAATGCGACAGAACTACCTGTCTATCACATAAAATCGAAAAAGAGAAGTCAAAGATGTATTGTCTATCTACATGGTGGTGGATTTTTACATGAAATTAAGTTGATTCATTGGATTATGCTGGATAAGTTATGTCAAGATACGGGGATTGACATTTATGTTCCTCTTTATCATTTAGTACCCAATTATTCCTTTATTCATTCAAATGATAATTTGATGAAGTTGTATGATGTCTTAAAAAGCTTTTATTCAGAAGACAATATTAGTTTCATGAGCGATTCGGCAGGATGCAGTTTAGCATTATCCATCACACTCCAACAAGTGATTGAAGGCAATAAAGGTCCGCGACAGAATATTTTGATTTCACCATGGGTTAATGTTGCTATGGAAGATGATCATGTCTATGAATCATATGAGGCGATAGATCCTTTGCTTGGTTTGTATGCCTTGAGAAAAGCTGGAAAAGCTTGGGCTGATGATTTTGATGTAAAAGACTATAGAATAAGTCCAATCTACGGAGATCTATCTTTGCTTCGTAATATTATGATTATCACAGGCACAAAAGATATGTTATATCCGGATATTGTTGAGTTCAACAATCGGCTGAAGGAGGTGGAGGTAAGGGTTCGATATCTTGAGTATCAAGATATGCTACATGCATTTATGCTATTTGCTCTACCAGAATCCATTGATGCCTATAATAAAATGAAAAAATTCTTATTAGAAGATTTTTAGATTATATGTCATACCAGAAGAAGACTTTGTCTAGTTGCTAGATTGTTTCATTTTGTGTTAAAAATTCTGATATAGAAGGATCAATGGAAAAAACATTAGAAAAAGCGGTAAGCAAGGTATACCAATTCAAGAATATTGTCTTAGAGTGCTAACCGATAAAATGTGTTGTGTAGAAGATTCCTTTGATCTAGTTTCTAAGTTTACTCACATCGTTATATGCAAATAGTTAGTACGTTTTCTGCGATCTAATCCTTACATATGAGTCTGTCTAACAATAAAAAAGATAAATATATTTAATCACAAAAAGGAATTGTCCCTCTTACTGTCGAATTATATAGTAAGGGGGATTTTCATGTCTTATTTAGTAGGAGCAGATCGTAATCAAAGTTCATTTATACCACGTTCAATGGATGAGATGATAGATGAGAATAATGCTGTAAGAGTGATTGATGCATTTGTTGATAGTGTTGAGTTAAGTGAAATCGGATTTAGAATTTATGAAGCAAGTAATCGAGGTCAAAGACCATATCAAAGAGGCGATTTATTAAAAATAGTTCTCTATTTTTATATGAATAAAATTAGATCCTCAAGAAGTATTGAGAAAGAATGCAAACGAAATATTGAGTTAATGTGGTTAACTGGAGGTCTCACACCTGATCATGGAACAATATCTGTTTTTATCAAAGATAATAAGGATGCAGTGAAAGAACTTTTTAAGAGCTATGTCTTATTATTAAAAGGTTTAGCTTTAATTGATGGAGAACTGGTTGCTATTGATGGCACTAAGATTAGAGCAAGTAATGCGAAAAACAAACATTTTAATCAGAATAAAATAAATATTAAGTTAGCTTATTGTGAAAAGAGAATTAGAGAATACCTAGAGAAACTTGATGAGTTGGATAATGAGATTAGTATAGAAGTTGAAAAGAAACTGTTGAAATATAAAGAGCGTATTGAGCGGTTGAAGAGTATAGAAAATGAACTGAAAGAAGAAAAGAAAACTCAAGTTTGTTTAACCGATCCTGATGCAAAGTCAAGAGTGTGGTTAAGTTAGTATTGAAATAACTAGGATTAAATGAATAAATAAAGTATCCAATCAACTTCCGACTTTGTATTAAGGCGGGAGTTTTTTTAGTTGTAGACCTTTACTGACTAGTATTATTTAATAGAGGAATCGCTGATATAGGCTGGATTTGTATTTATAATGAATCGACCTTTGTTTTTGTTCAGATAATATTGTGAGTTTGATCTGGAGGAGGGGGTATATTAATAGTAAGTGGTGTACTAATTTTAGTAGAGATATTTAACTCTAAATTGAATAATATAGCTTGATTATCTGTGGGTGATTTTATGAATTCTAATAATGCAATTATAAACTTTTTTGATCAATTAGATAGAAGTTACTTCATGGACATTGATAAAGAATGGGCTAAGATAGATAGTCCATTCTCAATTGGATATGGACAAACTATTTCACAACCTTCACTTGTTTTGGAAATGACTCTAATCTTAGATTTGAAGCCAACTTCCAAAGTACTTGAAATCGGTACTGGTTCCGGTTATCAAACTGCTTTACTTGCTGCTTTTTCTGAATCGGTTTATACAGTAGAACGGATAGAAGCTCTGTACGATATAGCAATAGAGCGACTAACGGAGTTAGGATATAATAATATTTACTTTAGATTGGGTGATGGAAGTATAGGATGGAATGAACATCAATATTACGATAGAATTATGGTTACTGCTGCCTCTTCCATTATTCCACCTGAGCTGATTGAACAGCTNCTCTTATTGAACATGTTCGTTTTGTTAGGTTAATGGGGAAATACGAGTAAAAAGACCCAGAAAGGAGTTCGTGTAATGGAAAAGAAAATATGGCTTGGAGTAGATATTAGTAAAATCAAGACTAACTCTGATGGAGAAAAGATAGCTTATAATTCAAAAGGTGACAAAATATATTATGAAGATGCACAAGGGGATTGGGAAAAGTGCGATTACGATGAAGAGGGAAATGAAATCTACTTTGAATATTCCAACTCAAAAAAATACTGGTCAAAAAAAGAGTATGATGAACACGGTAATGTTATTTATCATGAAGATTCAAATGATTTTTGGGAAAAACATGATTATGACCAACGAAATAATCTGATTTACTATGAAGATTCTAATGGCTATTGGGAAAAAAGAGAGTACACCAAAAATAATAACAATACATATTATGAAGATTCAGATGGCTATTGGTCTAGAACGAAATATGGAAAGAGGAATAAGAAAATCCATTTCGAAGATTCAGATGGAAATAAAGAGGTATATTAACTGTCTCTTATACACATCT
>SDWO01000086.1 GCA_004195325.1 Candidatus Izemoplasma acidinucleici | reverse complement strand
GATTCCATTTTCAATTGTTCCTGGTTGAAGTTTAACTGAAGAATATTTAAGTTTCTTCATGTTGTAACCATCTTGTTTTTCAATAAAACTAAATTCCGTATCTGTGAAGTAACAGTTAATTGATAATCTCGCCATTAAAACACCTTCTTCCCTCTATAAAAATAATGATATATACCATTCAATAATCTGATTTCCAAAAAAATAAGCTATCATACTACCGAAATATATAAATGGTACGAACGGAATATACTTATCCTTTCTGTTTCGAATAAATATACTAACAACGATACCACTAAGTGCTGCAAAGAATAATGAAAGAAATACAACATTGTATCCTAAAAAGATACCAACTAAGAAGTATATCTTTACATCTCCACCACCAAGAGCCAGCGTTTTGAATCTCACTTTTCCATATAATGCCACTAAATACATAAATCCGAATGCGATAATTCCACCGATAATTCCTTCATACCAAGGCATCATGTTACTAGCGATACGTAAGGTTAAAATTATTGGTAAAAATATTAGCAAAATTGTATCAGGTACAATTTTATAATATAAATCACTTACAGTTATAATAGTCATTAAAGAAATAAATGATACTACCAATACATATTCTACCATATTATCCTTTAAAATTATATAAGAAACTAAAAATAATGTTCCTGTTAATAACTCCATTAAGGGATATTTAATTGAAATAGGTGTTTTGCACTTAGTACACTTACCACCGATCAAGATATAACCCAATACTGGAATTAATTCAAACCATCTTATTTTGTGGTCACACTTATTACAATGACTTCTTCCCATTAAAGATTCTTTCTGTGGAACTCTTATTCCAACAACGTTAAAGAAACTACCAAAAATTAGTCCAAGCATAAACACATATGTGTAAATTATTACTTCCATATTATCACCTTATTATATTGTACAATATTTTCTAATAAAAATCTATTAAGAGCAAAAAAAAAGAGCCTCAGGCTCTAAGTTTTTTTATAATCAATCTACGTCTGCGATTACTTGGTCTCTGTCACTTGCTGATGGAACTAAATTTTGAGTGAATTCCCATTCAGTAGTACCGTCTGCTTCTAAATCTACTGTCCAACCTGCGGCTGTCTTAGTAGCTACGATTCCAGTATTGTTAGTGAAATCATAGTATGAATCTTCAATACCTTCCACATAAGGACTTAATTGAGTCCATGTTAATGATTGGTCTGAATCACAAGTTGTTGCCGAGCAATATAATTTAGCTGCATTTTCAATTGCTAAAGCATCTGCTAAGATAGAGTCTTTTTGCGTATTTTCTATAATAGTTCCAACTGCAGGAATAGCGAAAGCAGCAATAATACCCATAACTACGATTACGATTAGTAATTCTACTAAAGTAACACCTTTATTATTTTTCATTGTTTTCCTCCTATTTAATTAACGAATGTTTTCTTAATAAATATATCATTATTTATTGACTGTGTCAACTTATTATACGTTATTTTATAATATTTTGACAAATCATTTGATACCACTATAGTTGCTGCGTAAATGATAAACTTGGTAACATAACTGCAAGCATCATTACTGTAATAAGCGCAAAGATGAATATTAACAGTACCGGTTCAATGGCTTTCTTTAATCGATCAATCTTGATTTCAGAATCCTCATCATAGAAAGTACTTAGATTTTTAAGCATTTGACCAAGTTCACCTGTTCGTTCACCAACACTAATCATTCTTGTAAAAACAACTTCAACACCATAATGACCTTCAAATGCGTGACTCATATACTCCCCAGCATTTACATTCTTTTGAGCTTGAATGATTAAATCCTTATAAATTCTATTTGAGAGTACGTCATATGTTGTTGCTAATGACTCCTGTAATGGAACATGGTTATTTAGCATTTGTGATAAAGTAGCTGCAATTCTTGAAAGATTGTTCAGAACGACTACTTTTCCGAAAATAGGCATCTTAATTGCCAAATATGAAACGAATTTTTGGAATGTTTTGCTTTTTTTATGTGCAACAATAAATCCAGTAATAAGTGCAATTATTCCAATTGTAATTCCTAGTATATTGTTTTTAATTCCATTACCCGAATCGATAAAGAACCTTGTTATAGTTGGCATCTTTGCACTAGGCATCGAGTTAAACATACCTTCAAATTGTGGCATAACTGCTACCATTAAAAATACCGCTACTAGAGAACCAACTGATAAATAAATCATTGGCATCATCATTGTTGATTTGATTGAGTTTTGCAATCTATATTGTGTTTCAAAATAAGTTATAATTTGCTTAATAGCAGTCTTCAAATCTCCTGTTTTTTCCCCAACTTGTACCATTGATATCAGGATATCGGGAAATTCCTTAGGATATTCCTTGTATGAATCTGCTAACGTTTCTCCACTATTAACTTCATAGTATATTCCATATAAAATACGTCTAATCGCTTTATCTTTTTGCTGTGTTGCTAAAATCTCAGAAGCTTCATTTAATTTCACACCTGCAGTTAACAGTGATGACATTTGTTTTAAGTAAAAGATTAAATCACGATCTTTTAATACTTTACCAAACGTAATTCTATCTAATTGCTGGAATAATGATTTTTGTTGAAACACTTCAATAGGTTTTAATGATTGTTCAATCAAGAACTTTTCAACCATTGCTTTTGATGGGGCTTCTGTAATACCTTTTTTGATTTTACCATCTTTTAAACTTCTAGCCCTATATTTATAATCATATATTTTCATGGGTTTACTCCTAATCTAAGCTGATTCGCATGATTTCTTCTAGTGTAGTTAATCCTAGTCTAACCTTTTCTAATCCAGCTTCCATTAGAAGTTTTGTTCCATCTTTTTGAGCTTGTTCTAAAATTTCATATTCATGTGCCTTATTTGAAATCATACGTATAATTTCTTCATTAACATCTAAAATCTCAAATATTGCAGTACGTCCTTTGTAACCTTTTTGACCACAAATCGGACATCCTCTTGCACGTTTTACTTTTTTAATATCTACTCCATGTCTTTGGAATATCTCTTTCTCATTTTTAGATGGTGTTTCTTCAACAGCACAAGATTGACATACAAGTCTTACAAGTCTTTGAGCAACTACACCACTAAGTGAAGATGCTACTAAGAAGTCATCAATACCCATATCAACAAGTCTTGTTAGTGTTTTAACAGCACTATTAGTATGGATTGTACTTAATACTAAATGTCCAGTAAGAGCAGCTTTTACTGCTATTTGAGCTGTTTCTTTATCACGAATTTCCCCTATCATTATAATGTTAGGATCTTGACGTAAGATTGAACGAAGTGCATTGGCAAATGTAAAGTCTATGTCAGGATTTACATTTACTTGATTAATACCTTCTAATTCTATCTCCACTGGATCTTCAACGGTAATAATGTTTATGTCATCACGGTTTAATTGATCTAGTGCAGCATAAAGTGTTGTCGTTTTCCCAGATCCTGTTGGACCTGAAACTAAAACTACACCATTCGCTCTTGTTATAAGTCTATCAAAGATTGCTCTTTCGCCATCATTAAGACCAAGTCTATCTAGTCCTTGATTATCTCTAGATAAATCTAATACCCTCATAACAGCTTTTTCTCCACGTACTGTCGGTAAAGTCGCAATACGCAAATCAATAGGTCTACCTTCAATTACAGTCTTAATTCTACCATCTTGAGGTTTTCTTGTATCGGTAATATCCATATGAGACATTACTTTTATACGTGAAATCAATTTTGGTAAAATGATTTTTGGTAACATACGTTCTGTTGCTAATACTCCATCAATACGATATCTAATCTTAAACTCAATATCTGTTGGATCGATATGAATATCTGAAGCTCCGGTTTTTACAGCAGTTAAAAGTATTTGATTTACAAGTTGAATGATTGGTGATTCATTATCATCATTATCTGTATCATTCAGCATTTCCTCATAAAACTTTTCTTCTGGCTTCTTATCTTCTGAAACTTCAATACCTAATGATTTTAAAGTTTTATTAAATCCATAATATCTAGATATTGCAGTTGCAATGTCATTTTTAGTTGCTAATACTGTCTCTACGTTCATTCCTGTACGTAATCTTACGTTTTCAATCGTAGGAAAATCGAGTGGATCATTAGTTGCCACTACAATTCTTCTACCGTGAATATTAATCGGCATAATTCCTGCTTTTGTTACAAATTCTTCATCAAGTAATTTTAATACTTGTTCATCGATATACAAAAGTTGAATATTTACACGTTTTATAGCAAGAGATTTCTCTAAAGCATCAACGATTTGTGAATCAGTACAATATCCAAAACGGATAAGTGCTTCCCCAATTTTTTCTCCCTTTTCTCTTTTACGTAAGGCTTCGTTTATCTGACGTTCTGTAACTACTCCTTGTTCAAATAATACATCTCCAAGACGTTTTTGTACGTTTCTTGCCATACAAACATCACTCCCTATCTATATATTTGTTAGTCTACGCTTACGATTTCTACCACAGGTCGGTAAAATTCGAATAGAATATCATTATTATAAAGCTCTTCACCATAAATGTCTATAATAGTGCGATTAACAATTACAATCATACCATCATATCCAGGAGCTGGATTTACTTCATCTGACACTATTGTTATATAATCTATAAATGTTACATCTTGTTCTGCAGTAATTGTATCCACAAAATCTAATCCAGATAATGTAACTGTTAACTCAAATGCATCTTCATCGAATTCTACTTTAAACATGTAGTCCGAATTATTAGGATTGTAAAAACTAAAACTTGAATCTGTAACTTGATTTATGTATGTGTTACTCCCTTTGTGTGGGTATGATTCAAGTGTGTATAAATCAAATTCAATAATTGGATCGTAATGTACTTCATGAATACTGAAATTTGTAGTTAAAAGTTGTTTTAACATTGCTCTACTTAAGATTGTCATTTCAGAACTAGATAATTTTGAACTTAATTCTTCAATAACATCGTAAACTTCTTTACTTTTTACAGGGATATATTGGTCACCATATAATTCAGTAATACCATCTAATACATTGTTTCCATTAAATCCTAAAGGTAACTCAACTGTTATCGAGCTAATATCAACAATACTTAAGTTTGCATCAACCAAGTAATCTTCTACTCTTTTAGATGAGTAAGTCTTCATTAATCCAGCATCTCTTAATATATCGTTGATTAATCTTTGAGTATCGACATTGTCAATTATCCCCAATAAATATGGCAACGATTCAATTTCGGTAATCGTGTCTTGTCTATCAGTTCCAGAATCTTGATACTCGACGGTAAGTTCATTTGCTTGCCCACCAACTAATCTAACCATTGATAACTCAATGTTGAATGAGAACAACTCTCTATCAAATCGATACGTATAACCTTGATAAGTCAATTCATAATTGATTGTTTCATCATTTAACCAATCAACATATTTTTCATTTATTTTAGCATTGACCTCATTCTCATGAAGGCCACCTAGATACACACTTCCAAGAAGAGTATCTTCACTGTAAGTTCCAGCTTTGTATCCGAATAACATGTACCAAAAAATCAGTATCGTAACTAGCACAACTACTGAAATGATTGATACGTAGAGTATCGTACCTATTTTGCTATTTTTGAATTGCGAATTCATAATATCACCCAACCTACTTCTATATACTATTTTTCTATCATTTCAATTATACTACAAAACGGCTAAATTTACAAAAAAAGAATAATTTTCTTATTGCAACAAAAGAGGTTCATATGTTTTACATTTTATTTTATAAGTGTTATAATATACACGACGTATTTATCGTGGGAGGTTACATGACTATGAAATTAAATAATAAAGGTTTTTCAATACTAGAAATATTCGCTGTAATTTTTATATCAACAGTAATTATTTTTCCATTAATCACTACTTTGGTTAACAATATAGAAATTAATGACCGAGAACAAAAAAGACGCTCTGCATCGAATATTGCAAATGGTACTCTAGATGGAATCAATCGATTTACATTTACTGATATTGAAACCTTAATAAATACAGCAAATTCAAACAATCAGTATTATATCGAATTAAACAAAGACAAATGTATTGATTTAGGTCCTGAGGATGAATTGTTATGTGACCAAATTTTTTCAAGTATTTGGAATAATGCATATTTTGATGTAACTCAATTTAGAGTCTTTATTATGAACTATAGCTTACCACAGGGATATATAGACAGTTTAGAAGTAAATGTACTAATTCCTGATGCCGTAAGAACTATTATTGGTAACTTTGCACCTAGTACAGCCACAAATCCCGATTTGTATAACGTCATTATTTGGATTGAATATGATACCGAAACAAATCGAACTATAACACAGACGGGGTTGATTTCTAATGAATAGTATGATTAAGAATAACAAGGGTGTGTCCTTACTTGAATTGTTAATTAGTATCGCAGTTGGTAGTTTACTTATAATTATGTTAATGCAAATCTTGATGCTTAGTCTAGCAGCTAAGAATCAATTAGCACAAGACACAAAATTAAGCAATGAATCCTATCTTATTTCTGAAAAAATAACGTTGAGTATATTTCAACTCGAAGCACAAGAACTTGAATTGATTTCTGACAATGGTGATGTTCTTATTATTGAAATTAGACACCTATACGATTTTACAATTGATCCGACTACTTTTGCGATTGTTCCTGATTATACAAACCCTAAAACTGATACTATTACTTTAACAAGGTCAACAGGAATAATGACTTATACATACGATGATGGTACTGTACTGCAATTGAATGATCCATCTGTCAATATATTAGATGTTTCAACAGTTAATTTAATATCAATTGATCCTGCTACTTGTGATTTGGCTGTTGGTGCTTGCTCACAAGGTATTATTGAACTTACATTGACCTTAGAAATCATTTTACCTAACGGTCATCCACTAGAACCACAAACATTTATCACAAGAATACTAGTCTAAAATTTGAAATACATATATATATATGTTATAATTAAAGATTACAAAAGAGGAGGTGCATACTCATGATAAAATTTATTAAAAAAATATTTAATAACAAGGTTATTGATAACGAACAAGGTAGTACATTAACAATGGCTTTAGTCGTCATTGCTGTTTTGTCGTTCACTGTGACTTCAGTAACGGGGTCCACAATAAACTTGAGTGGTGCAACTACTCATCAAATTGAAAATACAAACGACGAGTCAGTAGCTAAAGGACTAATAACACAAGCTCTTTCTGAGTTAAATGAATTTGTTACTGCTGGTGGTACCTATGATAACTTCAATAATTTTGAAGCACCACGAATTTTAGTTGATTACACTGTAATAGTTAATGATGTTACTATTCTATTTCCTGAATTTGGGGATAATGGCGGTGTTGTTACAAAAGTATATAGATTTGCTTACACATTAGCAAATGGTACTGATTTAGTTAAATATGCATATTTGTCAGCTACTGGTTCTACTGTTAGTTCACCACATCCGTTCGCATTCAGTATGGGGACCAATGGCGATTTAGTTTTAAACGGTGGATATTACGAAGAAGTTGGTATGTTTGGAAGTAATATTTATATGTCAAATCAGAGTGTTTGGTATGAAGATGATGTAATGTTCCAAAATTATTTAACTCCAAATGCAAGTGGATCATTCCCTGATTTGGAAGATGGAAACAAAACATCAGATATGTTCTTCACAACTGATTATCAATGGTGTGATTTTGCATGTTATACAGAAGATCCAGATGCAATTGATAACACAGTAATCAATCTTGATCAATTTGAAGATGTTGATGGTAGTTCATTACCTGAACAAGGAAACATCGAACCTGATAATATCACAGATTTCTTCAGTAATTTTGATTTTGATGAATACTTGTTAGATCAAATAACAAATAACCTTCCAACTGATAACAGAACTATAACTGATCCAATAACCATATTGGACTGGGAAGATGTTATAAGAGATAACATGGGTGCAATTATATATCCAGGAGGGAAAAAGAAAAATGCTATTTATCCAAATACTGCATATGTAGATATCACTAATGATACTTTTTACGATTTCCCAAATGACAGAGAAACACTTAACTTCTCCGCTGTATATGATGGTGACTTAGTAATTGGTAATGAGCTCAAAATTAGTGACTTTGATAATGAAGCGCTTATAGTTCTTGGTAATCTAACAATTGATTCAAGTGGGAAAACCCAGAAACTCAAAGGTACAATTGTGGTAAGTGGTAATTTAACATTTACTGGTGATAGCAAGGAATTTAATGAATCAATGTTCTTAGTATTAGGAGAAACAATCTTTGAAATGAATGATTTTGAAGGCTTAGAAACAAAAGATAAAAATAAAGCATTTACTATTCTTTCAAAAGACAACATAAGAATAAATAGTATTAATGAAACAAATGATAATTCAGATCCAAATGAATTCGTTGGTTTCTTCTACACTGAGGAATCAATTTATGTAGATGCAATCAACTCAAAAATATTATTAAAAGGTGCTTTATATGCTAAAGCTACTGGTAATTCACAAAACCCATTAGAGTATGAGTATCAAAATGGAAGTCAATTTAATGGTATTATGATAAATAGTTTCAGAGGATATGCAGTTGCGCAATATGGCTGGGTTGGACCTGGAGTATGGGATTATGGATATTCTATAGTGTACTCTCCAAGTAACAACGAGGATAATAATCGTTTCTATGTTAAAACACTAAAAGAAAAAGATTATGACAAAGCATTCCTTAACTTACCTACTTGGGAGAATGTCACAATAAGTGATGGAGACATTACATTTGAAACAAGTGAATGGAAATATGAATAAATAAAAAGACCAGTATTTGGTCTTTTTTTTATAGTCCTTTAATACACTCACTTACTACTTCACTTATAGTAGGATGAGCATGAATGATATTCTTATACTCTTTGATTGTAATATTTTGATACATTACAGAAGTTACTTCATGAATCAAATCTGATGCATGAGGTCCAATAATGTGACACCCGACAACAACATCATTTTCATCTACTATCATTTTGACAAAGCCATCAGTTTCATTTAAACATTGTGCTTTGGCATTCGTTTTGAACATGAATTTGTTCGTTCTGTAGTTTGTTCCTTCTAACTCTTGTTCTGTTTTACCAACAGATGCAATTTCAGGAAATGTAAATACAACACTAGGTACTTGATCAAAATTAATATCCTTAACATGGTTCACAATATGAGATAATGCTTTGAATCCATCATATGTAGCTTTGTGAGCTAACATAAATTCTCCATTTACATCACCAATTGCGTAAACACCATCTATATTGGTTTGTTTAAACTCATCAACTTTGATTCCTTTATTAGAATATTCTATACCAAGTTTATCTAAATTTATTCCACCAAAATTAGGTGCTCTACCAGTACTAACAAGTACATAATCAGTATCTATTTCAATCATCTTGTTTTTACTTTCAATCATCGCTTTATAAGTATTGTCTTCTTCTTTAACACCCATAAACTTAGATTTAACATAAATATTAATTCCTGCGCGCTTGTACAAATTACGAGCACGTTTTTTTATGTCTTTATCAAGTGGTGGTAATATTTCATCCATATATTCAACTAAATGAACTTCAGTACCAAATTCATTAAATATAGATGCCATTTCACACCCGATAACTCCAGCACCAACAATAACCATCTTTTTTGGCCACTTTGTTAAAGATAAGATATCTCTTGATGTATTAACAACATCAAGTCCTTGTCCTTCAAAAGGAATCATTGAAGGTTTTGAACCAGTTGCTATTATGATATTCTTTGTTTTAATCTCTTCATCATTAACAAGTACTGTGTTTTTATCAACGATTGTAGCTGCACCTTCTATTAGTTCAACTTTAAGTTTGTTTAATGTAGTAAGGACATTCTTCACTTGAGAAGTAACAATTTGCTCTTTTCTTTCTTTTACTTTCTCAAAATCCACTGAATAGTTATCAACTTGAATTCCAAATACATCAAGTGATTTCATTAGTTTAATCTGCTTTGCGTTGTGATACAACGCCTTAGTTGGAATACATCCATAGTTTAAACAAGTCCCACCAACAATGTGTTTTTCAATTAGAACGACATCTAGTCCTAGTTCTTTGGCATGAATCGCAGTGTCAAATCCTCCAGGTCCAGCACCAATTATTACTAGATCTTTCAAGATTCTATATCTCTAAATTTAACGATAGGGTTACGAGCCGCTGTTGCTTCATCTAAACGTTTTACTACTGTATTATAAGGTGCACCTTTTACAAGTTCAGGATTTGTTCTTGCTTCTTCTGCGACCTTTCTCATAATTGTAATGAAATTATCAATTGTAGCTTTACTTTCAGTTTCAGGTGGTTCTATCATTAATGCTTCTTTAAATATAAGTGGGAAGTAAATTGTTGGTGGATGTACATCATAATCAAGTAAACGTTTTGCTACATCTAATGTAGTAACATGACTTGATTTATCTATCAATCCATCAAATACGAATTCATGTTTGCAAATTCCTTTAATAGGTAGTAAGTAATCATCTTTTAATGACTCTTTAATATAATTTGCGTTTAATACACTTAATCCACCAATATGTTTAAAGTTTTCTTTTCCAATAGATAATAAATAACTATATGCTTTTAATACAACACCGATATTACCGTAGAAATGGCTTATTTGCCCGATTGTTGTGTCATTATTAAATTCAATATCAAATTGATTATTAACTTTTTTAACTACCGGTTTTGGTAAGAACTCAACTAGATGTTCAACAACACCTACAGGTCCACTACCAGGTCCACCTCCACCATGAGGTGTACTAAATGTTTTATGTAGGTTGATGTGCATAATATCAAATCCCATATCCCCAGGACGTGCAAGTCCTAATAATGGATTCAAATTGGCTCCATCATAATATAATAATCCACCAGCCTCATGTACTAAAGATGAAATTTCTAAAATGTCTTTTTCAAAGATTCCTAGCGTATTAGGGTTGGTAAGCATAATACCTGCGATTTCGTCGTTTAGAGCTTCTTTTAAATCATCAACGTTTACTGTTCCATCCATGTTTGACTTCACTTCTACAACATCAAATCCAGCCACTGATGCAGTTGCTGGGTTCGTACCATGAGCACTATCAGGAACAATTATTTTAGTACGTTTTAAATCGTTTTGTTTTTGATGATATGCTTTGATAATCATTAACCCAATTAATTCACCGTGAGCTCCAGCATATGGGTTCAAAGTAAATGTATGTAATCCACTAAGTTCACTTAAGATTCTTTGTGTTTCATAATATATTTCCAGAACACCTTGTGCTGCTTTAACAGGAGCGTAAGGATGTAAACTAAATTCAGGCATATTTGATAAATCTTGATTTATCTTAGGATTGTATTTCATAGTACAAGATCCTAAAGGATAAAATCCTTTTTCAATCCCAAAGTTCTTAACAGAAACATTTGTGTAATGACGTACTACTTCTAATTCAGATACTTCGGGTAACATTGGTTCTTCATTTCTTTGCAAATTGTTTGATAATGAATACTCTTTAAATTCACTCTTAGGTAAGCTGTATCCTTTTCTACCAGGATTAGATATCTCAAATATTAGTCTATCGTAATACATTACGCTACCTCCAATACTGAAACTAGTAAATCAATTTCTTTTTTTGTTCTTTTCTCAGTAGCACTAAATAACAAATAATTTTTCATTGTTGGATCAAATAATTCTAAATCTAAAGGACCTAAGATTCCTTTATCAAATAGTAATTCATTAATCTTTGATACATCTTTTGTTGTTTTTATAACACAATCTTTAAAGAATTCTTTATTAAATACAACATCAAATCCTTCTAAAGACGTTACTTGTTCATATAAATAATGAGTTGCATTGAATGAGTTCATCTGTGCTTCTTTTAGACCCTTTTTACCCATCACTGCTAGATATACTGTCACAAATAAAGCTAGTAAACTTTGATTACTACAAATATTACTATTAGCTTTTTCACGACGAATATGTTGTTCACGAGCTTGTAATGTTAATACGAATGCTCTTTTACCTTCAGTATCTTTAGTAACTCCACAAATACGTCCTGGCATCTTTCTCATTAATTTCTTAGTTGTTGCTAGATATCCAATATATGGTCCACCATATCCTAGTGGAATACCAAGTGCTTGTGCATCACCAATTGCGATATCAACACCGTACTCTCTTGGTGTCTTTAATACTGATAACGTCGAAATATCACTATTCATAATGAATAATGATTTCGTTTCATCTAGTACTTCTCTGTATCCATCGTAGTTTTCGATGATTCCATAGAAGTTAGGTGATTGAACTATGATCCCGGCATATTCTTTACTGTTTTTTTGCTTGAAATCCTCAATTGAAGTTTCTCCATCAATTGAATCTATATAATCAATCGTAATATTGCGGAATCTTGCATATGTTTTTAAGACTTCAATAATATTTGGATTAACAGTCTTTGATAATAGTATTTTATCTCTTTTTTTCGCTCCAATTGCCATAAACATAGCTTCTGCTGTTGAAGTAGCTCCATCGTACATTGATGCATTTGAAACATCCATACCTGTCAGTTCACATATATGTGATTGATACTCAAATATGTATTGAAGCGTTCCTTGAGATATCTCAGGCTGATACGGTGTATAGGCTGTTAAAAACTCTTGACGTTCGATAATGTGGCGAATCACACTTGGAGTGTAATGATCGTAAGCCCCAGCTCCTACAAAAGGAATTAAAGTTGTGTTTTTATCTGCTAAATCTTGGAATCTACGTTGCAACTCTAACTCACTATGAGAAAATGGAACATCTAAATCTTGTCCCATTAATTCTGCAGGTATTTCACTAAACAGGTCTTCGATATTGTTTACTCCTACCACCTCAAGCATTGCTTTTATGTCTTCTTCAGTATGAGGTAAATATTTAAACATATCTTGTTCCTCCTATTCGATTAATTCTTTATATTCTGCTGCGTTTAATAAAGCTTCTAATTCTGATTTGTTTTCCATTTCGATTTTTACAATCCAATTTTCATATGGATCTTCATTAACCAATTCTGGACTATCTTCCAATTCTTCATTGACCATAACAATAGTACCTGTAACAGGACTAACAATATCAGAAGCTGCTTTTACAGATTCGATAGCACTTAATTCTCCACCAGCACTTATTTCATCATCTTCTTCAGGAAGCTCAACAAATACGATTTCCCCTAAACTTTCTTGTGCATAATCAGTAATCCCGACGTATGCGAATGCATCTTCTACTTTCACCCATTCATGTGAGTTTGCGTAATACAATCCATCAATAATTTTACTCATAATATCCTCCTACTTTTTATAGTTTTTAGTAAAGAATTTTTTCTTAACAACTACTGCTTTCTTTACTTTATTTCTTATTTCTACTTCTAAATCTGTTCCTAATTTATCATACGGTCTATCAATCATAGCTAAGGCAACTATTCTACCTGTCGTAGGAGTTTTATAACCTGTTGTTATAAACCCTACTTCTTTGCTATCATGATACACTTTGTACCCTTCTCTCATTATTCCTTTATCAACCAATTCAAGACCACAAATTCTACGTGTTGTTTTAGTTTCTTTTTGTTTTACTAAAACATCTTTACCTATGAAGTTGTTCGCTTCTAGTTTCACAGCGAATCCATATCCTGCTTCAAGTGGGGTTATTGAGTCACTTAACTCATGTCCGTAAAGTGGTAAATTCACTTCAAATCGAAGTGTGTCTCTAGCCCCAAGTCCGATTGGTAGTATGTTCTCTCCACCAGATTTGAGAATAATTGACCATAATTCATCTATATCAAAATGAGTTCCGTATATTTCGAAACCATCTTCTCCTGTATATCCTGTTCTAGATACCAAACATAGTTTACCATCAATACGTATGTTTTGATGTGTAAAAAATGTAATATCATCTAGATTAAAGTCAGTTAATTGTTGCAGTATCGTTTGTGCTTTTGGACCTTGTAAAGCTATCTCGCTAAAATTATCTGATTCATTTGATACACTGCAATCAAATGTGTTGTTTTTCACAACCCAGTCGAAGTCCTTATCAGCATTTGATGCATTGACAACAAGTAAGTAATGACTCTTATGAAACTTGTATACAAGTAAGTCATCGACTACTCCTCCTGTTTCATAAAGCATCATTCCATACAGAACTTGATTATTAATCATTGATGTTACATCATTTGTGAAAATATAATCGACAAATGCTTCCGCATTGTCTCCTTTAATACATATTTCCCCCATATGTGATACATCAAATAATCCTGCATTTTCTCTAACTTTCATATGCTCTTCTGTGATAGAACTATACACTATTGGCATTTCCCATCCAGCAAATTCAACCATCTTAGCACCGAGTGCTCTATGTTTTTCATTCAGAATTGTAGTTTTCATATTATTCTCCTTGAAATTGCTTCATTGCTTGATAGCTACTTCTAACAAGCGGACCACTAGCAATGTATTTAAATCCTTTTTCCATACCTTTTTTCTTGTACTCAACAAACTGTTCTTCAGAAATATACTCTTTGACTTCAATATGTTCCTTTGAAGGTTGTAAGTACTGTCCAATTGTCATTATGTCACAATTGTACGCTCTTAAATCAACCATTAAATCCAAAACTTGCTCTTCTGTTTCTCCAATACCTATCATGATACCTGATTTTGTAAGAATCTTTGGATCAAGCTCTTTGACAGTTTTGATTAGATTTAAACTTCTTTTATAATCGGCGTTATCTCTAAATCCATTATATAACTCGTGTACTGTTTCTAAATTATGATTGATAACATCAGGCTTCGCATCGA
This sequence comes from Candidatus Izemoplasma acidinucleici, assembly GCA_004195325.1. Taxonomy (GTDB): domain Bacteria; phylum Bacillota_I; class Bacilli_A; order Izemoplasmatales; family Izemoplasmataceae; genus Izemoplasma; species Izemoplasma acidinucleici. Next base: position 533 of record SDWO01000086.1, on the reverse strand, counting down.
CAACTCTTTTTATACTTTCGTAATCACCCATAAAATCAGGTATAAGAACTTCGATTGTGGTATCTTTTGCGTTTTCCTTCAATATTTCAATTACTTTTACAAATTGGTTACTTCCGTAATCTTCTAAATCATCTCTTGTCACTGATGTAACGACGATATGTTTTAGTCCCATTAGTTTTACTGCTTTTAGTATATTATTAGGTTCATTTGGATCTACTGCTTTTGGAGTATCATTTGTAACATTACAAAATGCACAGTTTCTTGTACAGTGGTTTCCTAAAATCATAAATGTTGCTGTCTTGTTACTAAAACATTCAAGTTGATTTGGACAACTCGCTTCTTGACACACAGTATAAAGATTATTTTGCTTAAGAAGATTTCTTATCTCTTTTGTTTGATTGTTTAAATCACTCATTTTTATTTTTAAGTAATCAGGTTTGCTAATTCTTCTTTTTTTTTGTTCGAAAAAGACTCCTAAAAACTCTTTGGTTCGTAACTTATATATGTATTCTTTAACTTTAAAAGTTTTGGTT
>SDWO01000046.1 GCA_004195325.1 Candidatus Izemoplasma acidinucleici | reverse complement strand
AAATCTTCTTCTATCAATACAATCAGACGTTTATCTAGAAACTATAATATAGTAATGTTAACAGGTGATAATGATGCAATGGCAAAAGAAGTTGCAACATCACTTGGAAGTATTGATTTTAGATCAAATTTATTACCAGAAGAAAAAATAAAAGCATTTAATGAAATTGAAACAAAAAAATTAAAACTATTCGTAGGGGATGGAATTAATGATGCACCATTACTTAGAAATGCTGATATCGGTGTTGCTATGGGGAATGGTAGTGAAGTAGCAATTGATGTTGCTGATGTAATCATAATGGGTGATGATATAAACCTATTAGAACAGGCAACAGAAGTCGCTAAAAAGACAAAACGAATTGTATATGAAAATATTATATTAAGTTTAGGTGTTAAATTTATATTCTTAACATTTGCAGGATTCGGACTTAGCTCAATGTTAACCGCTATTTTTGCCGATGTTGGAATTACTTTAATCGCTGTATTAAACAGTTTACGTCTAATTTACTCAAGGGGGAAATAATATGGAATACAACCAAGAAGAAATAAAAGAAACCGTTTCGTTATTTAAGATTTTCAGTGATTATACAAGACTGAGAATCATCGATTTACTTACTAAAGATGAGTACTGTGTTCAAGACATTTCTGACACTTTAGAAACAAGCCAATCGGCAGTATCACATCAATTGAAATTATTACGTGATTTAAACGTTGTAAAAACAAGAAAACAAGGAAAACAAGTTTTCTATAGTCTACAAGATGAGCATGTTAAAGAAATCTTCTTAATGGGATTCAGTCATGCCAATGATTGTAAATAAAAAGGATACCAATCGGTATCCTTTTTTTTATGACCTAAGGTAAAGGAATTTCTTGAATTATCTCATCAAACATCATCAAATGATTAATTCCTCCTAAATCTATTACTGTAAATACCATATCATATGCATATGGTCCATCAACACTAAATACATCAATAAATGCTAAGTACGTGGTAAATGGATGAATATATTCTGGCGTTACAGGACCAACAAAATAAATCTCATTTCTCGACAAAGCATATTGTCTTCCAGCAAAACAATCCTCTGGAGTTCCTATGTAAAATGGGTTATCGAAGTAATACAGATTACAGAAATCAACATCAGATATTGCCCAATTAAATAGGTCATCATAAAATTGGTTTATTAGATTTATAACTACTACAATATCTTCTTCTACTAGAATATCAGGATCAATAATTAATGGCGAAACCGGCAACAAAACAGCGTTATCATCTAAACCAACTATAAATGTGAAATCAACTTCGAAATCTCTTGGTCCATTGATACTTGTTTCTGTGATAAACGCTCTGAAATGTTGTACTCCATCTATATAAAACTCTAATACACTATTAATAGTATAATTATTTATACTAGACATAATTCTAACCAATTCAAATTGATCACACATATTATACATTTCTATTGGCATATTATACGCGAATTGCATACAAACGTAATCGACCTCTAATGTAGTGTCCATTGCATTGAAATACAATTCTAATATTTCAGTTTGGGCTATACCAATGCTAACATTCATATGGTTATACATTGGCGGCATATTATATCCAAGTGATTGTAAAAATGGCATTGCTGGTATTATGTTACCAGTTTGATCAATCAAGAATATGAACGATGCTTCAAATACATGAGTCAACCCATTTTCTGTTTTTGTAACGGTTGCAATGAAGTAAGGTGGACTCTGATCATATCCAGGATAATAGACAACTGAACCAACTTCAAATGTCATTCCCAACAAAATTAATTCTTGTCTTAAGGTAATACAGTTTGTTTGCTCGTATGGTTGCATATTATCTTGTAAAGGTAAGTACACTTGACAGAATAGTTCATCTTGAATATTTGTGTCGTTGAATACTTCATAAAATTGGTTAATTAAGTTTAAGGCATCAACTTCATTAATATCTGCATACATTGAACCTTGTGGTTCTCCTTGTATGAATTCATCTGTAAAGAATACCATAAATATACCATTCCCATTATCTAAGAATGCAAATAGTAAATTAAATGAATATGTGGCGTTTCCATCATGTATAACTGTCATCTCAGCACGATATCCAGGAATTGGTCCATTTGGTGAATCAATACCTTCTTCCCATACATTATCTATACTAAAGGAAACATTTGCCTGATGTACATCAATTACATAATTCCCACATGTATAAGGATCCATGTTCGTTGTTGGACTTTGCAATATATAAGTATCACAGAATACCATTTCATCAAAATTGATGTCTGTTAAATCAATATAGAATTGTGTTAAACGTGCTTCAGCTTCATTAATTGGTATCGTTGTAAACACTGGACCACCTTGATTATCCAAACCACCTGGGTGACCTAAAAATATAAATTCTAGTTCCATATCGTCATTGTAATCAGTAACTATGAAGAATAAATCAAAGTTGAAAAATACGTCTACTCCAGTTAGTGTCATAGGTACCATAAATCCTGGTAACATGTTATTTCCACCCATAGGAATATCAGCTAATTCTATTGTTGAATAAGTATATGTTTCATAATTCAATCTCATTTCGGTTATTGCATCAAAACACTCTTCATATGATGGACCGTAAGGGTCTTGTAAAGTATAGTTTAAACATAGTATTTCAACAAGTGTTGAAGGGTTGAATATATCATCATACATATCTAGCATCAATGCTTCAGCTGTTAATATATCTACTGCTACTATATTGTAATCAGGCATTGGTACTTCTCCACCTGGATTACTTAGTACTATTAATTTTGGTCCTAATTCTGTATCTATAAATCCAAACTCAACATAACCATAGAATATATTATTATGGATGTCATGGAATTCAATATTAGCAATAAATCCAGGTCCTTCAACTCCATAACCCATCATATAATTTTCACTAATATCTATAATAATATACATTGTTACACCCATTCTAAAATTTTCAAACCCGTTAGCACAATCCTGGATATAACCGGGATCCTGTGGGAATGGTAATCCCATTATGTAGTCTTGACAAAACTGATATAAATCTTGATTCGTATCAGTTAGTACAGAATAGAAATATTCTATTTCAATTAATGCTGTTTCTAAACCTACTTCTACTAATCCCATTCCTCCTTGATCATTATACCCTAGAGGATGTCCTAGTAATAGGACTATAGGGTCAGTTTCTGTTCCAATAAACACAAATGGTACGTCATATGTTTCTATACCATTTCCTGCATCAAATTCAATTGTTACATAGTATCCATCAATATCAATACCATCATTATGAACTTGACTTTCATATACATTTAGTATCTCCCAATATACGACTATTTCTCTCATGTCATATAGCGTATTTACACAGTCCTGATAATTAGGACCATCAAAGTAAACACTTCCCATATAGTCATTACAGAAGGCTTCAACATCTGTGTCTACATCAAGTAAAATGTTGTAAAAATCTTGAATTCTTCCTAACACTTGCTCAAATGGTACATATACTGTATCAATTTGAACTGGATTTTCTCCTCCTGGATTGCTTAGTACTATTAATTTTTGTCCGAATTCGGTATCTATAAATCCAAATGTAATATAAACATTATATATATTATTATGGATATCATAGAACTCTACATTAGCAACATATCCAGGACCTTCCATTCCGTCACCTGAAATATATTGTTCGCTTATATCTAAGATAATGTACATCGTTAAGCCCATTCTTAGATTATTAAACCCATTAGCACATTCTTGTATATAACCAGGGTCTTGTGGGAAAGGTAATCCCATCATATAATCTTGGCAAAACTGATATAAATCTTGATTTTGATCAGCAATTACTGAGTAGAAATAATCTATCTCATATAAAGCTGTTTGTAAATCTACTGTTACTAATCCCATTCCTACGTGATCATCATAACCTAGAGGATGACCTAGTAGTAAAGCTATAGGATTAATTCCTGTACCTACAAATACGAAAGGTACATCAGCTGTTTCTACTCCGTTTCCTGCATCAAATTCAATTGTTACAAAGTATCCTTCAATATCCATACCATCCATTTGAATTTGACTTTGATATACATTTAATAATTCCCAATATGTGACTATTTGTCTCATATCATATAACGTATCTACACAGTCCTGATAATTAGGACCTTCAAAGTTAACACTAGCCATATAGTCATTACAGAAGACTTCAACATTTGTGCCAACATCAAATATATCATTATATAAATCTTGGATTCTTCCTAACACTTGTTCAAACGGTACATACACTGTGTCAATTTGAACCGGATCTTCTCCACCTGGATTACTTAAGATAATCATCTTTAATCCAAACTCAGTATCAACAAATCCAAACTTCACAAATATTGTATATTGTTCATTAT